>JAHBYK010000043.1 GCA_019635965.1 Parvibaculum sp. | reverse complement strand
ATCGGGCACGACGTCGATGCCGCGTGCCGCGAGAATCTCGTCGGCTTGGCGGGTGAGGGGGCCGTTCGCTCCCTCGATGATGGCGCCTGCCGAAATCCTGTCTGCATTGTCGCCCGTGACGGCATTGCCGAGCGCGGCAGGCACCAGAAAATCGCATTTCGTTTCCAGTAGTTCCCCGGCGCTGATCGTCTCGTGGCCCTCCGCATCGGCAATCGTGCCACGCTCCCGCTTGCGCTTCGCCAGGGCTTCGATGTCGATGCCATCCTCGCGGTAAACCGCGCCGCGCGAGTCCGATATGGCGATCACCTTGATCCCGAGCTTGCGATAGGCGAGTGCGGTATTGATGCCAACATTGCCAAAGCCCTGGATCGCTGCGGTCGCGCCGTCGAGATGTATGTTGCGGTGCCTTGCATATTCCCGCGTGACGATGGCAATTCCGTCGCCGGTTGCTGTTTCGCGGCCGGCGGATCCGCCAAGCGCGATCGGCTTGCCGGTCACGGCGGCGGGTGAATGGCCGTAGATCGCCGAATATTCGCTGTGGATCCAGCCCATCACGCGCGCATTGGTGCCCACGTCCGGCGCCATGATGTCGCTGTTCGGACCGATCTCGCGGTGAATGCGCTTGACGAATTTTCGCGTCAGCGTCTCCAGTTCCCGCGCCGACAGGCTTCGCGGGTCGCAGGTAATGCCGCCCTTGCCGCCACCCAGCGGAATATTCACCAGCGCCGTCTTCATCGTCATCAGCGAGGCAAGGCCGCGCACCTCGTCGAGATCGACCTGAGGATGGTAGCGCAACCCGCCCTTGCAGGGTCCGCGCGCATTTTGATGCTGCACCCGGTAGCCGGTGAAAATGGCAAGCTCGCCATTGTCCCGGATGATGGGAATTTCGACCTTTATTTCCATTGCGGCGAGCGCCAGAAGCGAGGCGATGGTCTCGCTGTAGCCGAGCCGGTCGCAGGCGGCCTTGAGGAAGCTTTCGTAAGCGGATTTCGTCGTGCTGTCGGCAGGCATCATGCTTCCTTCTTTTGTAGGTCCCGCTCCTTGTGTGTGGGGAGATTGGGTGGGGAATGCAACCGGCGCTTTGCCGCACAGATTAACAAATGGTTCAGCCGCCGTTCAGCTTGGGGATGGAAAACTCCCTCCGCAGGGTCGAATCCGGCCCTTTTGCTGAAGGGAGGCGCCTCATGGCGCAGAAATTTGCACGTCCGATCGGACTTTCATTGGCTATGGCGCTTTGCCTCGGTCTTGCCGCACCTGCCGGTGCGCAGTCCTGGGATGGGCGCGGCGGCCGCGAGGATGGCCGGGAATTTGGCCGGGGCGGCGAACGCCCGGACCAGTATGTTTCGCCGCGCCAGGAACAGGCGATAGGCCAGCGCGAGCCTCAGGCGCGCGAATGGCAGCGGCCCCAGCCCCAGGAAAATCAGGCCATTCAATACCAGCAGGCCGAGCGCCAGCGCGACTGGCAGCGCCAGCAGATGGAGCAGCAGGCGGTCCAGCAGGAGCGGCAGCGGTCGCAATACCAGCAGGCCGAGCGCCAGCGCGACTGGCAGCGCCAGCAGATGGAACAGCAGGCGGTCCAGCAGGAGCGGCAGCGGTCGCAATACCAGCAGGCCGAGCGCCAGCGCGACTGGCAGCGCCAGTCCGGCCACCAGCAAGTGGCGCAACTCGGCCGCCATGCACCGGGCCGGGAGTCATATGAGCGGCGTTACTTCCAGAACCAGACGCAATACACGCGCCCCTATACGCCGGTCTATGCGGACAGGCCGTGGTATGGCTGGCATGGCAGTCACAAGCCGCCATCGCATGGCCCGGTCATCGTCTATCGCAATGTGAACTACTTCATCACCATCCCGCAGCCGGTCTATGTGCATCACGTCCATGGATACAGCTACAGCGACTATTACTATTCCGGCCCCTATGCCGGTTATGACTCGGTCTACCGTTATGACAGCCACGGCTATGGCTACCGCTATTCCGCCTGCAACAGCGATGCTGTCGGTGCGGCGATCGGTGCCGTTCTTGGCGGCGTCATTGGCGCGGATCAGGGTCGTGGCGCAGGCCCGGTCATCGGCGGCGCGCTCATTGGCGCCGTGCTTGGCGGCGTGATCGGCAGCCTGATCGACTCCACCAACCAGGCCTGTGTCGGCGACGTGCTCGAATATGTACCGTCGAATCAGTCCGTCTACTGGCAGGACCCGGACAGCGGCTACGGCTACGAAGTCACGCCGCTGCGGACCTGGGAGCCCAATCCCGGCCAGTATTGCCGCGAATACCAGACGGTCGTGACCATCGGCGGCCGCGCTGAGCAGGCCTATGGCTATGCCTGCCGCCAGCCGGATGGTTCATGGCAGGTGATGAATAGCTGAAGCCGGCCTTCCTGGCCTTGAAGGCGGCGCATGAATTGCGCCGCCTTTCCTTTGCCTGCGACAGGAAAACACTGGGCTTTCCCCCGCCGGGACGCCATCATTCCCCTCCAAGGCGGCCCGCAGAAGCCGCATCATCTGCAAGGAGGGGGCATGTCCGTCAGCGAGAGGATCGGCGAATTTATTACGATTGAGCGCGAAGGCCGCGTTGCGACATTGCGCTTCGATCGTGGCGACCGCGTCAATGCGCTCTCCGTCCAGCTGCTGCGCGATCTGACGGCCGCCGCCAGGGCGCTGCGCGATGATGTGACATCGAGCGCCATCGTGCTGACCGGCGGCAAGGCATTCACCGGCGGTGCCGATCTGGCCGATCCCGCCATGCGCCAGCGCGCCGAAGCTTCGCTCCTGGAGCGCCGCGAGATGCTGCGCGCGGGCCCCGACATGTGTGATGCCTGGGAGGCGCTCGATCAGGTGACGATCGCCGCCATCGAAGGTTTCTGCATCGGCGGCGGTGTCGCGCTTGCCGTTGCCTGCGATTTCCGCATTGTCGGGCGCGGCGCGCATTTCCGCCTGCCTGAAATTCCCCTCGGCATGAACATGAGCTGGCACACGCAACCGCGCATGGTGAACCTGATCGGTCCCTCGCGCGCAAAGCAGCTCACCATCTTCGGCGAGAAGGTCGATGCGGAGAAGGCCGGAGAATGGGGCCTCGCCGACGAAATCTGCGATGATGGCAAGGCACTGGAAACGGCGCGCCGCTGGGCGGACAAGGTCGCCGCGTTGCCGCCTGTCGCCATCCGCATGGCAAAACGCGGCATCACCAATGCGGCAACGGCGCTCAATGCCGTTTCGACCTTCATGGATGCGGACCAGTTCGCGCTCGCCTCCACCAGCGAGGATCACCGGGAGGCGGTCGCTGCCTTCCTCGAAAAACGCAAGCCGAACTTCACCGGCCGTTGAAGGGGAGAACGAGACATGGCGCATGACCGTCCTGAAACGCACAAGAGCGGCTGCCCCTGCTGTTCGCCCTATATCTGGGAGGCCTATCAGCTTCGCCATCCGGGTCTGAGCCGCCGCGGCTTTTTTGGCGCGGGCGCCGCGTTGACGGCGGCCGGACTTGCCCTGCTTGGCGGCAGGAAGGATGCGGCGGCGGGCGGCCTCGCAACGGCGCTCGCCTTCACCGCACCCGCATTTGCCGCGGGCGAAACGCGGCGGTCGCGGCTCGACGCGGCGGAGGGCATCACGGTCTATCGCGGCGGCACCATCCGCACCATGAATCCCTCAGCACCTCTGGCCGAAGCCGTCGCCGTCTCGGGCGGGCGCATTCTCGCCGCTGGCAGCGAGACGGACGTGGCCGCCCGCGCCGGGCGCGATGCGAAACTTGTCGATCTCAATGGCCGCACCATGATGCCGGGTTTCATTGATTGCCACGGCCATATTTCGATGACGGCGCTGCTGATGGGCTTTCAGAATCTCGCGCCCGAGCCGGCTGGCCCCATTCGCAGCATCGAGGACATCAAGTCAGAGCTCCGCAAGTTCCGTGAACGGACGGGCGGCGGCCGCGGCGGCTGGATTCTCGGCGCGATGTACGACGATTCGCTGCTTGCCGAGAAGCGCGCCTTGACCCGTGCGGACCTCGATGACGTTTCGATGGACCAGCCGGTGCTCGCCTATCATGCCTCGCTCCATGTCGTGGTGGTGAACTCTGCCGCCCTCTCGCTGCTCGGCATAAGCGCCGATACGCCCGATCCCAAAGGCGGCGTCATCCGCCGCTGGCCGGGTACACGCGAACCGAACGGCATACTGGAAGAAGGTGCGATCACGCTTGCCATGCCGCGCTTGCCGCAGGCGTCGCGCGAGGAGCTTCTCGATCTGCTCGACGAGGTCCAGAACCGCTATGCTGCCTGGGGCATCACGACGGCGCAGGACGGCGCGACGCGCCGCCCCGATTTCGATCTCCTTTCGCTCGCGGCCGAGCGCGACAGATTGAAGATCGACGTCGTCGCCTATCCTTTCTTCACCCATATCGAGGATCTGGCGCGCGGCGACATCGAGATGCAGCGCGACTACAACGGCTTCAAGGTTGGCGGCATCAAGCTCATGCTCGATGGCTCGCCTCAGGCGAAAACAGCCTGGCTCACCAAACCCTATGAAGTCGTGCCGCCGGGCTTCGACAAGGAATATCGCGGCTATCGCATCGTCGATGACGAGACAGCGGCCAGCATGGTCGATGACGCCTTTGCCCGTGGCTGGCAGGTCTATGCCCATTGCAACGGCGACGCGGCGGCGGACCAGTTCATCGCCGCCATCGACAAGGCCACGAAGAAACATGGGCCGGGCGACCGCCGCGCCACGGTCATTCATGCGCAGACCTTGCGGGAGGACCAGCTCGACCATATGGCGCGGCTCGGCGTCATGCCGTCCTATTTCGTCACGCACACCTTCTATTGGGGGGACTGGCACCGCGATTCCGTGCTCGGCGCCGAGCGTGCCTCGCGCATCAGCCCCGTGCGCACCACAATCGACCGGGGTATGCGGTATTCGCGCCACAACGACTCGCCGGTCGTTCCGTCCGATTGCCGGATGTTGCTCTGGTCTGCCGTCAACCGGCGGACGAGGAGCGGCAAGGTGCTGGGCGAGGAACACCGTATCTCGGCGGAGGAAGCCCTGCGCGGGATCACGATTGATGCCGCTTACCAGCACTTCGAGGATGATATAAAGGGGAGCATTGAGGCCGGAAAGCTCGCTGATCTTGTCATTATCGAGCAGGATCCGGTCCGCATCCCCCCGGATGAGCTGCGCAATTTGACGATCGCCGAAACGATCAAGCGCGGCGAAACCATTTTTCAGGCATAGGGAAGTAACGAAACAATGATGCTCAAGATACGCCGCATTCCGCTCGATACGTTGCGCGAGAATGTGGCGGTGCTTGCCTCGAATTGCATCGCGCTACGGCCGGAGGCGTTTCAGGCCTTCAAGCGGCTGGAAATTCACAATAACGGCCACTCCATCATCGCAAGCCTCGATATCTGCAGCGATCCTTCGATGGTCGGGCCGGACGAAATCGGCCTGACCGAACCCGCCTTTCGCCGGCTCGATGTGAAGGAAGGCGGTAGTGTCACCATAGCGCCTGCGCGGAGCCCGCAAAGCCTCGATCATGTTCGCGCCAAGATCGTGGGCGAAGCGCTCGACCGCTATCAGATCGAATCCATCATTCACGACATTGTCGGTTATCGCTATTCCGACATGGAAATCGCCGCCTTTCTCGTTGCCTGCGCGGGTTTTCTCACGACGGACGAATTGCTCCATCTCACCTTTGCGATGGCAAATGTCGGCAATCACATGACGTGGAATGCGCCCGTCATTGTCGACAAGCATTGCATCGGCGGTATTCCCGGCAACCGCACGACAATGGTCGTGGTGCCTATCGTCGCCGCGCACGGCCTGACCATGCCGAAAACCTCCTCGCGCGCGATCACCTCGCCGGCCGGCACGGCGGACACGATGGAAGTGCTCGCCCGCGTCGATCTGTCGATGGACGAAATGAAATCCGTGGTCGAGGAATGCAAAGGCTGTCTCGTTTGGGGCGGGCATGTGAACCTGTCGCCCGCCGACGACATTCTGATCGGCGTCGAGCGCCCCCTCAATCTCGACACGCGCGAACAGATGGTCGCCTCGATCATGTCGAAGAAGAAGGCGGCGGGCTCCACCCATCTCGTGATCGACCTGCCGGTCGGCCCATCCGCCAAGGTGCGCGATGCCATGGAGGCGATGCGCTTGCGCAAACTCTTCGAGTTCGTAGCCGATGCCATGAAAATCCATGTCGACATACTCGTTACCGACGGCGCGCAGCCGATCGGCCGTGGTGTCGGCCCTATTCTCGAAGCGCAGGATGTGATGGCCGTCCTCGCCAATGAGCCGGATGCGCCGAAGGATCTGAGGGAAAAATCACTTCATCTCGCTGGCCGCGTGATCGAGGCCGACCCGGCGGTCCGTGGCGGCGGCGGCTATGAACGCGCAAAGGAATTGCTGGAGAGCGGTGCTGCCCTTGCCTCCATGAACCGGATCATCGACGCACAGGGCAGGGCGCCCGTTGCTCCGAAGCCTGGTCCCCTCACAGCGGACATCTGTGCAAATGCCGACGGCGTGGTCGCCTCGATAGACTGTTTCCGTATCGCCCAGCTGGCGCGTCTTGCCGGTGCACCGCTTGATCGCGGTGCCGGCCTGCTCATGCTGAAGCGTATCGGTGATCGCGTCGAAGCAGGCGAGCCGCTCTACCGCATCTATTCCGCAGGCGAATCCCATTTCCATTTCGCCGTCGATGCGGCACGGGAGATTGATGGATTTGCGCTCGCCAGCCCCGGTGTGAAAGCCGGAGGCGCAAAATGAGCGCCGCCGCGCTTTTCTCCTTCGCGCATGGCAAGACTCATGCGGCTGATCTCGCTTCGGCGCTCGCCATCCCGCTGTCCGAAATCGGCGTTCACCGTTTCCCGGATGGCGAGTCGCGCGTCACGGCGCCCGGCGCCGCCGCCATGTCCATCGTCTATTGCCCGCTCGACCGGCCGAATGAAAAGCTTGTCGAGCTCATGTTTGCCGCCGATGCGTTGCGCCGTGGCGGCGCGCGGCGGCTCGTCCTTGTTGCGCCTTATCTCTGCTATATGCGTCAGGACAAGGTGTTCCACGAAGGAGAAGCCGTGAGCCAGCAGGCCATGTCGCGCTTCCTTTCGTCCTGCTTTGATCGCATCGTCACCGTCGATGCGCATCTCCACCGCGTCGCCCGCATCGAGGAAGTTTTTCCTGAGATTGAAGCGCAGAATCTGACGGCCGCCGATGCGATCGCAGCCTTCGCGCGGCAGAAGGGGCTCGGCCGGGATGTTCTGGTGGCAGGGCCCGATGAAGAGTCGATCCAGTGGGCGCGGCGCGTCGGCGATGCACTCGGCGCGGAGGCGATTGCCGGCCGCAAGACCCGGCATGGCGACCGCAATGTTGATATAGAGTTTCCCGGCGGCGGCTTGAAGGGCAGGGCGGTTCTTCTGCTCGATGACATCGTATCGAGCGGCGGCACGGTGTTGACCGCCATATCTCGGCTTAAGGATGCGGGCGCGGCGTCGATCTGTCTTTCGGTGACGCATGCGTTGTTCGATGGCGAGATCGAGCGGCGTCTCCGCGCGGCGGGTGCCACGGCCATCTGGTCCACCACATCCGTGCCCCATCCCACCAACGCCATTTCCCTTGCGCCGCTATTGGCAGATGCCCTTCGTGGCGAACTCTTGAAATGAACGGCTGATGACGATTTCGCTGAACATCCATGGTGCCGCCCGCACGGTTACGGGCTCGTGTTTTCTCCTGCGCGCGGGAAAGACGCGCTTCCTCATCGACTGCGGCATGTTCCAGGGCTCGAAAACGCTGAAGGCACTGAACTATGCGAATTTCCCCTTCAAGCCGGAAGAAATCGACTTCGTTCTTCTCAGCCATGCGCATATCGACCATTCCGGGCTTTTGCCGAAGCTCGTGAAAAACGGCTTCAGCGGTCCCATCTATGCGACCCACGGCACCTTCGATCTGCTCACCTGCATGTTGCCCGACTCCGCGCATATTCAGGAATCGGAGGTCCAGCAGCTTAACCGCCGCAATGCGCGGCGCGGCCGTGATGAGGTCACGCCGATCTACGATCTCGAGGATGCGGAAGCGACGCTGCGCATGTTCAGCCCCGTTGCCTATGATTCATGGGTTCAGCCCGCACCGGGTGTGCGGGCGCGTTTCTGGAATGCCGGGCACATTCTCGGCTCCTCCTCCATTGAGATCGAGTTGCACACGGACGACCGCAAGCAGGAGACGCTGCGCCTTCTCTTTTCCGGCGACATCGGTCCCAATGTGACGAGCTTTCACCCGGAGCCGGATTCGCCCGAAAATCTCGACTACATCATCTGCGAGGCGACCTATGGCGCGCGGGAGCGCGGCCTCATGTCGCTCGAGCAGCGCCGCGATCTGGTGGCGAGCGAGGTGAACGAGGCCCTCAGGAACAATGGTGTCCTCATCGTTCCCTCCTTCGCCGTCGAGCGGACACAGGAGCTTCTCTCCGATCTCCTCGCCTTGGCGCACAAGCGCCACATTCCGCAGGTGCCGATCTTCCTCGATTCACCGCTCGCCATCCGCGCAACCGAGATCTTCATGGACCACGCCGACGAGCTGGAAGACGGCGCCACCTTCAAGCATCTCATGCGCTCGCCGCTCCTGCGCACCACGGAGTCCGTGCAGGAAAGCATGATGATCGAACGGATGGACGGCGGTCACATCATCGTCGCCGCCAGCGGCATGTGCGATGCCGGCCGCATCCGTCATCACCTGAAGAACCGGCTCTGGCGCGAGAACACGACGGTCCTGCTGGTCGGCTATCAGGCGGAAGGCACGCTTGGCCGCATATTGCAGAACGGCGCGGAAGCCGTGCGCATCCAGGGCGAGGAGGTCAAGGTCCGCGCCCGCATTCGCACACTCGACATTTTCTCGGGCCATGCCGATGGGCCGGGCCTTGCGCGCTGGGTGGCGGATCGCGGGCCGGTCAAGCGCGGCATCATCCTTGTGCATGGTGAAGATGAGGGCATTGCCGGTCTCCATGAAAGACTCGCCGCCCTCGGTCTCGATGGCGACCGTATCTTTGCCCCGGCCCTCGATGCCGAGCTGGACCTGCTGGCCGAAACGCCTGCCGCAAGGGAGCGCCCAGCCGCCCGCCGCCTTCAGCCTGAAATCGTCGGCCGGACGGACTGGCACAATGATCTGTCAGAGCTCTGGCTTGATATCGGCGCCGAGCTTGAGAAGGCGGCGGACGACAAGGCCCGCCGCGTCATTCTGCGCCGTATCCGCCGCGCTCTTGAAGGCGGCGATGAATAGACCGATGATTTTTCGTTGGGGGATAAGCGCCTGTAGCATTTGCAGCCGCGGTTTGGGATGATGGGCAACGGTAATCTTTCGATGAGTCTCCCCGCATGACCGACACTACCGTCAAGAAGCAGGATGGCCGCCGCCTTCGCAGCGCCGCAAGCCGCCTGCGCATCGTCGAGGCCATGCGCGATCTGATACGCGAGGGCAATGTCTCGCCCCGCGCCGAGGAAGTGGCCACCCGCGCCAATGTCGGCCTGCGCACGGTGTTCCGGCATTTCGACGATATGGAGAGTCTCTACCGGGAGATCGGTGCGCTTGCGATGGTGGAGGCGGAGCCGCTGCTCGATCTGACCGAGCCGTCGGGCACAGCGGAGGAGCGATTTCTGACGATGCTCGAGCGCCGTTCGCGCCTGTTTGAGCGCATCATGCCCTTCCGCATTGCTGCGGATGCCAATGCCCATCGCTCGCCCTATCTGGTCGAGGACAGGGACAGGATGAATGCAGGCCTGCGCGATCTGTTGCGCAATGCGCTGCCCGCAAGTCTGCGAAAGGATCGCACGCTGGTTGACGCTCTGGATGCGGTCCTCAGCTTCGATATGTGGCGCCGCCTGCGCATGGACCAGAACCTTTCGGTCCCGCAGGCAAAGCGCACCATCGAGGCGATGGGCCTCGCGCTCCTTGCGCCTGTCCGCAACAAGCGCTGAATCCGCCTAGCCTGCGAAAAGTGCCTCGCAGCCGCTCCCCGCGAGCAGCTTGTCGATAGCCGCCCTGTCCGCCGGCGTCAGCGCCGCGTGCTTCTCGCGCAGCCATTGCAGGCACTTGCCCTGATAGGGGAAGGGTTGCTGCACCCATGGCCTGCCGTCGATTTCGGTTTCCACCTTCTCCGCACCGGCGGCCAATGCCTTCGCATTGGCAATGAGCGCCGGCGCATAGACGCGGCCTATTTCCTTCAGAAGGCTGCCCAGAACGCCGGAAATGGCATCGCGCGAAATCCAGTCGCCTTCCGCCGGCTCGATGCCCGACAGATCCTCCATGATATCGACCCAGGCAAAGACGCGCGGCGCACGCTTCAGCGTCTCCTCCATCGGCGTCGGATCGAAATGCGTGAGCTGCGTCAGTTGTCCGAACAGGCCGAAATCGCTGCTGCCCGGCCGCTTGCCCATCACGAAGGGCTGCTTTTCAAGTATCGCCTTCATGCAATCGAGAAAGCGCAGATAGCTCGCTTCGATCACGGGTGCCGTTGTCTCGTTCGAGCCGACGACATAAAGACGCGAAATCTGCCGCTCGGCGAAGAGCTTTCCCATTTTCAGGTGGTCGTCCTCGGACGCCGTCACGGCGCGCCAGCGCGGCAATATGGCCGCCGCGCGTTCGATGTCGGGCTTGTAGTGCCAGCGATAATGGAACATCGCCTTTGTCAGCCATTCATCCGCATAATCCTCGATCAGATAGTCGATGAATTCGACGACCGGATCGGAAGGCAGGGCGCTGCGCCCGCTGAACGCCGCCTCGAAGCGGCGGATCAGCGGCGAGGAGTCGACGGCTGCCTGATATTCGCCGCCATTTTCCTTGAGGTAGAAGGTCGGCAGCAGTTGCACCTTCGGCGTTGGCAGCGTCTTCGGCGTGTCATGTCCCGACAGGAAGAAACGATAGGGAATATGCCTGTAGCGCAGCAGCGCCAGCATCTTGCGCGTATAGGGCGAGCCCGGCGCGCCGCTGAGCAGCAAGGGTGTTTCGAGCGTCATGGGTTTCCTCCCCGTTTCTCTTGTTTGCTAGCCGAGCGACAGAAGATGTCCCTCCGCCGGGTTGATGCGCCCCGCCAGCATGTCCGCATAGACTTTGGCGATCGCCGCTTCGCCGCGGCTGCGCTCGAGCTTCATCCATTTCCCGGCGGATGTCGCAAAGGCGTCCCAGGCCTCACCAACTTTCCGGTCATAGGCCTCATTGCCCCACTCCTCGTTCCGCTTCTTCATCTGGTCGGGCGCGAAAAAGAGATGCGGCTTCGCACCGGGCAGATTGCCGGGCGCGCGCGGCGCATCCTTGTGCGACAGGCCAACGGTCGTGCTCTCTACCAGATTGTCCCGGAAGTGATGATGAACCGCTGAGAGAACTTCGCCATTGCCCGCAAAATCCACCACCGCCGTCGGGATCGACGCATCGAGGCTCGCCACATCGTCATAGGTCACGGTCTTGTCGAAATAGCCGGTGGCCTCCACGAAAGCCTTGTTGCCCTTCGAGGTAAGGCCGATGGCAGCGGGCGCCGCCGGGCGGCGCCTGCTCAGTCCGAAGCCGAGACCAAGCCCCGTCTTTGACGAGGCGCTGATCGAGATCACCTGCTTCGCGCCGAAGAACCCATTATCCGCCAGCCAGTCATCGATCAGGAAGGAAGTTGTGAAAAGCGGCCGCAGGATGGGCTCGAGATCTTCATGTGCGCGCGGCCCCGTCACGCGCATGTAGTTGTTGTAAACGGGGTGAAGCTCGCGGCGCTGCTTGTAGAGGTCGAGAAAACTCCCGGCGTTGATCCGCTCCGGCTGCATCACGAGGCAGTTCGCCATCGGCAGATAGCCGAAAACCCGCTCACCCACCGGGATCTGCGGGCATTTCGATTGCACGACCCGCGCAAAACCCCAGACCGGAATCTTTCCCCATCCCTCCTGTGCGGGAAAGAAGGCCCAGTAGTTCAGCATGTCGCCGGCAACCGCATAGGTGATGTTGTTCGCCGTCAGCGCGAATTTCTCGATTTCGGCGATCACCTGGCCGTCTTCCAGCTCCGCTGTCCGTGTGACCCATTGGGCCTTGGAGAAATCCTGCCGGTTGACGATGAACTCCCGGATCTGCGTGCTCATGCGGTGTCCTCCCTTGCAGCGGCTGCGCTGCGCCACTCTCTCACATTAAGGCGCGCCGGCGCCGTGAAATCCTCGTTCATCCGGCGGTCGAATTCTGCACATCACGGACAAGGTTCTGGCGGCTTGACCGGCGTACGGAAAATGCGGATAAAATGGCATTTATAGTGTCAATATAAGGAGGCTTCCGCGCCCGCGTCAATCGGCTTCGGGCGGGGAGCAGGAGAAGGCTGATGCAATTCGAAAATACGCTGCGGCCCGATGACAGGCAGATGGAAGCCTTCTTCGAACGGGCAGGTACCGGACAGGATGGCCCCGTCGTCATGGTCAATCTGCTGAAATTCCGTGACCGCGCCGCCTATCCCGATGGACGCGACGCCCATATCAGCGGCTTCGAGGCCTATACGCGCTATGGCATCGCCGTGAAGCAGATCATTGAGCGGCTCGGCGGCCGGATGCTCTATGTCGGTGCTGTGGACGGTCTGATGATCGGCGAATGTGAGGAGCTCTGGGACCAGGTTGCCCTTGTCGAATATCCTTCCCGCGCCTCCCTGCTCGAAATGGTCAATTCGCCCGAATATCACGCGATCGAGGTCCATCGGGATGCCGGTCTGCTCGGCCAGCTCAATATCGGCGCCAGGACATTTCTTTCCCTGTGAGGGCCGCAGCATCGCGCCGTGATTGACGGGGCGGTTCTGCCCCTTGTGAGCGGCCGCGGCCCGGCGCATCATGGCCGTTCGGGATCTGTCCTCCGGGGAGGGCGGGCAGGTCGCAACGACAAAGGCCGGGGAGGACAATATGGCGAGGCGGCAAAAGGAAGACGTGGGCGCGGGCATCGGCGAGGAAGCGGCGGAAACGCCGAATGTCTTGAGCCCGATTGTCGGCATCAGCCGCGAAGACGTCATGTCGGCCATCGGCGCGATTGTCGGCGGCGCGGCGCGCAATCCCTTCACCTTCATGCAGCATATCGGCTCCTTCGGCCGCAATGTCGTGGATATCATCGGCGGCCAGCAGAAATTCGCGCCGGAACCCAAGGATCGCCGCTTCACCGATCGTGCCTGGCAGTTGAGCCCGGTCTATAGCCGCATGATGCAGGGCTGGCTCGCTTTTCGCAGCGAGATGCACGACTTCATCAAGTCGCTGGAGCTTGATCCCATCGAACATGGCCGCGCCATGCTCGTTGCCGACATCATGATCGATGCCGTCGCGCCGACGAACAGCCTGGTCGGCAATCCCTCGGCGGTGAAACTCGCGGTCGATACGGGCGGCCTGTCGCTGGTGCAGGGGCTCCGCCACGCGCTGGACGATCTGCGCCACAATCACGGTATGCCCTCGCAGGTCGACAAGACGCCCTTCAAGGTCGGCGAAAATCTCGCCACCACCGAAGGCGCCGTCGTCTATCGCAACGAGATGCTGGAACTTCTGCAATACACGCCGAAGACGGACAAGGTTCATGCCATGCCGCTGCTCTTCGTGCCGCCGCAGATCAACAAATATTATGTGCTCGACCTCACGCCCGAAAAAAGCATGTCGCGCTATCTCGTCGATCAGGGCTTCCAGGTCTTCGTGGTGAGCTGGCGCAATCCGGGCCCGGAACATCGCGATTGGGGCCTCGCCGATTATGTATCCGCGCTGGTCGATGTGATCGGCGTCGTCACCTCGATCACCGGCTCTGACAAGGTCAACATTTCAGGCGGCTGCTCCGGCGGCATCACCACGGCAACGCTGCTGAGCTACATGGCGGCCAAGGGCGACAAGCGGGTCAATTCCGTCACCTTCTGGGTCTGCGTGCTCGATCCCCGCATGGAAGACAGCGATGTCGGCGTGCTGGTCACGAAGCGCGGCATCGAGATGGCGCGAAAGCGATCGGCCAAGAAAGGCGTACTGGCAGGTTCCGATCTTTCCCGTGTCTTTGCCTGGCTCCGGCCGAACGACCTCATCTGGAACTATGTCGTGAACAACTATCTTCACGGCCAGAAGCCGCCTGCCTTCGACGTTCTTTTCTGGAACAACGACTCCACAAACCTCACGGCCGCGCTTCACTCCGACTATCTCTCGCTCTACGAAACGCAGCCCTTTGCCAATCCCGGCAAGGAAATGATCCTTGGGCAGCCGATCGATCTCGGCAAGGTCGATATCGACGCCTTCATCGTCGGTGGCGTCACCGACCACATCACGCCCTGGAAGGCCTGCTACCGCACCACGCAGATGCTCGGCGGCAAGCGTGAGTTCGTGCTGTCGAACAGTGGACATATTCAGGCGATCCTGAACCCGCCCGGCAATCCCAAGGCCAAATATTTCGTTAACCAGAATCTTCCGGCCACGGCGGATGAATGGGCCGCGGGCGCCTCGGAAGTGCAGGGTTCCTGGTGGGAACGCTGGGCTCTTTGGCTCGGCGAGCGGTCCGACGAGATGGTTCCGGCTCCGAAAAAACTCGGCTCGCGTAAATTTCCGGCTATGGATCCCGCTCCGGGTACTTATGTATTAGGCTGAACAGTAACTGTGTGAGTCGAAAGGCCGGCCCCGGAATGAATGATCGGACACCGCGTTATCGCGACATCAGAGTGGGGTCGAACGTGCTCCGCACGGCCGTATGGGAAGGCAAGGGGCATGGCCGTCCCTTGCTTTTCTTCAACGGCATCGGCGCCAATATCGAGCTGATCGCGCCGCTTGCCGAGGCGCTGTCCGATCGGGACATCATCGCATTCGATGCGCCGGGCGTCGGCGGTTCGCCGGCGGCTGCCTTGCCTTACAGGCCCTGGCAGTTCGCGCGCATGGCGGCCGGCATTCTCGACGAGCTTGGCTACAGCGAAGTCGATGTGATGGGCGTTTCATGGGGCGGTGCGATGGCGCAGCAATTCGCCTTCCAGTTCGCCTCGCGCGTTCACCGTCTCATTCTCGCGGCAACATCCGCCGGTTTCTTCATGGTGCCGGGCAAACCCGCGGCGCTTGCAAAGCTCGCCCATCCGCGCCGCTACATGAACCCGGACTACATGCTCCAGCATTTCGAAATGCTCTATGGCGATGAGCAGGATGGTGCGCATGGTCATGCGAAGCGTCTGCGCGCGCCGAGCTTCCGCGGCTATTTCTATCAGCTTCTCGCCGGCATGGGCTGGACGAGCGTTCCTTTCCTTCCCTTCCTCAAGCCCGACACGCTTGTGCTCGCGGGCGAGAACGACCAGATCGTGCCGCTTGTGAACGGCCGCTTCCTCGCCTCGCTCATTCCCGGCTCACGGCTTGAGATCGTGCCCGGTGGGCATCTCTTCCTCGTTTCGCGGGCAAAGGAAGTGATCCCGCTGATCCGCGATTTTCTGGACGAGAAGCCCGTCCGCCGCCCTTTCGCGCGTAGCGATTTCGCGGG
Source organism: Parvibaculum sp. (assembly GCA_019635965.1). Lineage (GTDB taxonomy): Bacteria > Pseudomonadota > Alphaproteobacteria > Parvibaculales > Parvibaculaceae > Parvibaculum. Next base: position 4,796 of record JAHBYK010000043.1, on the reverse strand, counting down.
CGAGCGCCGTTTTCGCGGTACGCGCCGCGCAGGCGCCGGGAAGCCGCGTCCGGCCGCCTGAGCTGTCTGCCGGATGAACCGCAGAACATTCGTCATCCTGCTGATCGTTGGCCTGGCGCTTCTGTTCGCGCTCGCTGCGGGCGCGTGGATTCGCGGCGGTCAGCAGGCCGCGCGTCTTGCCGAGGCCGGTCCCCTTTCATGCGAAATGGCGCAAGCGCCTGCCTCGCCCCATGAAGGCATGGTCTATGTGCCGGGCGGCCGCTTCGTCATGGGCGATACCTATTACCCGGAGGAGCGCCCGCTCCGCGAAGTGGACGTCGAAGGCTTCTGGATGGACCGCACCGAGGTGACGAACGCGGAGTTCGCCGCCTTCGTCGCAGCCACGGGCTATGTCACGATTGCCGAGCGCCCTGTCGATACGGTGCGCAATCCCGGCCTTCCGCCCGACATGCAGAAGCCCGGTGCCGTCGTTTTCATCATGCCCAACAATGTCGATGGCAGCGGCAATATCGCCCAGTGGTGGCAATATGTGCCGGGCGCGAACTGGCGCCATCCCGGCGGCCCCGGCACCTCGATCGAGGGACGCGAACATTTCCCGGTCACCGCCATCGCCTATGAGGATGCGCTCGCCTATGCGCGATGGAAGGGCAGGGCGCTTCCCACCGAAGCGCAATGGGAATGGGCCTCGCGCGAGGCAAACCCGGATGCGCCGAACAGCCACGACCAGCCGAAACAGGCGAACACTTGGCAGGGGCTCTTTCCTGTCATCAATCTCGCCGAAGACGGCTTCGCCGGCATCGCACCCGTCGGCTGTTTCGCGCCGAACCGTCTCGGCCTCTATGACATGATCGGCAATCTCTGGGAATGGACGGCAGATCCCTATGCCGGTGCGCCGGGCAGCCGCGTCATAAAGGGCGGCTCATGGCTCTGCGCGCCTTCCTATTGCGTGCGCTACAGGCCGGGCGCCCGCCAGCCGCAGGAAGAAGACCTCGCCACCAGCCATCTCGGCTTCCGCACCATTCTCGTGGCGCCGCCGCCATCCTGATCGCGCGCCGTTCAGCGCCGTGGCGTGCCGTCCAGCGTCAGCAGATCGCTGTAAAGTTCGGGCCTGCGGTCGCGGAATACACCCCAGTTGAGCCGCTGCCGCCGCAGCGCCTCGAGATCGAATGTGGCGGTGAGCACCGTCTCGCTCGTCTCGTCCGCCTCGGCAATCTTGGCGCCCGTTCCATCGGTGATGAAGGACGAGCCGTAAAAGGTGATGCCGCATGTCTCGCCTTCCTCGCGGCCGATCCGGTTCGATGCGACGATGGGCACGAGGTTCGAGGCTGAATGGCCCTGCATCGCGCGCTGCCAGTGATCGCGCGAATTGATCGTCGGGTCGTGCGGCTCGGAACCGATGGCGGTCGGATAGAGCAGCACTTCCGCTCCCTTGAGCGCCATGGCGCGCGCAGGCTCCGGGAACCACTGGTCCCAGCAGATCGCCGCACCCACCCGGCCCACCGCCGTGTCGAACACGCGAAAACCGGTATCGCCCGGATTGAAGTAATATTTCTCGCTGTAGCCCGGCCCATCCGGGATGTGCGACTTGCGGTAAAGGCCGAGATTGCGCCCGTCCGCGTCGATCATCACGAGCGAATTGTAGAGCGCATTGTTCGCCCGCTCGAAGAACGACACGGGCAGAACGACCTTCAGCTCCCTCGCCAGCGCGCTCATCGCGCGGATCGCGGGGTTCTCCTCCATCGGCAGCGCAAGAGCCATGTATTCCGGCTTCATGTCCTTGCAGAAATAGGGCGTCTCGAAGAGTTCCTGCAGCAGGATCAGCCGTGCCCCGCGCGATGCAGCCTCGCGCACGAGCTTCTCCGCCCTGGCGATGTTCGTCTCGCGGTCGGCGCCGCAGGCCATCTGCGTGGCGGCGACGGTCAGGCTGGTCATGGCCGAACTCCCGTTTGCTGGCAGGTTGACAAGGAATGCCATGCCGAAGGCGCTTCGCCAACCCTGCCATACGAGCATCCCGCCTGATATGGTGAGTGTGGACAGGATAGGCGCCGTGCGCGGCAGGAATTTCGGCTGATATGGCTTTGGTAACGGCGAGTGAGATGGGCGATGCGGCGGGGCAGGAAACGCCGCGCATGACGTTCCATGTCTCGCCGCCGCCGCCGCCCCGACCGCGCACATGGACGCGCGAACTGGCCATCTCGCTGAGCCTTGGCCTGCTGCTCAACCTGCTTGTCCTCTTGCCATTCCTGTTTGTCGGCCCAAGGCAGATGCCGCCGTCCGAAGAACCGCACGCCATCGAGGTTGAAATCGTTCAGGAGCCTCAACCGGAACCGCAGCCAGAACCGGAGCAGCCGCAGCAGCAGAAGGAAATCCGCTCGCCCTTCAATTTTGGTTCCGACGATACGCCGGAGGAGCCGGGCGATACCGAACGGCTGGCGCGCGAAGTGCCGCGCCCGCTGGAAGAAGCGCCGGAAAGGGCAGCGCCCCGCGAAGCCGCGCCCAGCGAGCCCTTGCCTGAATGGGCACAGACCATCGAGCGCAGCTTCAGCGCCGCGCCGGTCGACAGCGGCAGGGTGGTGGGCCGCGGCGATGCCTATGGGCGGATGCTTCGGCAGCGCCTCAATGCAAATCTCGTCCTGCCGCCGGATCTCGACGTCGCGCGCATCGTTCCGCCCCACGCCAATGTCTCGTTCGACAGATCCGGCAGGCTGGTCAATCTCGTGCTTGTGCGCTCATCGGGTTCGCCCGCGCTCGATCGGGCGATGCTCGACGCGATCAGGCGGTCCTTTCCGGTGCCGCCGATCCCCGCTCACATCACCGAAAATGTCGTGACGCTTCCGCTGACTCTCGATTTCCAGTGACGTTCAGCGCGCCGGCATGACCTTCAGCACGCTGCCGCCCTCGCCATCCGTCACCAGATAGAGATAACCGTCCGGGCCGGTCCGAACGTCCCGAATACGCTTGCCGAGTTCGGCGAACAGCACTTCCTCGCCGGCCGGTTCGCCATTCTCCATCTTCACGCGATGAACATTCTGCGCCGCCAATGCGCCGACGAAAATGTCGCCCTGCCATTCGGGAAAGGCATCGCCCCGATAGATAGTCATGCCGGACGGCGCGATCGACGGTGTCCAGTCGACGATCGGCTGCACCATGCCCTCATATTCCCTGAAGGGCGAAATCCGCGCGCCCGAATAGTCGATGCCCCGCGTAATGACAGGCCAGCCGTAATTCTTGCCGGGCTCGATCACGTTGATTTCATCGCCGCCCTGCGCGCCATGTTCATGTTCATAGACCCGCCCGCTTTCCGCGTCGTAGATCAGCCCCTGCTGGTTGCGGTGTCCATAGGACCAGATTTCCGGCAACGCGCCCTCGCGGCCGACGAAAGGATTGTCGGCAAGCGCCCGTCCGTCGCGGCCGATGCGAACGATCTTGCCGAGATGGCTGCCGAGATTCTGTGCCTCCTCGCGGTAGTCGAAGCCATCGCCGATGGTCACCAGCATGGTCGCATCCGGCAGGAACGCGATTCGCCCGCCATAATGCACCGGCGTTGCCTTTGCGGGCTTCGCATCGAAGATCACCGTCAGGTCGGTCAGCGCCGTCCCGTCGAATCGCGCCCGCGCCACGCGCGTGCCGTTGCTCTTCGGCGTGCCATGCGCATAGGAAAGATAGACGAGGCTGTTTTCCGCGAAGTCCGGGTCGAGCACCACGTCGAACAATCCGCCCTGGCTCTTGAAATAGACTTCCGGCACGCCGGCCACCGGCTCGTCCGCCAGCACGCCGTCGCGCAGCACGCGGATATGACCGGACAATTCGACGATCAGCATCGACCCGTCCGGCATGAAGGTCAGGCTCCAGGGATGGTCGAGCCCTTCTGCCACTGGAACGATCTCGTAGGCGGCCGCCGTCTCCCCCTGTTCGGCGGCGGCAGGGGCCGCCCCGGTCAGTGAAAGCGCGATTGCCGCGCCTGCGAGCGCGCTGAATTTCCGCACCAGATTCGCCATTCGCTGTTTCCCGTCCCTTCCGGTGATATTTTATGCGATCATATAGGTATAAAGCGGCCGAAAGAAATCGTGGGGACGGAAATGCGGATTTTGAAGCTGGTACTGGCCTTTGTCGCGGCGGTCATCGTGACCACCATTCTGGGCGCCGTCTTTCACACCCAGTTCGTGATCGGGCGGCTGACGGATATGGGTATCGCCGTTCCCTTCGCGGACCGTCTGTCGACCACCCTGCATGACATCGCGGGCATGGCGCCTCTTTTCGGCCTGGTCATCGCGGGCGGGTTCTTCATCGCCTTTCTCGCCGCTGCGATTGTTTTCCGCTTCGCGGGTGTTCAGCGCAATCTCGTCTATGCCGTTGCCGGCGCGGTCGCGCTCGGCGTGGCGCTCTCCGTCATGGCCATGGTCTTCAACATCACGCCTATTGCGGGTGCCCGGTCCTGGGCAGGCTTCATCGCGCAGATGGCTGCGGGCGCGCTCGGCGGGTATGTCTTCGCGCTCATTTCGCGTGTGCGAACGGCCTGAAATTGAGGCAGTTGCAGGCCGCTTTTCGGGCAGCCTGCTTTTTCCGGATGCGGCCTGACCACCGCCAGTTCTCCGCTCTGCCTATGCGCCAATTTTTCGCCCTCCAGCCTTCGCTTCGCAGTTGCCATCACAGCGTAATCCGTGCAGCCTTCCGTCAGGGTGTGCTTTGGGGGGTGCGCTTGCCGGGATGCGGCAATCCGGCCCTGCGCCCCGGAGCGGTCTAGTCCGGTGGATTGAGGGAAATTGCCGAAAGCAGCGCGAGTCTATGTCCGGTAC
>JAHBYK010000042.1 GCA_019635965.1 Parvibaculum sp. | reverse complement strand
CTCGCTTCTCGTGTCCTACCGCGAGGACCGGGGCGAAAAGCGCGGTCCCCACAAGAAGGGCACGAGCTGGGAAGGCCGCGGCGACTGCATAGATTGCGGGCAATGCGTGGCCGCCTGCCCGATGGGAATCGACATCCGCGACGGGATGCAGCTCGAATGTATCCAGTGCGCGCTCTGCATCGACGCCTGCAACGAGATCATGGACAAGGTGGAACGTCCGCGCGGCCTCATCACCTATGACACGTTCCGCAACCAGGAGCGCCGCAAGGCGGGCGAGACGCCGCGCCTGAACATCCTGCGCCCGCGCACCATTCTCTATTCGGTGCTGCTCGTTCTCGTTTCCGCGATCATGCTGTTCGGTCTCAGCACCCGCTCGACGCTCGATGTGAGCGTACTCGCCGACCGCAACCCGCTCTTCGTCGTGCTGTCGGATGGCGGCATCCGCAATGGCTATCAGCTCAAGATCCTGAACAAGGAACATACGGCGCACGACTACCGCATCTCGATTTCCGGGCTCGACGGCGCCACGCTGACGCGCTCCGGCCATGCGGGAGAGGATGAGACCATCATTCATGTGGAAGCGGATTCGCTCGCCAATGTGCGTCTTTTCGTGAGCCTGCCGGCGGCGCTTCTCGACCGGCTCGACGGCGGCGAAGCCGAATTCGCCTTCATCGTGACCGACATCGCAAGCGGCAAGACCGCCACCAGACAGACAAATTTCAGGGGGCCCGTGCAATGACCGCGAACAACACCGATTACCGGCCTTCCGGCCGCTTCGGCCCGATCACCGGGCGGCATGTCCTTGCGGGCTTCGTGCTTTTCTTCGGCATCGTCTTCGCCGTGAACGGCTACATGGTCTATGGCGCGCTTTCGACCTTCGACGGCATCGAGACGGAAGGCGCCTATCAGAAGGGCCGCGCCTACAACCATCTGCTCGAGCGGATGGAAGAGCAGCGCGCGCTTGGCTGGCGCACCGCGATCGACGCATCGCCGCTGCCGGGCGACGGCCACCGCACAAGGCTGACCGTCGATTTCCGCGATGCGGAGGGAAAACCCATCCACGATCTTTCGGTGCATGGCACCTTCTGGCGGCCGGTGGCGGCGGGCGCCGATCAGGACGCGATGCTGCGCGAGGTTTCGCCCGGCACCTATGAAGCCGAATTCGGCCTCGCCCATGCCGGCAACTGGCTGGTGCGCATTGCCGCCGAAGGCCGGAACGGCGAAACTTTCGTTCAGGAACAACGCATCGTTCTGCGCGACTGAGGGACCATGACGGAACTTGCGGCAGGCTTGCAGGAACGCGCCGGGATCGACCCCGATCTATTCGTGCGCAAGACGGCAGACGGCGAGGCACGTCTCGACCTCGTGGTGGCGGGAATGCATTGCGCGGGCTGCCTGCGCAAGGTGGAAGGCGCGCTGAAAGGGCTCGACGGCGTGACCCATGCCCGCGCGAACCTTTCGACGAAGCGTGTCGCCGTGCGCTGGAACCCGGCGCGGCTGCGCGCGGCGCGGATCGTCCGTGCGCTTTCGGAAACGGGCTTCACCGCCGTGCCTTTCGATCCGAAGCTCGCCGGCACCTTCGACGAAAAGGAAACGCGCTTTCTCCTGCGCTCGCTCGGCGTTGCGGGCTTTGCCGCCGCCAATGTCATGCTCGTCTCGGTGTCGGTCTGGTGGGGCCTCGTCACCGACATGGACGAGACGACGCGCGCCTTCTTTCACTGGGTCTCGGCGCTGATCGCGCTGCCGGCCGTCGCCTATGCCGGACAGCCCTTCTTCCGCTCGGCGCTGAAGGCGCTGCGCTCCAAACAGATGAACATGGATGTGCCGATTGCGCTCGCGGTCATCCTCGCCACCACAATGAGCCTCGTGCAGACCATCGTGAATGCGCGTCATGTCTATTTCGATGCGAGCGTGACGCTTCTCTTCTTCCTGCTGATCGGCCGCTATCTCGACGTGCAGGCGCGCGCGAAAGCCTGTTCGGCGGCGGAAAACCTGCTCGGCCTGCGCGCGACGGCCGCCACGCTGATCGCACCCGACGGTACGCAACGCTCCGTCGCGGTGGAAAGCCTCGAACCCGGCATGAAGGTGCTGGTGGCGGCGGGTGCGCGCGTTCCCGCCGATGGCGAGATCATCTCCGGGCTGAGCGACATCGACACGAGCCTCGTGACCGGCGAGAGCACGCCGGAACGCGTGGAGCCCGGCATGAATGTCTTTGCGGGCACGCTCAATATCGGCGCGCCGCTGACCGTGCGCGTGACGAAGCGCGACGATGAATCGCTGCTGTCGGAAATCGTCCGCCTGATGGAAGCGGCCGAACAGGGCCGCGCCCGCTATGTCCGAATTGCCGACCGGGCGGCGCGCTTCTATTCGCCTGCCGTCCATGTCATGGCGGCGGCGACGCTCGCGCTCTGGTTTGCGCTGGGTGCGCATTGGGAAACGGCGCTGACAAACGCGATTGCGGTTCTCATCATCACCTGCCCCTGTGCGCTCGGCCTTGCCGTGCCTGTGGTGCAGGTGGTTGCGACGGGGCGCCTGACGCGGCAGGGCGTTCTCGTGAAGGCGGCGGACGGGCTCGAACGGCTCGCCCAGGCCGACACGATCATCTTCGACAAGACCGGCACGCTGACGCTCGGACGGCCGCAGCTCGTGAACGGCCATGAAATTGGCAATGCCGATATGGGCCTCGGCGCGGCGCTTGCCGCCGCCAGCCGCCATCCGCTCGCTCTTGCCCTTGCGGCGAAGGGCAAGGGTCATGCGGCCCCGAAGCTCGACGACATCCGCGAAGTGCCGGGCATGGGCATGGAAGCCCTGCTTGGCGGCGAGACGGTGCGCCTCGGCAATGCGGACTTCGCCGGCGCGGAGGCAAGCGCGGCGCATGGCGGCTCCGAACTCTGGCTGAAGAAGGGCGGCGCGGCGCCCGTCTGCTTCCGCTTCGAAGATACGGTGAGGCCTGGCGCGAAGGAGGCGATCGCGGGGCTGAAGGCGCGCGGCTTTGCCGTGGAACTCCTGTCGGGCGACCGCGAGCCCGCGGTGCGGAAACTTGCGGGCGAACTCGGCCTCGATGAATGGCGCGCGGCGGCGCGGCCCGATGCGAAGATCGCGCGGCTGGAGGAACTCGCCGCGGCGGGCCGCAAGGTCGTGATGATCGGCGACGGGCTGAACGACGCACCGGCGCTGCGCGCGGCGCATGTCTCCATCTCGCCGGCGGATGCGGCGGATGTGAGCCAGACGGCTGCCGATTTCATCTTCCAGGGCGCGAAGCTCGATCCGGTGGTCGAGACGGTGGATGTGGCGCGGCAATCGCAGCGCCTCGTCGTCCAGAACTTCGCACTCGCCATCGGCTACAACATGTTCGCCGTGCCGCTGGCGGTGGCGGGCTATGTGACGCCGCTCGTCGCCGCCCTCGCCATGTCGTCGTCGTCGATCATCGTGATCGTCAATTCCATGCGGCTGAACCGCAAGCAGAAGGCCGCGGCATGAGCATCCTCGTCTATCTCGTGCCGGCGGCGCTGCTGCTCGGCGGGCTTGGGCTTGCCGCCTTCATGTGGTCGCTCCGCAGCGGCCAGTATGACGACCTCGAAGGCGCGGCGGAGCGCATTCTCTATGACGACGACAAGCCGGAGAGCGATACCCCGGACGGCACGAAGGACTAGGCGTCGGCCACCAGCGCGCGCTGCGCATGCCATGTCGCATGGCCAAGCAGCGGGAATATGACGGCAAGGCCGAGGAACCATGTCGCAATGCCGAAGGCGGTGAGCAGCGCGACGATCCAGCCCCAGAGCAGCATGGCCCAGAAGTTTTCGCGCACCGCGCGGACACTGGCGATGACGGCCGTCACCGCGTCGATGTCGCGGGCGAGAAGGAGCGGCACGGAGATCGCCGAAATCGCAAAGACCGCGAAAGCTATGATGCCGCCAGCCGCCGTGCCGATGGCCAGCATGGCAAGGCCGCGCGGCGTGAGCAGGAGCGTCGGCACAAATTCGGTGAGCGGCGGGATGCCGACCGGGCCGAAAAAGGCGGCCGAGATCCAGCCGGCAATCCTGAGCCAGATGATGAAGGCGCCGGCCAGCATCGCCCCCACCAGCGCAAGCTGCGAGAGATTGCGGCTCGACACGAAAACGACATCCTTGAGCCGGACCTTTTCGCCGGCCTCGAGCTTGCGGCTCGCCTCATAAAGACCGACGGCAAGGAGCGGACCGATAAGCAGGAAGCCTGCGCCGAATACCGGCAGAAGCGCGCTGAAGCCCGTGACGAAGAGAAGCGCGGCAAGGACAAGCGAGGCCGCCAGAAAGGCAAAGCCATAGGCAAGGCTGATCGCGGGAATCCGGCGGAAATCGGCCCAGCCGGCTTCCAGCCAGCGCCAGGGCTGGTCCGCCCTGATCTTGCGGATGATGGGTGCGCCCTGCGGCAATCCCGCCGCTTCGCCATTATCCGCCGAAATGCTCATTCCCCGCTCCTCCCGAGAGCCAAGTCCCATGGGCAATGCTAATCCTCAAAAACCATGGCGTCCATGTGGGAATAGGCCCCGCCAGTCTCGCAAGCGTGATCGTGAAGTGATGGGAAATTGCGGGCGCGGCGCCCTAGATTAAGGAGCGGAATGAAAAGGGAGACGGGACGTGACACGAACCATCCTTGCCGCCATGACCGGCCTTGCATTGCTGACAAGCCTTGCCGCGACCCCGGCGCGCGCGGGCGAAGCTGTCGCCATATTCGCGGGCGGCTGCTTCTGGTGCATGGAGCCGCCCTATGACAAGACGGAGGGCGTTCTGAGCACGACGGCCGGCTATACCGGCGGGCATGTCGCGAACCCCGGTTACAAGGACGTATCGGCAGGCACGACCGGCCATCTCGAGGCGGTGAAGATCGTCTATGACCCGGAGAAGGTCACTTACGAGAAACTTCTCTACATCTTCTGGCGGAATATCGACCCGGTCCGCAAGAACGCGCAGTTCTGCGACGTGGGCGAGCAATATCGCAGCGCGATCTTCCCCCAGGACGACGCACAGCGCAGGGCAGCCGAAAAATCGAAGGCCGATCTCGAAGCCACGGGCCGCTTCACGCAGCCCATCGCAACCGAGATTCTCGACGCCGCGCCCTTCTATGCGGCGGAGGAGTATCATCAGGACTACTACAAGAAGAATCCGAACCGCTATGCCTATTACCGCTGGAGCTGCGGCCGCGATGCGCGGCTCGAACAGATCTGGGGCAACGAGGCGGGCGGGTTGTGAGGAGGACCACATGATGTCACGGCGGACATTCCTTGGCAGCACGGCGCTTGCGGGGCTTCTCGCGGCGGCGGGGCTTGCGCGCGGCGGAAAGGCCGATACGGCGGATGGCACTTTCGAGATCGTGAAAAGCGATGCCGAATGGAAGGCGGCACTGACGCCCGAGCAATATCATGTGCTGCGCAAGCACGGCACGGAGCGGCCTCATTCAAGCCCGCTCGACCGCGAAAAGCGCGCCGGCACATTCCATTGCGCGGGATGCGACCTGCCGCTTTTTTCCTCCGAGACGAAATATGACAGCGGCACGGGCTGGCCGAGCTTCTGGGCGCCGCTCGACAATGCGATCGGCACCAGCGAGGACCGGAGTTTCTTCATGGTCCGCACGGAGGTGCATTGCCGCCGCTGCGGCGGACATCTCGGCCATGTCTTCGAGGACGGACCGAAGCCGACCGGCCTTCGCTACTGCATGAACGGTGTGGCGATGATCTTCAGGCCGTCGGGCGCTGCCTGAGCGCGGCCTGAACCGCCGTCTCCAGGGCACCGAGAAAGCGCGAGCGGTCCGCCTTGGAGAAGGCGGGGCCGCCGCCCTTCGACTGGCCCGTCTCGCGCAATTCGCGCATCAGGTCGCGCATCGCCAGCGCCATGCCGATACTGTCCTTCGTGAAGGGGCGGCCATCATGGCCAAGCGCGGCGGCGCCATTCGGCAGCACGCGCGAGGCGAGCGGAATGTCGCCCGTGATGACGATATCGCCGGCGCCCGCGCGTTCCGCGATCCAGTCATCCGCCGCATCGGGCCCTTCGGCGACCGTGACCATGCGGACCAGCGGATGGCGCGACGGGCGCAGCCCCCCATTGCTGACAATGTGAATGATGAGGCCATGGCGCTCGGCAACGCGGATCGCCTCCTCCTTCACGGGGCAGGCGTCGGCATCGACATAGATTTCGGTCATCGGGCCTCGTTCATCGGCTTGCTGCTTTCCAACGGGCGCGATGATAGCTTCGCGGCGTGAACACGGCTTCGGAAAAATCCATGGCGCGGCCCCTTGCCGCCATCATCGGCGGCGGCCCGGCGGGGCTCGCGGCGGCGGAGCGCCTGTGCGATGTGGCGGATGTGCATGTCTTCGATGCCATGCCCTCGCTCGGACGGAAATTCCTGCTTGCCGGAAAGAGCGGGCTCAACATCACGCATGGCGAAGCCCTGGAGACTTTCCTGACGCGCTTCGGGCCTGCGCGGGCGCGGCTCGAACCCGCACTTCGCGGCTTCACGCCGCAGGCGATCCGCGACTGGGCGGCGGCACTCGGCATCGAGACATTCGAAGGAAGCTCGGGCCGCATCTTCCCGCGCGCGATGAAAGCCTCGCCGCTGCTGCGCGCCTGGCTTGCCCGGTTGAGGGAGAGGGGCGTCACCTTTCATACGCGCCACAAATGGACGGGCTGGGGAGAGGATGGCACGCTGCGCTTCGCAACGCCGCAGGGCGAAATGACGGTCAAGGCTGCCGCAACGATCCTCGCCCTTGGCGGCGCGAGCTGGCCGCGCCTCGGCTCGGATGGCGGCTGGGCAGGCCTGCTTGCGGCACGCGGCATCGCGGTGATGCCGCTCCGCGCGGCGAATTGCGGATTCGATGTGGCCTGGAGCGCGCCGGTGAAGGAGCGCTTTGCGGGGCAGCCGGTGAAGTCCGTGACGCTCGCGCATGACGGCGAAAGCGTGAAAGGCGATTTCGTGGTGACGGAAAATGGCGTTGAGGGCAGCGCGATCTATGCGCTCTCGGCAAGGCTCCGCGATACGATCGAGCGCGAGGGCGAGGCGCTGCTGACCATCGACCTCGCGCCGGACCGCAGCGCCGAACGCCTCGCCCGCGATCTTGCGCAACCGCGCGGCAAGGCATCGCTCGCCAACCATCTCCGAAAGAAGGCGGACATCGACGGTGTGAAGGCGGCGCTGCTGCGCGAATGTGCGGCACCTGACACGTTCACCAGCCCAGCCGCGCTTGCCCATGCGATCAAGCATCTCGGACTGCGGCTCCTCCGCCCGCGCCCCATTGCCGAGGCGATCAGCAGCGCAGGCGGCATCGCACTTTCCGAACTCGATGTGGATTTCATGCTGAAGAAGCTGCCGGGCGTTTTTGCCGCAGGCGAAATGCTCGACTGGGACGCGCCGACAGGCGGCTATCTTCTGACCGCCTGTCTCGCCACGGGCCGCGCCGCCGGTGACGGCGCGGCGCGCCATCTCATGCGTTCTTGACGAGCATCCCGCCATCGACCGGAATGGCGACGCCATTGAGATAGGACGCAGCCGGCAGCACGACGCTCAGCGTGACATGCGCGACTTCCTCCGGGAAGCCATAGCGGCGAAGCGGTACGCGGCGCTTGGCGAAGATTTCCTTGTGCTCGTCGGGAATATCCTGCGTGATGCCGGTGCGGATCGGCCCGGGGCAGATGCAGTTCACCGTCACGCCTTCCCGGCCAAGCTCGACGGCGAGCGCGCGGGTGAGGCCGATCACACCATGCTTTGCCGCGACATAGGGCGAATTGCCGGGCGTCGCGCCGAAGCCTTCCGTCGAGGCGACATTGACGATGCGGCCTTCACCCGACTTCTTGAGCGAGGGAAGCGCCGCGCGGATGAACCGGACATGGGCCGTGAGCATGACATCGAGCGCGAGCGCCCATGTCTTTTCATAGCCTTCCTCGCCAATGCCGTGAAACGTGGCGAGCCCCGCATTGTTGACGAGAATGTCGAGCCCGCCAAAGCGCGCCTCGACTTCCCTCACCACGCGGATGATGCCTTCCGCATCGGCGACATCGAGCGCCCAGCCATGCGCCTCGCCGCCTTCCGCCTTTATCTCGGCGACGACGGCATCCACCCGCTCCTGTTTCAGGTCGATGACGGCAACCTTCGCCCCCTCGCCCGCAAAGACATGCGCCGTGGCCCGGCCCATGCCGCTGGCGGCACCCGTGACGAGCGCCACCTTGCCCGCAATCGATCGGCTGAGTTTTCTGACGGGTTCCATTGTTTCTTCCTCCCCTGGAATTATCTGTTGGCAGGGAGACTAGCGAAACCGCGCAGGCCGCGCGAGCCATAGAAAGCTGCCGCAGCGGCGGCGCCGGTGGCGGCCGGAAAACATGGCTATCGCGTCCCATGTTTGGCAGAATGGAGAAAAGCGCCGGAGGACTTCGCCGATGACCACGACGCCTCGCCTTCTGTTCTTCATGACCCTCGCCCTGATGGGCGCGCTTCTGCCGTTTGCCGGGCTCATGGCGGAGCAGACGCAAGAGGCGGAGCGCGAGCCGGGGCTTGTTCTCGTCTCGACCATCAAGGGCGCGATCGGCCCGGCAACATCGAGGCAGATCGAGGCCGCAATTGCGAAGGCCGAAGAACGAAGGGCCGAGGCGCTGGTGCTGCGCATCGACACGCCGGGCGGCCTCGTTACTTCGACCCGCGACATTGTGAGCGCGATCCTTGCTTCCGATGTGCCGGTGGCCGGCTATGTCTGGCCGTCGGGCGGCCATGCGGCAAGTGCGGGCACCTTCATCATCTATGCGACGGGCATCGCCGCGATGGCGCCCGGCACCAATATCGGTGCGGCAACGCCCGTGACGATGGGCGGCGACGGGATGCCCGGCACGCCGCAACAGCCCCCCGCGCGGCCGGGGCAGACGGAGGGTGAACGCACATCGCCCTCGAACGAGGAAGCGATGTCGAAGAAGGCGACGAACGACGCCGCCGCGCTCATCAAGTCGCTCGCCGAGACGCATGGCCGCAACGCCGAATGGGCGGAGGAAGCGGTGCGCGAGGGCGCGAGTCTTTCGGCCCGCGAGGCGCTGGAGAAAGGCGTCGTCGAAATCGTCGCAAGCGATATCGACAGCCTGCTCACGCAGATGGATGGCCGCGAAGTGGTGACGGCATCGGGCCGGAAGATACTGGCGACGGCGGGTGCCGAAGTCGAGCATGTCGAGCCCGGATTCATGGTCGAGCTTCTCGCACTCATCAGCAATCCGAATGTCGCCTTCCTGCTGATGATGATCGGCGTCTATGGCATCATTTTCGAACTGTCGAATCCCGGCAGTTTCGGCCCCGGCATCCTCGGTGCGATCTGCCTTCTGCTCGGGCTCTATGCGCTCAATCAGCTGCCGCTCGATTATGCGGGCATTGCGCTGATCGTGCTGGGACTGACGCTGATGGCGGTGGAAGCCTTCACGCCCAGTTTCGGCGTAGCAGGCTTCGGCGGGCTCGTCGCCTTCGTCTTCGGCGCGGCCATGCTGGTCGACAGCGAGAATCCCGACTTCCAGATTTCCTGGTGGACGATCATGGCCACGGCGATTGCGAGCGCCGCCGTTCTGATCCTCCTGCTCGGCTATACGCTGCGCGCCATGCGAAGGCCCGTTGCGACAGGCGCCGAGGAATTCGCGGGCGCCGAAGCCCGCGTGCTCGAATGGGCGCATGGCGAGGGCTATGTCCATATTCATGGCGAACGCTGGCACGCGCGCGGGCCGGCCGAGCTTGCGCCCCATTCGACCGTTCGCGTCGAGAAACTGGACGGCCTGACCCTCATCGTGAGGTGAAGGGCCTGCGGCAGACATAAAATCAGGAAGGAAGGCCATAATGGGCGGCTTTGCAGCTTATGTATTTCTGGCGGTTCTCGCCGTTTCGTTCTTCGTTTCGGCGATCAGGATCCTGCGCGAATATGAACGTGGCGTCGTCTTCACGCTGGGCCGCTTCACCCGCGTGGCAGGCCCCGGCTTCATCATCATCATTCCGGTCGTCCAGCAGATGGTGCGCGTCGACCTGCGCACCTTCGTCGAGGACGTGCCGACCCAGGACGTGATCTCGCGCGACAACGTGTCGGTGCGCGTCAACGCCGTGATCTATTTCCGCATCGTCGATCCGCAAAAGGCGATCATCAATGTCGAAAACTACATGGAGGCGACGAGCCAGCTCGCCCAGACGACGCTGCGCTCCGTTCTCGGCAAGCACGAACTCGACGAGATGCTGGCCGAGCGCGACAAGCTGAACGGTGACATTCAGGAGATCCTCGACAGCCAGACCGATGCCTGGGGCATCAAGGTGGCGAATGTCGAAATCAAGCATGTCGATATCGACGAGAGCATGATCCGCGCCATTGCCAAGCAGGCCGAGGCCGAACGCCTGCGCCGCGCCAAGATCATCAATGCCGAAGGCGAACAGCAGGCCGCCGAGAAGCTGGTGGAAGCCGGCAAGATCCTCTCAGGCGACCCGCGCGCCATGCAGCTCCGCTACTTCGCGGCGCTGCACGACATTGCCGGTGAGAAGACGAACACCATTGTCTTCCCTTTGCCGGTCGATCTTCTGGAAGGTGTGAGGCCCGGCAGCCGGAGTTGATTCCTCCAAAGAGGTTCGATCTCCGCTCGCGGAGCCGCCCGCCGCGCCCCGATAATACAACCCGCTGCAACGGCCGGTACCGGACCTTCCGGCGCCGGCCGCAATCGGGAGGCGGGCAATGGGCAAGATCAAATATCTGTCTGGCTGGCGCAAGCGCGACGCAAGGATGGAGCGGGACGCCATCGCGCTCTGGAACGCGCATGGCGTTCTTCCCGCCGGCGTGACCCCGGAGGACCGTGCCCGCGAAATCTGCTGCCTTGCCTATGACGGCAGCAGGCTTGCCGGCATTTCGACGGTCGATATCCAGCCCTACCGCCCGCTGCTCAACAAGCGGTTCGGCTTTGCCCGCGTATTCACATCGCCCGAATATGAGCAGCAGGAAATCGCCATCGGCCTTGCCACGGAATGCCGCCGCATCCTCGAGGAATGGTCCGTCGCCAATCCGCAGGAAGAGCTCCATGGCATGGCGGCTGTCTATCAGTCGCCGAAGCTCGGCCGCTATCCCGTCGGCAAATCGGGCCTCACCCTGGTCGGCCTGACGCCGGAGGGCTACCAAATTCGCATCGCCTGGTTCAATCACCTGCCTCTCTATTAGGGGCGCTTTCTGACCGAGAAGGAACATCGCGCATGAACAACGCCACCCAGCCGCGCGCGCCGCGCCCGGACCTGAACCTTGCCTATGCCGTGGTCGCGGGCGCAGCACTCGTCGCCATTGCCATCGCCGTGACCGCCCTGCTCGGCCCCGGCAAAAACCCGCGCCTGATGCCGAACCCGCAAGGCGGCATCTGGGTGGAACGAAGCGGAACGCTCTATCTCTGCCGCGCGCGGCAGCAGGCGCCCGGCGCCTGCGTCAATCTCGCGGATGGTTCCGTCGTATCATTCGCCGATATCGCGCGCTGACATTCCTGCCGCCAAAGAGAAAGGCGCCCCGGATGTCTCCGGGGCGCCTTCCTTTTTGCCCTCTCGCCGCGATCAGAAGGCGAAGCGGACGGCGGCTGCGAGCGCGTGTTCGTCGTAATCGCTCTGCAGCTCGCCATCATAGGTGACGCGCAGGCTGAAGCGATCCGACACTTCCCATGTGATGCCGCCGCCAAGGCCGAAGGAGACATCGTCCCGCGCCACGGTCTGCACCGTGAAGGCACCGCCGCCGACAACGCTGCCGGTGATCGCCTGGGCGGGATCGGCAAGCTCGCCGAGCAGCTTCACGCCGAGTTCCGGGATCAGCTTGCCGCCATTTTCAAGCGGCATGCTGTAACGGACGTTGACACCCGCAACCGCGCGAAGCGACTCGACCGTCTGGCTGTCGACGCTGATCGGCAGCGGGCCGGTTTCGGTGAAGGCATCGACATCGACCCGGTTGTAGCGCAGACCCACATTGGGCGTGATGTCCCACTGGCCCGAGGTGAACATGTAGCCGGCCTCGGCGCGCGCTACGAACTGCGTGCCGTCATAATTGGCCACATTGACGCCCCCAAGCGAGAGACGCCGGCTGTCATATTCGTTGGTGCCGAAGCCGAGCGCGCCGTTCACATACCAGGCGCCGGGCCTGTAGCTCAGATAGGCCGTGGCGCCATAGCCGGTGATGTCGTTGGTGGCATTGGCGCCCGCCCCATTCTCCTCGACATCGGAGGCGATGTAGAAGCCGCCGAAGCCGATCCGCGTATTCGGGGCGATCTCGCCATCGATACCGACGGTGATGCCCCAGCTATCGGCATCGAAGCCATTGACGCTGCCGGGCGTGAACTTCGCCCGCGAGGCACCGGCCCGGCCCCAGATGGCCCATTTGCCATCGCCGCCGAGTTGCGCATCGCCCGCGGACATGCCGGTCTCGCCGGACTGCGCGACCGTGAAGCCGCCGCCGGAGAGCCTGTCCATGATCATGTCATAGATGAGATCGGTGGAGATCATGGTCGCCGTGCCCGAGCCGTTGCTCTCTTCGGGCAGCGTGTCCTTGATGACCTTGAGAAGCGCGGCGCGCTGCTCTTCCTCCGTCTCGAACTGCGCCAGCCACCGGACGAGCGGGCTCGAGAGCGGCTGGGTCCTGAGATAGACATCGAGGGCATCGGCGATGCTGAGCTCGTTGCGCGTGTAGCCCGCATCATCCGCCGTGTCGAAGGCGGTTTCCTCGATCTGGACGCGGAGGAAGAGCTGATCCGCCGAGCCCGTTTCGATGATGTCTCCGTTCATCACCTTGGCGAAGTAGAAGAGGAAGATATTGTCCTCGACCACCGCGCCATGATCGGTGACGCCGTTCTCCTGCGCGGCGGAGGCGATGAGAATATCCTCGCCCACCACCGCTTCGATACCGCCCGAGACATCCGCGAAGATCGTCGCGCCCTCTGCGAAGGTGACGGTATTGCCGCTGACCACGCCCGCCGTTGCGCTCTGCACGCGGGTGAAGAAGAGGCTGTCGCCGCCGAAGGAGACATCGCCCGTCGCATCGAAGAAGCCGCCAAGGCCGATGTCGAGCGTGCCGTCGATATTGACTTCCGCCGCCGCGACATGAGCGCCTTCGCCCGTGGTCGCAAGCACCGCGCCGCCGGCGACATTGACCGTGCCTTCCTCGCCGGCGGTATGGATGCCATAGCCGTCGAGCACGAGGCGGCCGCTGTCGATGCCGACAAGGTTGAAGCCGGAAACGGCCCAGCCCTCGATACCGTCATCAAGCACGATCTCATCGTCATGGGCGAAGGTGAGATGCGCCGTACCTTCGCCTCCGGCATGGATGCCCTTGCCGAGTTCGACGCCCTCGCCCTGCACGGTGACTTCATCCGTGCCGTCGCCGGTGAAGATCGCGCCGGTGATGCGGCCGCCATCGATCACGATCGTATCGTCGCTATCCGCATTGGCGGTGATGATGTTGCCGTCGATATAGCCGGTATGGAGGACATAGACCTCGGGTGTGTATTCGCCATAGAACCCGATGCCCGCCACGACCACATCGCCCGAAATGTCGCCATGATTGATGATGGAGACATATTTCGAGTTGAAGACATGGATCGCATCGCCGCCTGTAGAGGAGATGCTGCCATTTACGGTATTCGTGATGTTGACGGTCGGTCCATCGGCAAGGATGCCATGCGCGCCCTCACCCGTGACCTCGATCGTGCCGTCATTATAGACATTCGTGGTGGCAATGCTGTTGGACGTTGCCTCGACGCCATGCGCGAAGTCGCCTGAGGTGACGATCGTGCCGGCGTTCGAGACATTGACGGTTTCGCCGACCGCCACGATGCCGGAGGCATATTTGCCATGGGTGGTGATCGAGCCGCTGTTGACGGCCGTTGCCGTTCCCTCCCAGGCACGGACATGGATGCCTACCGATCCATCGCCATGCGTGACGATGGAAGCACCAATCTCCTCGTCATCCTCATTCGTTGAGACGAGATTATAGGCATAGGCATTGCCGTGGCCCGAAGTGGCCGACATGCCATCCGAATATATGCCATGGGTGACGATGGTGGAACCGGCATTGACGGCCCTCGCATCGCCGCCATACCAGGTGTAGCTCTCGCCATTGAAATAGTAGCTGCCTTCGGCATGAGCCACGACGCCGGTGGCGTGGTCGCCATGCGTGACGATGCTCGACTCATACTTGTTGAAGGCGATCGCGTCGCCCGATCCGGCATTGGCATGAATACCCGCCGCATGATCGCCATGCGTGACAATGGTCGAGCGCATCCAGTTGAGCGCGGTCGCGTCATCGTCGCCATGCGCGATCACGGCCGTCGCGTGATGACCGAAGGTGGTGATGTGGCCCTGATACTTGTTCATGGCCGTTGCATCGTGACCTTCGCCCGACCAAGCGGCAACGCCGAACGCATAGCTGCCCGAGACCGGATTGCCCTCCTCGTCGACAGTGCCCGTCGTGATGGTGCCGTAGATGTTGCCTGCGGTGGCATGTCCATGCGCGGACATGGCCGCGACGCCATGCGCGTAATCGCCGGTCGTGACGATGGTGGAGCGGAAATCGGCGGGCTCCATCTCATCGAGATCATGGATACCGGCAATCGCTTCGCCGGCATCGCCAAAATTGCCATAGAAGCCGAAATAGAATTCCGACAATCCATACTCGGCGACGATGGGCGGCAAGCCGTTGATGGCGAAGGCGTGGCCGCCAGACTCGTTCGAATATCCGCCCTCATCGCCATCATAAAGGCTTTCAAAGCCGGCCGCGGCGACAAGGCCGATCGCCCCGTCGCCCGAGGTGACGATGGAGCCGCCGAGAATGTTGAGAGCGCCGGCATAGCCATAGCCCGACACGGCGGCGACGCCGAAGGCATAGTCACCGCGCGTCACGACGCTGCCGGAGTTACCCGCCAGCGCATGGCCCGTGTAGAAGTAGGTATAGCCATATTCCTCATTGTAGTAGGAGTCCCGGCCGAAGGACTGCACATAGAGGCCGGTGCCGTTCTGGCCCCAGGTCTGGATGCTGCCGCTGCTGAAGCCGAATGCCTCGCCACTATACGTCTGCACCCGGATGCCGCGCGCCTTGTTGCCATAGACGGTGACATCGCCGGTATTGATGACTGTCGCGTCGTTTTCGGCATAAACATCGATGCCATGCGAGCGCCAGCCCTTGTCGGGATCGCCTTCCTCGTCGAGCGAGCCGGTCGTGACGGAGCCATTGTTGCGGACATAGGCATCGCCCTCCCAGACATCCACTTCGATGCCCTTGGCGCGCGACTTCGTGGTGACGATGCTGCCATCATTGAGGACATAGGCATCGCCTTCCTGGACCTCGATGCCGACGGCGGCGACATTGCGGCGCTCGGAGCGGATCAGCGAGTTCTCGCCCGTGATGACCGAGGCATATTTCTCGGCGTCGATCGTGACATAGCCATAGATGAGGCCGTCATTGACGACATAGACATAGTCGGCCTCATCGACGCGGATCGCCGCCCGCTCGCTGGAGCGGATGACGCCATAGACGATTTCATCCTCGTCGCCTTCGCCCGCGCCGGGGATGACGGTCGCCTGATTGGTGATCGTGACCTTGTGGCCTTCGGCGCGGATCGCATCCGCATTCTCGCCGGATGCATCGATGAGCCCCGAATTGGTGAGCGTCACCTCGCCATAGACGCCTTCGGCCTCGAGATCGACGGCATGACCGCGCTTGCCGGAAGCGGCAATCGTGCCGCTATTGGTGAGTGAGACGGAGTCGCCTTCGAGCTTCACGGCCTCCGCATCGCGGCCGGATGCAAAGATGTCGCCGCTGTTCACGACGACGGCATCACCCTCATCGACGTCGATAGAAACGGTCGCCCTCCAGCGGCGGTTCGACTCGATCAGCCCGTCATTCGAGAGGTAGCCATAGTCGTCGGCTTCGACGGTGACGTTGCCGTAGATATAGCCCGCATTGTAGATGCGGGCGTCGCCCGCCTCCTCGACGCGGATCGCCGCGCCGTCCTCGGAGAAGATGACGCCGACGGCATCGACGCTGTCCTCGACCTCCTCATCGGCCGGGATGACATTGTTGTGGATGCGGACCGTCGGCCCGCCGGCCCGGATCGCATCCGCCTCGTCGCCATGAGCGCCGATCGTGCCGGAATTGTTGATCGTCGTGGTGAGAGGACCGCCCGAATAGGCGACAACGGCATGGGCATCCTCGCCCCAGGTGATGATGGCGCCCGCATTGTCGAGCAAAACCGATTGGCCCCAGAGCTCGACACCATGCGACTCGTCGCCATTGGTGACGATCTCGCCATCCGCATCATTGGTGACGGAGACCGAATATCCGCCAGCCGAGATGCCGTTGGACTCATAACCATCGGTCACGATCAAGCCGCTGTTGTTGATCGTTGCCGTGCCATCGGCGGCATCAACAAAGATGCCGTCGGACTCATCGCCCTCCGTTACGATCGAGCCGGTATTCGTGACGATGACGGAAGTCGACTCGGACGAGCCGCTCAACGACCAGTCGATGACGGCGACAATACCGTCCGCGTTCTCGCCGATTGTCTCGATGGAGCCGCTATTGGTGACGGAGATGGAACCGGCGGAGAAGGCGAAGATGCCATCGGCATAGTCACCCCAGGTTTCGATGCTGCCGCTATTCGTGACGATCGCTTCGTATTTCGAGGAGACATGGATGCCGATGCTTCCCTCGCCATCGGTGACGATGAAGCCGCTATTGTTGGCAGACGCCGTGTACTTCGCCATGGCGACAAGGCCGTAGGAATTGTCTCCCTCGGTACCGATCAGGCCGTGGTTCACGGCAGAAGCGGTGCCGCCCCAGTATTCCTCGAAGCCCGACACGGCAATCGCACCATGCGAGTTGTCCGAGGTCGTGACGATCGTGCCCTGGGCCGAGTTCTGCACCGAGGCATGGCCCTCGTCCGAATAGGCGGCAATGCCGTGATGGCGGTAGCCGCCATAGTAGTAATATTCCTCGTTGTTGGTGAGGTTGTCGCCAGTGAGGATGGAGCCGTTATTGACGATGGAGACATTGCCATCGCCGGTGACGAAGATGCCCGCATTGTCGAAATCAGCCTCGGACGTATCGCCCGTCGTGTCGATGGTCGAGCCCGCGCCGAGCGTTACCGTCAGATCCTCGACGCCGTGATACTGGACCGACTCGGTGAAGGAGCCTGTGCAGATGACCTGCGTGCCGATCGTGTTGCAGGTGCCGGCCTTGGCGGTTCCCGAACCCGCCACGCCGACCGCGAGGAGCGATGCGCCCGAAAGAAGCGCCGCCGCGAAGATGCGCTTCAGGCCATGCGGCGTGCGCGCTTCGCCATGTGTGCGCACGACACCGCTGTAATAGGAATAGGCCGAACCAATCAGCTTGTCGTCGATATGCCGTGTCGCGGCAGTTTGGTTGCGGCGGATACGCTTCGTCATTGGAGGCCCCCAAAAGAGTCAATTCGGCAGAAAGACTGCGCGAGTGACGAAGGCCGCTCCACTCAAGTTGCACCCAAATAGGCAGATGCTTTCTCTCCAGATTGGAGAGAACTCGCGGCGCGAGAAACCGGACGCGAATGAGGATGAAATCTTCGGCGGAATTTCGCGGAAAATGCGCGGCGGCGATGGGAATGCGCGTTACCAGAAGGTTGAGATCGATTCATTCCGGCACGCGATTTGGATACGAAACGGGACGGCGGCGAGGGGGAACAGGCCGCCGTCCCGCCGCGTTTCAGGCGACGGCTTCCGTCACCTGCGGCAAATCCTGCGATTGCGTCACCGATTTCGGCGGCAGTTCGATCGAGATTTCGTTGCGGATCGCACCGTCGAGAAGGCCGGTCGCCTTGGGACAGGTGACACCGGGCAGCACGAAGACATCGAAGAGTTCGCGGACCTCGCCCTTGAGCCTGATCCACTCGACGACATCGCCATTACGCGTGTCGATGATCTGCACGCCGCACCAGGGATCGGCATCGCGCCTTTCGAGTTCGCCATCGAGTTCGAGGCCGGAGAAGCTGCCGTCGCGCGGCAGCGAGAGGCCGACAAAGGCATAGGGCCCATGGAAGCCGAGCCCGCGCGCGAAGCCCGGCAGGAAGGCAATCGCCTCGCGCCTGCCCGTCTGCCTGTCGACGCGGCAAAGCGTGCCGCGGCCGGAGTCGAGAACATAAAGCTCGCCCTCATGGAGCCTCGGCGAATGCGGCATCGACATGTCTTCGGTGACGATGCGGTCGCTCTGGACATCCATGACGAGGCCGCCCGATGCCCGCCGGTCGCGCCAGCCCGTCACCACATCGCTGCGGCAGACCGCCGTGACGAAGCGGGCCTCGCCATCCTCCATCGCAAGCCCGTTCAGATGACAGCGGTCTTCCGGCGCGAGCCGCGAGATGAAAGGCGGCTGCCAGAGCGGCCGGAAGCTATGCGTGAGGCTGAAACTCGCAAGGCAGGAGAACTTGGTATTGACGAAGATGACGCGGCCGTTGCGGTCGACGCCAAGCTCATGCACATCGACATCGCCCGTGGTCTGCGCATTGCGCGGCACATAATTGCGGTCGAAACCGTCGAGCGTCTGGCCCGGCGCCAGCACATTCTCGAGGCGCCAGACCTGATATTGCGTGCCGAGATAGAGGCGCTGCGGCGTGGCCGCGACGCCCATCGCATGCATGAAATGGCGCTCGTGAAAGCTGACGCGGCCGCGCGGCATCCGCCCGACGAGATAGAGCCGGCCGCTCTGATAGGAGGTGAAGCCGAAGCTGAGCCTGTTTCGCTCCATGAAACCGTGCAGGCCGCGCGAACAGGAAATCTGGGTGCCCTTTGGCTGCGGTACCTGCTGTGGCCCCTGCTGCGGTCCCTGCTGCGGCGGGACGGCACCGGCGGGCGCGGAGGCACGGCGCGCCTTCGCAGCGGGTTTTGCCTGTTTGGCCGATGGTGCGGCGGTCTTGTTCCTGCCGGTCTTCCGTTTGCCGGGTTTTTCCGTCTCTGTCATGGCGCTGCCGATCTCCTTCCATTCGGATGCGATAGCGCCTCGCGCGGAAGAGGGCTTCGCTAGGATTCGCGTTGAAGGCGACAGCCGGACCCGGTCCGGCCACAACCGCATACAACGGAGCCCGATTGCACCATGCGCCCGACACGATTCTCGACACGAACCATCTCCATTTCCGACGGTTTTTCCGGGAGGTCCGCATGAGCGCCGCGCCGAAACGGAAGCCGAAGGCGCAGGCAAAGCCCGCGCTGGCCGAAGTGCCTCAAGCCACGGAATCAGCCGCTCCCGCGCAGGCGAAACGGCCCGGCTTCATGCCCGAGACATGGTTTCCGGCGCCTGTCTGGTCGCGCCAGGTGCCCGACCATGAGCGCATCAACGCACATATTCTATCCGTTCTGGAGGAACTGGAGCGGAATGGACGCGCCATCACACGCTCCAATGTGGGCGGCTGGCACTCGGCGGCGAATCTCCACCTCACCGACGATCTCGCGGAGATACGCCGCATCATCGGCAATGCCTGTGCGGGCTGCGCCTCCTACCTCTCCTTCGATTTCGACCGCTTCGAACTCTTCTTTCAGGAGATGTGGCTGAACAGGAACGGGCCCGGCGATTTCAACAAGGCGCATGTGCACCCGAACTCGATCCTCTCCGGCGCCTATTATGCGAAGGTGCCGGAGAAAAGCGGCAATATCGAATTCTACGATCCGGTGCGCGAGCGCGTGATGGCGACCTTCCCGGTGAAGGCGCGCACCCGCATCAACACCCAGGCCATGGAATACAAGGGCAAGGAAGGACTGCTGCTCATCTTCCCCGGCTGGCTGCAACATTCGGTGCAGCCGAACCGCAGCGATGATTTTCGCGTCTCGATCAGCTTCAATATGGGCTTCCGGCGCAAAGGCGGTTGAGGCCGGGCCATGCCGGCCCGCCACCAGAAAAGCCCCCGCAAGCCGGGGGCTTTTTCATGGCGCCGGACGGGCTTGCAATCGCAGCGGAACCGTGTATTTTTTAATTGGAATAATTCTAAACTGATCCCCCCGACCAGAAACCTCAAGGCACAAGGAGGAACAAGACAGATGAGCACCGAAGGTAAATGCCCGGTCATGCATGGCGGCGCCACGACCGTGAGCAAGGGCACCACGAATGAGGACTGGTGGCCCAATGCCCTCAACCTCGACATTCTCCACCAGCACGACACGAAGACCAACCCCCTCGGGCCGGATTTCAACTACCGCGAGGAACTGAAGAAGCTCGACTTCGCGGCGCTG
Organism: Parvibaculum sp.; assembly: GCA_019635965.1. Classification (GTDB taxonomy): domain Bacteria; phylum Pseudomonadota; class Alphaproteobacteria; order Parvibaculales; family Parvibaculaceae; genus Parvibaculum. Next base: position 276 of record JAHBYK010000042.1, on the reverse strand, counting down.
AAGAAGGATCTGACGGCGCTGATGACGGACAGCCAGGACTGGTGGCCCGCCGACTGGGGTCATTACGGCGGTCTGATGATCCGTCTCGCCTGGCACTCGGCCGGCTCCTACCGTCTGGCGGATGGCCGCGGCGGCGGCGGTGCGGGCAATATCCGCTTCGCGCCCCTCAACTCATGGCCGGATAACGGCAACCTCGACAAGGCGCGCCGTCTGCTCTGGCCGATCAAGAAGAAGTACGGCAACAAGATCAGCTGGGCCGACCTCATCCTCTATGCG
>JAHBYK010000041.1 GCA_019635965.1 Parvibaculum sp. | reverse complement strand
AAGTCCCTGCCGGGATGCCCGGCGAGACGCTTCACCGCCGGACCGCAACGCGATCCGCTTTCGGGGACGCCCGGACGCATTGCGGTTTGACAGGCCGCCGGCGCACTTGCATTCCCTCGCAGTGCCGCCATCCCAGACGGAGCTTTCTGCTTGGTGCTCCTTTGCCCGGAGCGGGGGCTTACAAAAAGGCCGGCATGTGAGGGCAGACCTTCGCTGCCGGAAAAGCGGTGCTTCCCCAGCAGGCGGAATATGCCAAACCCCAAACCCTGAATCAAGCAAATAAGACAGGATTGCTGACCTAAAGTTCGGACTCGTTCTCAACTTGATTACGGGAAATTTATCGAGGTTTTCCCCGGCCGCCCGCTCTGACATGCTCGGGCAGGGGCAATGAACGGGCGGAGAATGGCCCGGCCAGCGGAGGGAGAGGCAAGTTGCTGACACGGGTCGACAGGATACAGCTGGCGGTGCCGGATGCCGAAGCGGCAGCCCAGGGCTGGATCGGGCTGCTTGGGGCCGAAAAGGCCGGCTCGGACAGGCTTCAAGGGCTCGGCGCCCGGCGGATGCTGCTCCGGGCGGGCAATGGCTGGGTCGAACTGCTGACGCCGGACGGGACCGGCAAGATCGCGGATGCCGTTGCCGCGCGAGGCCCACATTTATATGCGGCGGGTGTCGCCACGCCCGATATTGCCGCGCTGCGCAGGCATCTCGAGGCGCGGGGTGTTTCGGCGCCCTTTGAGGCGGGGCAGCTTCATCTCGATGTGGCGGATACGGGTATCGCCGGGCTTCGCGTCGTTGCCAGCGAGGATCAGGCGCTCGATGCGGTGGGCGATATCGACTTCTTCTATGAGGCGACGCTTCTCTCGAAAGATACGGGCGGCGTCACCCGCGCGCTCAATGCGCTGTTCGGCCTCAATGACAGCTATTACACCGAGATCGTTTCCGAGCTGTTCGGCTATCGCGGCACGCTGACCCTGTTCGACGAGGACCGGCTCGACCGGCTTGAGGTGATCGACCCGGTGAAGGAAGGCACGACGATGGAGCGGTATTTCCGCAAGTTCGGACAGTGCCTCTATATGGCCTTTGCCGAAACGCGCGACATCAATCTGATCGCGGCGCGGGCGGCAGCAGCAGGTGCCGGCGTCACCATCGACCGCCCGGCGGAGCGGCCGGCGCATCTTCCGGCCGATCAGATATGGCTGCATCCCAAGGCGCTCGGCGGCATGATGCTCGGGCTCTCGCGGCCCAGCATGGCCTGGTCCTGGTCGGGGCGGCCGGAGCGTGTCGAAGCGTTGGTGTAAGGCATCATGAATTTTGCGAGCGACAATACGGCGGGCGCCGCGCCCGAAATCATGGCGGCGCTTTCCCGCGCGAATGACGGTCATGCCGTTTCCTATGGCGGCGACGAAGCGACGGCGCGGCTCAAGGCGCGGTTGGCCGAAATTTTCGAGCATGAGGTCGATGTCTTTCCGGTCGTCACCGGCACGGCGGCGAATGCGCTCTCGCTTGCGGCCATCGCGCCGCCTTATGGCGCGGTGATCTGCCACGAGCTGTCGCATATACATCTCGATGAATGTGGCGCGCCGGAAATGTTTTCGGGCGGTGCGAAGCTTCTTGCGGTCGGCGGTGCGGGCGGCAAGGTGGAGCCCGTGGCGGTGCAGGCGGTGCTCGATGCCTATCCTGCCGGCATTGTCCATCATGTGCAGCCGGCGGCGCTCTCGCTCACGCAATCGACCGAGCTTGGCACCGTTTATTCCGTGGCGGAGATCGAGGCTCTGTCAGGTATCGCGCGGTTGCGGGGCCTTCGTCTCCATATGGATGGCGCTCGCTTTGCCAATGCAGTTGCGAGCCTCGGCGTCTCGCCTGCGGACCTCACCTGGAAGGCGGGTATCGACATTCTTTCCTTCGGTGCGACGAAGAACGGTGCGCTCGCGGCCGAAGCCGTCATCGTATTCAACCGCGACATCGGCAGCGATCTCGCCTTCCGGCGCAAGCGCGCGGGACATCTTCTCTCCAAGATGCGCTTCGTGTCGGCGCAGCTTGAGGCCTATCTCGAAGGCGGGCTCTGGCTCCGCCTCGCGGCCCATGCAAATGCGATGGCGGCCCGCCTGGCGGCAGGTCTTGCGGCGGCAGGCGTTGAAATTCCCGTCGTGCCGCAGGCGAACGAGATTTTCCCGCGGCTTCCCAAGACCGCGATCGAGCGGCTTCGTGCCGCCGGTGCGCGTTTCCATCCCTGGCCGATGGCCGGTGACGGCGCCGATACGCGGACCATCCGTCTCGTCACCTCATTTCAGACCACGGAAGAAGAAATCTCGCGGTTTCTTGCGCTTCTTCGCGGCTGAACCCCTTTAATGTTCATTAACGCCGTCCGCCTAGTATCGCAGGCAAGCAAATGTGCCGCATCCGGCATGGGGCAGGACAATGGCGAACCCGATGGACGATACGTCCAACGACTTCGAAAGCATGATTGCGCGGGCCGAAGCTGCCGTCGAGGCGCTTCGTGAAACCTATCGCGAGCAGCTTGGCGAAGATGTCGCCGCGCTCTGTGCGCTCTGGTCGCGTATCGAAGCGGAAGGGGCGGATCAGGAAAAGCTCGCCGAGCTTCACAGCATTGCCCACAACATCAAGGGGCAGGGCGGTTCCTTCGGCTATGATCTGGTGACGGATATCGGTGCCTCCTTCTGCGACTATCTGCGCGGCGGTCCGCGCACGGCGCCGAACGAGCTCGCCATCGTCAACATGCACATCCGTATGCTGAAGAATGTCGCCGAGAACAACATCACCGGCGATGGCGGCGAGACGGGCGCCCGTCTCATCGAAAAGCTCCGTCAGCTCACGGGCCGCGCCGCCTGACGGGCGGATCAGCCGGTCATACGGTTCAGTTCATCCAGCATGTCCTGCAAGGCCCCGTTCGGGGCCGGTGCCTCGTCCGTGGCGATGGCGCGGGGCGCCGGCGCCGCAGCCTTCTCCGGCTCCGGCCGCTCGCCGGACATGGCGCGGGCGATCGCTTCCACAAGAAGGTCGATCTTGAAGGGCTTTGACACGAAGCCGTTCATGCCCGCCGCGAGATAGAGGTCGCTATGGCCTTCCATCGCATGTGCGGTCAGCGCAACGATTGGAATGTTCCGCCACGGCTCGTCGCAGGCGCGGATCACCCTGGTGGTCTGGATACCGTCCATAATCGGCATCTGAATGTCCATCAGCACGATGTCGAATGGCTGCTCGCGCAATTTGCGTATCGCTTCGATGCCGTTTTCGGCGATGGCGAGGCTGTGGCCGAGCCGTTCCATGACCGCGATCATGAGCTTCTGGTTCACGGGCTGATCTTCGGCAAGCAGGATGCGCAGCGGCTGCGCAGGCCCATCAACGCGCGCGGGCGCCACCACGGCCGACATGCTCGCCGCCATGTCCGCTGTCACGATCTCGGCTGGCAGGCGGATGGTGAAGGTGCTGCCTTCGCCTTCGACGCTGTCCACATCGATCGTGCCGCCCATCAGCGACGTCAGTTCGCGCGTGATCGCAAGGCCGAGCCCCGTTCCGCCATAGGTGCGGGAGATCGAACTGTCCGCCTGCTGAAAGCGCGTGAAGAGCCGTGGCAGCATCGCTTCGGGAATTCCGATGCCCGTATCGCGCACGGTGATGGTGAGGTCGGCATGGCCCGGCTTCGCGGCGGGCACGCCGGAAATCGTTATGTTCACTTCGCCGCTCGGCGTGAACTTGATCGCATTGCCGGCAAGGTTGAAGAGGATCTGCCGCAGCCGCGTCGGGTCGCCCATGATGCTGTCCGGCACGCCCGCATCGCAGTGCGCTGTCAGCACGAGGCCCTTTTCGGCGGCATTGGGACGCAGCACACGGACGACCGTTTCGAGAATGGATTTCGGCGAAACCGCTTCAAATTCGAGTTCGAGGCGGCCCGCCTCGAGCTTCGAGAGATCGAGAATGTCGTTCAGGATCGTGAGCAGACATTCGCCGGATTCGCGGATCGTGGAAATCCGGTCGCGCTGTTCTTCCGTCAGCTCGCTCGAAAGGAGAAGCTCCGACATGCCGATGACGCCGTTCATCGGCGTGCGCAATTCGTGGCTCATGGTGGCAAGGAAAGCGGATTTCGCGCGGTTCGCGTTTTCCGCCGCTTCCTTGGCGAGCGCGAGGTCATAGGCGTTGCGCGCGAGTTTCGCGCGTTCCTGCTCGAGCTGGATCGAGGTGTGCTGCAAGTCGATGATGCGGTCCTGAAGCTCCGTCTGGCTGCGCTTCAGCTTGATCTCGGTCTGCTTGCGGCTGGTGATATCGGTTTCCACCAGAATGTAGTTGCGGATCTCGCCCTTGCGGTTGCGGATCGGACGCGCCTCGATCGAGGCCCAGTACTGGCCGCCTTGCCGCGTCAGGCTGATCGTCTCGACCATGCGCGCTTCGCCGTCCGCCGCGCTTTCGACAAGCACCTTCATCGCGCCGATGCCGCCGAAGCGGGCCAGAATGTCCTGCGGGTAGCGGCCTTCCACCTCGCCGCGTTCAAAGCCGGTCATGCGGACATAGGAAGCATTGGCCCAGAGAATCCGGCCGTCCCGGTCGGCGATGAGCACGCCCGAATCCGTTCCGTTCGCAACGAGCGCGAGCCGTTCGTTGTCGCGCAGGCTTTGCTGCAACCGGCCGAAGACCTGTGCGAAAAGCTCGGAGAGATCGGCAATCTCGCCCTTCGGGATACTGGCGGGCGGCGTGAAGCGGCTGCGCGCGCTGGCGCGCACCGCGCTTGCGAGCCGCTCAAGCGGCCGGATTACGGCGCTGTTCAGCAGCATGAAAAGCGCGGCCATGAGCACGACCGTGGAAAATGTCTGGCGCAGCGCAGCCGCGCCGATCGAGTATGTCAGCTCGCGCATTGCCGGACGGAGATCGGCGAATGTGATCGTCATCAGATCCTCGCCGGGCACGGGCGCGGCATGGACCCAGCCGGCAATACCCCCGAAATCGGTTCTGAAACTTTGCGGCCGCTCCAGCATGAAAGTCGCGCTGATCGCGGTACGAACTTCCGGCAGAGCGAGAAAGTCATCCGGTTTGACGAGTTGCGATGTCCGTTCACCCTCGAGAACGCGGCCCTCCCTGTCCAGAAGGAATATGGCGAGAAGATCGTCGTTCCAGATCGTCTCGCGCGCGACGGCCTGCGCCGCTTCGGCAATGCTGAAATCGTCGTCGAGCTTCGCGCGCATGGCGAGATGATCGGCCATCTTCGACGCGCGCTGTTCCACCTTGGAGAACATCACGGCGCGCAATTCGTAATAGTCGATGATGGATTGAATGGCGGTCAGCGCGATCAGCAGCAGGAATATCTTGAGGGCGAGGGCGCGCGCCGTCGGCCCTGTCAGAGCGAGCAGGTGGCGGTAGTCGAAGGCACGGAAGATCGTGCGCATTTCCTCGTCGTCCTGCCGGATGCAGCGCCGGCCAGCCCAGTTTTGCGGGATTTCGTTCGATCCCGGCCATCCGCCCGGATGGCGATTTTTCATAACAGGTGGCGGGTTAAGGGCTTGCTAACCCGGCCTCTCACCCGGCCCCGGGACTGTCTGAAAACTATAATAATTCCAATATCTTGCCGATTTGCCGCAGGTGCGGCAGATCGCTGTTATGTGTTTGCCGGCAATGGCGTTTAGGCTTGGCAATGTGTGACCAGTCGTGAGGCCATTCCCCCATGTCGATCCGAAATCTCGACCGCATGTACGCACCCCGTTCCGTTGCGCTGATCGGGGCGAGTGCGAGGCCGGGGTCGGTCGGCAATGTGCTGCTCGCAAATCTCCTCGGCGCGGGCCTGCCGGGGCCGGTGCGGGCGGTCAATCCGAAGGGCGGCGAGATTCTCGGCCAGCCCGTGTTCAGGGATGTGGCAAGCCTGCCGGAAGCGCCGGACCTCGCCGTCATTGCAACCCCGCCGCAGGGCGTGCCGCAACTCATTGGCGAGCTTGGCCGGCGCGGCACCAGGGCCGCCGTCGTCATCACGGCAGGCTTCGGCGAGCTTGGCGAGGCGGGGCGGAAGCTCCAGGCCGAAATGCTCGCGGCCGCGCGGCCCCATCTTCTGCGCATCGCCGGGCCGAACTGCCTCGGCATCATGGCGCCGGGCAACGGGCTCAATGCCTCTTTCGGCCATGTTCAGCCTGCAAAGGGTCACGTCGCCTTCGTCTCCCAGTCGGGCGCCGTCGTCACCGCCGTGCTCGACTGGGCAACGAGCCGCGGCATCGGCTTCTCGCATATCGCCTCGCTGGGCGGTATGTCCGATGTCGATTTCGGTGACATGCTCGATTTCCTCGCCGCCGATCCGCAGACGAAAAGCATCCTGCTCTACATCGAGTCGATCCGCGATGCGCGGAAGTTCATGTCGGCGGGGCGGCAGGCGGCGCGCCTGAAGCCCGTCATCGTCATCAAGGCCGGCCGCCACGAGGCGGGTGCGCGTGCGGCGGCTTCGCATACCGGCGCGCTCGCGGGGTCGGATGCGGTCTATCAGGCGGCCTTCCGCCGCGCCGGCATGTTGCGCGAATTCGGCATCGAGGATCTTTTCGATGCGGTCGAAACGCTCTCGACGCGCTCCGAGCGCCGCCCGATCCTTGGCGAGCGCCTCGGTATTCTCACCAATGGCGGCGGCGTCGGCGTTCTCGCCACCGATTTCCTGATCGATGAGGGCGGGCGGCTCGCGGAAATCTCGGACGACACGATCGCCATTCTCGACAAGGTATTGCCGCGTACATGGAGCCGCGCCAATCCCGTGGACATCATCGGCGATGCCGATGCCGCGCGCTATACGCATGGCATGGAAGCCCTGCTCGCCGACAAGGGAACGGATGCGCTGCTGGTGATGAATTGTCCGACCGCGGTGGTGAACAATCTCTCTGCGGCTCATGCCGTCATCGAGGCGGCGGAAAAGTCGAGCAAGCCCGTTTTCACCAACTGGCTCGGCGACAGGGGCGCGCGCGATGCCCGTGCGGCCTTTCAGGAACATGGCATCCCGACCTATGACACGCCGACAGGCGCCATCCGCGCCTTCATGCTCCATGTCAGGCACAACCGCAATCAGCGGCTGCTGATGCAGATACCGGATGCGCCGGGGCCGGACCGTTCCAAGCATGATCGCGCCGCCGCGCGGACCCTCATCGAAAAGGCGCTCGGCGAAGGCCGCGAATGGCTGAGCGAGGCCGAGGCAAAGCTGCTGCTTGCGGCCTATGGCATCCCCGTGGTCGAGACGCGCATTGTCGCCTCCGGCGCGGAGGCGGCGCAGGTTGCGGGCGAGCTCGGCTTTCCCGTCGCACTGAAAATTCTCTCGCGCGACATCACGCACAAGAGCGATGCGGGCGGCGTGGCGCTCGGTCTCGAAAACGCGGAGGCTGTGTCGGAGGCCGCGACAAGGATGCTCCGGCGCGTGTCGCGCCTTTACCCGGATGCCAGGATCGAGGGCTTCACCGTCCAGCAGATGGTGCGCAAGCCCGGCGCCTTCGAACTGATCCTCGGCATCGTGGACGATGCGACTTTCGGTCCGGTCATCCTGTTCGGTCAGGGCGGCACGGCGGTGGAGGTCGTGCGCGACAAGGCGATGGCACTGCCGCCGCTCAACCGCGTTCTCGCCGACGATCTGATTTCGCGCACGCGCGTGTCGCGCCTGCTCGAAGGTTATCGGAACCAGAAGCCCGCCGACCGCGAGGCGATTGCCATGGCGCTGATGGCGCTTGGCGATCTTGCCGCCGATCACCCGGAGGTGGCCGAACTCGACATCAACCCGCTCTGGGCGGATGCCGATGGCATCGTCGCGCTTGATGCGCGGGTACGCGTCATGCCAGCAAAATCGACAGGCACGGCGCGTTTTGCGATCCGTCCCTATCCGGTGTCGCTCGAAGGCGAGCTGGTGGACCGTCATGGCCGCACCTATCCGCTCCGGCCGATCCGGCCCGAAGATGCGCCGCTCACCGACGATCTTCTGGCGCATACGGACCCCGAGGATGTGCGGCTCCGCTTCCTGTCGCCGCTGCGCAAGCTGCCGCGCCAGCTTGCCGCCCGCCTCACCCAGATCGACTATGACCGCGAGATGGCATTCGTGATCTTCACGGATGAAACGCGCAAGGAGTTTGCGGCTGTCGGCCGCCTCTCCGAAGACCCGGACCGCGAGCGCGCCGAATTTGCGATCATCGTGCGCGGCGACCTGCATGGCCACGGGCTTGGCTATGCGCTGATGAAGAAGCTGATCGCCTATGGCCGCGCGCGCGGCGTCGGCGAAATCTTCGGCCATGTGCTGCGCGAGAACCGCAGCATGCTCAATCTCTGCGACGATCTGGGCTTCACGCGCCACCCGATCGAGGGCGATCCCTCGCTTGTCGAAACGCGGCTGAAGCTGAGCTGAAAACAAAAGGGGCGCCCTGCGGCGCCCCTCGGTTTCATATCGTCCGTTTTTCAGTCGGCCGCGGTGGCAAGGCTGCCTTCGAGGCTTTTCGAGCCCGGCGCGGTTGAGGAAATCTCGATCCGGCGCGGCTTCAGGGCCTCGGGCACGCGGCGCACGAGATCGACATGGAGGAGGCCGTTCTCGAGCCGGGCGCCTTGCACCTCGACATGGTCGGCAAGCTGGAAGCTGCGCTCGAAGCTGCGGCCCGCAATGCCGCGATAGAGATAGGTCGCCTCTTCCGGCTCGGTGCGCTTGCCCGAAATGGTGAGCACGTTCTGCTTCACCTCAATGTCGAGATCGCTCTCGGCGAAGCCGGCCACCGCCACGGTGATGCGGTACTCGTTCTCGCTGGTGCGCTCGATGTTATAGGGCGGATAGGTGGGCGCGCTCTCATGAGTCACCGAATCGAGCAGCGACTGCAGCCGGTCGAAGCCGATGGTCGAACGATAGAGCGGGGAAAAGTCGAAATTGCGCATGGGTACATCCTCTTGAAGCGATGTGTTTCCTGCGGAAAGGCCCTTCTGCCGCCTCAAGGCCGGCCGGGCGGACCTCCGCGCCGGGCCCGTCCTGCGGCACCCGGCACAGGGTATTTGGGAATTTCACCATCCGCCTTCAAGATGGGTATAAGCTCTGCGGACGCGCGGGTTTCGGCCATTTTCGGCGCATTTTGTTGGGGGAAGACGATGAAGAAGCTGGTTCCGGGCCTCATTCTGGCGGCCGCGCTCATCTTCGGCGGGGCCGGGGCACGGGCGGAAGAGCCCGGCGTCATCAAGCTCGGTGCGGCCGTCTCGCTTACGGGTAAATATTCCTCCAACGGCAATTTCACGCGCAAGGGCTATGACCTCGCCGTGAAGCGCATCAATGAGGAAGGCGGCGTCAATGTCGGCGGCAAGCCTTATCTCCTCGACATCACTTATTACGACGATGAATCGACGCCCGCGCGCGGCGCGCAGCTTGTCGAGCGGCTGATCCAGCAGGACGGTGTGAAATTCCTGCTCGGGCCCTATTCCTCGGGTCTCACCGAAGCGATCGCCCCCGTCACCGAGAAATACGGTATCCCGATGGTCGAGGCGAATGGCGCCGCCATCTCGCTCTTCCAGAAGAACTATCGCTATCTCTTCGCCGTGCTGTCGACGACGGATGAATATCTCCGCCCGGCGGTCGATCTTGCCGCCGCGCTCAACGAGGACCCGTCGAAACTTCGCGTTGCCATGGCCTTCGAGAACGATCCCTTCTCGCAGGATGTGCGCGCCGGTGTCATGGCCGATATGGAGCGTCATGGCATGAAGGTGGTGGTGGACGACAAGCTGCCGCCCGAGCTCAACGACATGTCGGCGACGCTGACCAAGGTGAAGGCGCTCCGGCCCGATCTGCTGCTGGTCTCGGGCCATGACAAGGGCGCCTCGCTTGTCATCCGCCAGCTTGCGGACCAGCGCGTCAACGTCCCCATGCTGGCGCTGACGCATTGCGACTCCGCGCGCATTGCCGAGACTTTCGGCGCCGCCGCCGAATATGCGCTTTGTGCCGCGCAATGGGCATCGACCCTGAAATATTCCGATCCGCTGTTCGGCAGCGCGGCGGATTATGCCGCGCTCTATGAACAGACCTATGGCGAGGTCGCGCCCTATCAGGCGGCGGAGTCGAGCGCGGCGGTGCAGGTCTTTGCGGATGCCTTCGAGCGGGCGGGCACGCTTGAGCCCGATGCCGTGCGCGATGCGCTGACGCAGACCGACATCATGACCTTCTATGGCCCGGTGAAATTCGACGAGACGGGCAAGAACATCAAGAAGCCGATGGTTCTCTTCCAGGTTCAGGACGGCAAATATGTCGTCGTCTATCCGCAGGCATTTGCCGAGGGCGAAATCCGCTGGCCGACTCCGGCCTGGTCCGAGCGGCGCTAGAGGGAAGGCCGCGTGCTCGACAATCTTTCGCTGCTCGTCGAATTTCCCGCCATCACGCTCGATGTGGTGCTGAACGGGCTCCTGATCGGCGCGATTTTCGCGCTCGCCGCCTATGGCATGGCGCTGGTCTGGGGTGTGCTCAACATCGTCAATGTCGTGCAGGGCGAGCTGGTGGTTCTCGGCGGCTATATCACCTTCGTCGCCGTGCAATACGGGCTGCATCCGCTGCTTGGTCTGCCGCTGTCGGCGGCCATCATGTATGGCGTCGGCTGGCTCATCTATCGCGGCGTCATCTTCCGGGTGGTGGACCGCGACATCTTCATCTCGATCCTTGCGACCTTCGGTCTGTCGATCCTCATCCAGCAGCTTGCCAATCTCGTCTTCGGCGCCGAAGTGCGCAGCGTCGATGCGGCGCTCGGGTCCGTTCATTTTCTCGACGGCATGGTCACGCTTGCCAATGTGAAGCTCCTCGCCTTCCTGCTCGCCATCGGCGCGGGGGCGGCGCTCTGGCTGTTTCTTCGCAAGGCGCGTCTGGGTCAGGCGATCCGCGCGACGGCGCAGAACCCGCGCGCCGCGCGCATCCTCGGCATCGACACGGACCGCGTGTTCGCGGCGACCTACGGCCTCAATGCGGCGCTATGCGGCGCGGCGGGAAGCCTCGCCGTCATGGCCTGGACGATCCATCCCTATATGGGCCTGCCCTATACGATCCGCTCCTTCATGGTGGTGGTCGTCGCGGGCGTCGGCAATGTCGGCGGCGTGGTGGCCGCCGGGCTCGGGCTCGGCGCGCTCGAGAATGTCGCGGGCTTCGTGCTCGGCGTCGAATTCCAGATCGCCTTCGTCTTCGCGCTGATGGTTCTCATTCTCGTCTGGCGCAATCTGCGCGCGGCGCGGCAGCGGAGCCATCTCGAATGAGCCGCCTTTCCGACTGGCATATCGCCGCCCTGCTTGCCCTCACCGGCATTGCCGGGCCGCTCCTCCTGCCCGCGCTCGTCACGCAATTCGCCTTTCTCTGGCTGATGATCGTCTTTGCCGTGACATGGGACATCCTGGGCGGCCGCATGGGCTACAACTCCTTCGGCAATATCGTGTTCTTCGGCATCGGCTGTTATGCCGCCGCGGTCATCCAGCGCGATATGGGCCTCCCCTATTTCGAGGGGCTTGCGCTCGGCCTTGTTGTGGGGACAGGCCTCGCGGTTCTTGCCGCCGCTCTCCTCGGTTCGGCATTGCTTGGTATTCGCGGCCATTATTTCGCCATCGCCACGCTCGGCCTCACCGTTGCCTCGGGTGAGATCGCGGCCGGCTGGAATTATGTCGGCGCGGGCTCCGGCATGGCGCTGCCGCTCTATCCCGGTGCGCTTGGCGAACGGGAACTCTTCTTCTCGTATTCTCTCTTTGCGGTCGCTGCCTGCTGCTTCCTTCTCTGCCGCTGGCTCTATTCCACGCGCTTCGGCCTCGCGCTCAATGCCATCCGCGACGATCACGACAAGGCGGATGCGATGGGTCTGCGTACCACGCCCATCAAGATATTCGCCTGGTGCATCGCCGCCTTCTTCCTTGCGCTGTCGGGCGGGCTTGCCGCCAACATGATCGGCTTCATCGACCCGCGCGATGTCGCCTTTGCGGGCGCCACTTTCGGCGTCTGGATGGTGCTGATGGCGATATTGGGCGGCAAGGGCACGCTTTGGGGGCCGGTGCTCGGCGCGGTCGTCTTTCACATCACGCAGGAAATCTTCTGGACCTGGCTTCTTGGCTGGCAGCGCGTCGCGCTCGGTGCGCTCATCGTCATCATCGTCGTCTTTTTCCCGCAGGGCATCATGGGCTGGTGGGCGGAACGGCGGGCAAGGCGGGAGGCGGCATGAGCGCGCTTCTCGAAGTCCGCAACGTCACCAAGCGGTTCGGCGGCGTCGTCGCCAATGCCAATATCTCGCTCGGCGTCGAGCGCGGCGAAATCGCGGGTCTCATAGGACCGAACGGCTCCGGCAAGTCGACGCTTTTCGGCTGCATCGCGGGTGCCCATGCGGTTGATGAAGGCGACATCTTGTTCGAAGGCGCGCCGATCAAGCATCTTCGCACGGCGACCATCGCCCGGCTCGGTCTCATCCGCACCTATCAGCAGACGCGCATCTATGGCGCCATGAGTTGCATGGAAAACATGGCGATCTCGGCGCGCGAGGCGCAGGGCGGGCTGCTGTCGCTGCTTCGCCCCGTGCCGCCCGCCACCTCGCGCCGCGCGGCTGATCTTCTCGCCTTTGTCGGCCTCCATGAAAAACGCGAGGAGAAGGCCGCCCGTCTCAGCTTTGGCCAGCAGAAACTTCTCGAATTTGCGATGGCGCTGATGAACGAGCCGAAGCTTCTGCTGCTCGACGAGCCGACGGCGGGTATCAATCCGACATTGATAAATGGCCTCATCGACAGGCTTCGCCGCGCGAACAGCGAGCTTGGCGTCACGCTTCTCGTCATCGAGCACAATATGCGCGTCATCATGAACCTCGCGCATCGCATCACATGCCTTGCGCATGGCCAGGTGCTGGCCGAGGGCACGCCGGACGAAGTGCGCGATGATGCGCGCGTGCTCGATGCCTATCTCGGGGTGGCGTGATGGCGGGCGAGGACAGACGTGCAAGCGGCTATGGCGCCGGGTCGGTCGATACGGTTCTCTCCGTCGCCGATGTCGCACGCGAAGCGGAGGCGATCGCGCGCGCCGTGCCGCGCGATGAAATTCTGGCGCTCGTGAGGGGCGAACCCGTTGTCGCGCTCGATGCGCTTCATGCAGGCTACGGCGCGATGGAAATTCTCCACGGCGTCGATCTTGCGGTAGGCGCCGGGCAGAGCCTCTGCCTTGTCGGTCCGAACGGCGCGGGCAAGTCCACCGTGCTTCATTCGATCTTCGGTTTCACGAAAATTTCCTCGGGCCGCGTCTCTGCCGGCGGGCGCGACATCACGCGATTGAGCCCGAGCGAGAAGCTCCGCGATGCCGGCATCGCTTACATATTGCAGGATAATTCCGTCTTCCCGGACATGACGGTCGAGGAAAACCTGCTGATGGGCGGCTACCTCCTTGCCGATCAGGGAAAGGCGATGGCGGCGGCGGAGCGCATCCTTGCGCGTTATGACCGCCTTGCGAAGCGGCGGCACGAGCGCGCCCGCGTGCTTTCCGGCGGCGAGCGGCGTCTCCTCGAAATCAGCCGTGCCCTCATCATGGACCCGCATGTGCTGCTGGTCGACGAACCGTCCATCGGGCTCGAGCCGCGCATGATCGACATGGTGTTCGACATCCTTGCCGATCTTCAGAAGTCGCAGGGCAAGACGATCCTCATGGTCGAGCAGAACGCCAAGCGCGGGCTCGAATTTGCCGATCTCGGCTATGTGCTGGTGGCTGGCCGCGTGGCGCTGGCCGGCGAGGGCCGCGCACTTCTCGAAAACCCGGATGTCGGCCGCCTCTTTCTCGGCGGCTAGGCGCGGAAAATCCGCAGAAATCCTTGCGCGAACCTGAACGCCAGATGAACGGCGCACCCATTAACCGTTCAGTCGGCGGCGATCATTCTTGCTCTCACGGGTACATGGATCGAAACAGGTTTTGAAAGGACAGCATCATGAAGAAGCTCGCAATTCTTGCCGGTCTCGCCGCTGCCCTTGGCATCGCCGCGCCCGCAGCGGCACAGGCGGTATCGGTGAAGCCATCGGTTCCGGCCGATGCGCGCAGCGCCGTCGAGCTTGTGCATGGCAAGCACTATCATCACAACAGCCGCGACGTGCAGCGGGCCTACAAGCGCCATAATGCGCATCGCTATTACAGTCATCGCCCGCCGGTCGTGGTCTATCACCATCATCAGGTCAGGCCGTGGTCCTACTGGCGGCCCTATGTGGTGCAGCACCACTATCACGGCTTCGGCGCGCCGGTGTTCTACTCGTCGCATCCGCATTACGGGCCTTACTACCGCGTGCGCGCCTATGACCGCTCCAATGTCGCGCTCTGGCTTGGCATCAGCGCGATCACCGGCGCCATCCTCTTTTCGAATTACTGATCCGCGAGGGGAGCGGCGAGGGGAGGGAGGGCTCCGCCCGGGCGGGGCCCTTTCCTTTCAGGGGCGCATCGCCGTCCTGTAGGGGCCGAGCGCCACGGCGCGGCGCGGCTCCGTCCAGTCGAGCCAGTCGCAAAGCCGCGCCCGCGTTTCGCGCGGATCTATCAGCTCATGCACGGAAAAACCTTCTGCGCGCGGAAAGGGCGATTGTCCTGCCGCGAGTTTCGCTTCGAGTTCCGCGCGCAGCGCATCCGGGTCCGGGGCTTCCGCGATCTGGCGCGCAAAGGCAACCGCCACGCCGCCTTCGACGGGCAGCGCGCCCGTTGCCGCGCTCGGCCAGGAAAGCACATAGCCATCGGGCCCGAAATGCGCCGCCCCCGCGACGCCGAAAACCTTGTGGACGATGACGCTCGCCCAGGGCACGCGGCTTTGCATTACCGCCGCGATCGCTGCCGTGCCATGGCGGATGGTCGCCGCCTTTTCCGATGCCGAGCCGATCATGAAGCCCGGTTCGTCCACGAAGGAAAGAACCGGCAGGTGGAACGTATTGCACATGTCGGCGAAGCGGCGGAGCTTCTGCGCGGCCTGTGCCGTCATGGCGCCTGCATAGAAATGGCAATCATTGGCAATCACGCCGACACTCGTGCCGTTCAGTCTTGCAAGGCCCGTGATGAGCGAGGGGCCGAAACGTCTGGTCATTTCGAAGAAGCTGTCCCGGTCCACCACCGCCTTCAGGATCTTGCGCATGTTGAAGGGCTTGCGGCGGTCCTTCGGTACGATGGAAAGCAGCGCCTCCTCGGCGCGGTCGCGCGGATCGTCCGTCGCCACGCGCGGCGGCAACTGCCAGACATTGTCGGGCATGTAGGAAAGGAAGCGCGCAATCTCCGCAAGCGCCTCCTCCTCATTTGCGGCCACATTGTCGATGACCCCGGAGCGCGAATGAACCTCCGCGCCGCCAAGCTCTTCCTTGGTCAGATCTTCGTTGAGTGCGCGGGCGACGACCTTGGGCCCGGCGATCAGCACCTGGGCGTCTTCCGCCATGACGGAAAAATGCGAGGCGACGAGGCGCGCCGCCGGCATTCCCGCCACGGCGCCGAGCGCCGCCGTCGCCACCGGCACTTCGCCCAGCACCTGGGTGATGGAGCGGAAGCGCGGCGTTGCGAAAACCGGCTCGCCGAGCGGCCGCGCATTGCTCTTGCCGCCGGAACCCGCCACCGATCCGCCGCCGCCTTCATGGAGCCGCACCAGCGGCACCTTGTAGGTAAGCGCGAGTTCTTCCGCATAGACGCTTTTGCGCAGGCCCGCCGGATTGGGCGAACCGCCCTTCATGGTGAAGTCCTCGCCGCCAATGGCGACCCGCCGTCCGTTCACCGTGGCAAAGCCGAGCACATAATTGGCCGGCTCGAAACCCACGAGGTTTCCCGCCTCGTCGAATTGCGGCACGCCCGCGCCTTCGCCCATTTCGCGGAAGCTGCCCTCGTCCGCCAGCCGCGCAATCCGCTCGCGCACGGTCAGGCGGCCCTTCTCGTGATGCCGTTTCACGGCTTCCTCGCCGCCCTGCCGCTTGGCCAGTTCGCGGCGGCGCCTGATCTCGTCGGTTTCCTTTTCCCAGCTCATGGGTGCGGGTCTCCCTGTCGCGGAACAAGAGGAACCCTAGAGGAAATAGTGCCGGGTCCAAAGACTCTTGGGGCGCGCCGCAGGAGTGTTATGATCGCCCGTCAACGAGATTTGGATGATTCCGGTATGGCAAGCGGCAAGGCAGACACAACCCAGACCAATACGCTGAAACAGGCCGAAGACGAGATCGTGGCGATCCTCAAATCGGTGCTGACGCCCGATGTCTCGCTCGGGGCGATACTGAAATTCGTGCATCCGGGTGCAGGCGTAGTCGTTGTCGATGGACGGAAGAAGCCGAATGAGGTTCACCGGCGTGATGTGCCGGCCGATTGCACGGTGCATATCGATCCGCAGCTCAATCTCGCCATTCTTCAGCGCCAGGTGGACCAGAACACCGCCTTCCGGCAGGGCAGGATCCGCATCGTCGGCGATGTCTCCGTGGTGACGCGGCTCCGGCCCATCATGCTGCGGCGGGCAAATGCCGAAGGGGCGCGCGATTGACGGCGCCTGTCGTTCTCCTTCCCGAAAACCCGATGCCGGAGGGCGGCGAGGCCTTCTGGCTTCGTGCCGAGGACGGGGCGCAACTGCGTTGCATCAAATGGACGGGAGGCGATTGCGCGCGCGGTACGGTTTTCCTTTTCGGCGGGCGCACCGAGTTTGCCGAAAAATATTTCGAGGTCGCGGGCGAGTTGCGCCAGCGCGGCTTTGCCGTCGTCACCATGGACTGGCGCGGGCAGGGGCTTTCCACCCGCCTTCTTGCCGATCCGCGCAAGGGGCATATCGCGGATTTCGCGCAGTTCGACCGCGATCTCGCGCGGCTGATGATCGCCGTCGCGCCCTCCATGCCGAAGCCCTTTATGGCGCTTGCCCATTCGATGGGCGGGCAGATCCTGCTTCGGGCCGCGCATGACCATCCCGAATGGTTCTCGCGCATCGTCCTTTCCGCGCCGATGTTCGGCTTGCGGTTCAGCCCGTGGATGGAGCGCGCGATACGCGGACTGACCTCGCTGCTTCACAGGCTCGGGCGCGATGAGGCTTTCGTGCCGGGCGGCAATGAAAAGGCGGCGGATGAAACGCCCTTCGAGGAGAATATCCTCACGCATGACGAACGCCGCTATGCGCTGTTGCAGGCGTTGACGCGGACGGAGCCTGCGCTTGGTCTCGGCTCGGCCACTGTCGGCTGGCTCCATGCCGCCTTCCGTTCGATGGATATGACGGCGGCGCCCGGCTATCTCGCGCGGGTCCGAACGCCGCTCCTCATTTGCGAGGCGGCGGAAGATGCGCTTGTCTCGGGCCGCGCGCTTGCCCATGCCGCGCTTCACGCGCCCCATGCGCGCCTCGTCACGGTGCCGGGCGCGCGTCATGAAATACTGATCGAGCGCGATGAAGCCCGCGCCGTTTTCTGGAAGGCGTTCGACAGGTTTACCGCTCAGGCCTGAGAAAGTATCTCCAGCGCCGCCTTGTGCAGCTCCGGCGTTGCCGCCGCCACCACCTGGCCGCCTGCCTGCGGATCGCCGCCCTTCCAGTCCGTCACGATGCCGCCCGCATTCTCGATGATCGGGATCAATGCCTGAATGTCATAGGCTTCGAGCGCCGTTTCGGCCACGAGGTCGATGGTGCCCGCCGCAAGCAGGCAATAGAAATAGCAGTCGCCGCCAAAGCGCCGCAGCCGCACCTTCGAGGAGAGTTCGCGGAAGGCGGCCTTCTCGCCATCTTCCCGGAACATCCCGGCATCGGTATTGCCGAGTTTCGCATCCGCCAAAGTCTTGCAGCCGCTCGTTTTCAGTACGGCGGTTCCATGCGGGGTTGAAAGTGTCGTGCCGCCCGGCCTGCCGATGAAGCGTTCGCGCGTGAAGGGCTGGTCCATCATGCCGATGACAGGCCGCTTGCCGTCGTTCAGCGCGACGAGCGTTCCCCAGAGCGGCACACCGCAGATGAAACTTCGCGTGCCGTCGATCGGGTCGATCACCCATAGATGATGGCTGCTGCCGGCTGCCTTGCCGTGTTCCTCGCCGAGAATCCCATGCGAGGGGTAGCGCGTTTCGATCAGCCTGCGGATCGCGGCTTCCGCGTCGCGGTCTGCCGCCGTCACGGGGTCGAAGGCGTGGCGCCCTTCCTTGTGATCGACGTCGATGCCTTCGCGGAAATGCGGCAACGTCACCTTCGCCGCCGCATCGGCAAGCTCGTGCATGAAGGCGGTCAGTTCGTCGATTTCCTGCGGGGAGAGCATGTCAACCTCTTTGCTGCGCGCCTTCTTATAGCCTCAGGCGGCAGCGATGCGATAGACCCGCGCCGCCGTGTCGTGAAAGAGATGCCGCTTCTCATCCGCGCTGAAGCCCGAGGCGATCTTCTTGAAGGCGTTCCAGACCACACCATAGGAGCAGGAGAGCTTGTCCACCGGGAAATTGCTCTCGAACATGCAGCGTGCGGGTCCGAACACATCGATCGAGTGGAGATACCAGTCGCGCGTCGCCGCGACGAGTTCATCGGATGTCGGCGGCAGCGCGCGCTTGTGCCAGCCATAGCCGTTCACGGCCATGTTGATGCCGCCGAGCTTGGCCACGACGTTGGGGCAGCTTGCGAGGTCCGCCACATCCTTCTTCCACTGGGCGAATATTTCGGCGCGCTTGCCTTCATAGGGGCCGATGCCGATGGGTCCGCCGAAGTGATCGAAGATGATGGTGGTCTGCGGGTTCGCGCGGGCAAGCGATGTCAGTTCCGGTATCTGGCGGTGATAGAGCCAGGCATCAAAGGTCATGTTGTATTTGGCAAGCCGCTTGAAGCCCTCGCGGAAATCCTCGAGACCAAGCAGTCCCTCGGGCGGATTGGTATGCGAGGGGCGCACCTCGGGGCTCGCGTCGAAGGCGGAGGCATGGCGGATGCCGCGAAAGCGGGCGGGTGCCGCCGCGATGTGGGCTTCCAACACTTCGTCCACCGCGCTGCCGAGGCGGAGATCGGCAAAGCCGACAATGCCGGCACAGGCACGCATCTCGCCGAAGCCGCCGCTTGCCGATTTCGCGGCGATGCCGTTCACATATTCGGTTTCGCCGACGGGTTTGAGGTGTTCCGGTCCGTCCGCGCGATACATCGCCTTGCATTCGACGAAGACGGTCGCCCGGATGTTGTGGCCCTGGCCGGTGTCGTCCAGCAGTTCCTCAAGCTCGTAGCGCGAGCCCGGATGCACCCAGAGGTGATGATGCGGATCGATGATCGGCAGCGCCGGTTCGAGCGCCGCTTCCGTCACCTTTGCCAGCCATTCGGGATTTCCCGCCATGCCGCCTCTCCTTCCCCTCGTTCTTGTTGCGACGAAGATTGGCATCGGCGAAGATCGGAGGCAATGCCGGACCGGATCGGATCGCCCGGAGCGGCATTGCGCAGAAACCTTGCCAGCCTTCCCGCATTATCCGCCAACCCCTGCCCAGAGGTGCCGTGTGAGAAAGACTTTCGAGAAGATGATGTCTTATCCATACCCGCTCCGGGTGGCGCTATGGCAGAAGCTGCGGTCGAAGAGCAGGGGTTTTTCGAGGCAGCATTATTACAATTGCGTGATGCGTGCCGCGTCGGAAGCCGCCGCGCTCGGGCACAACAGAATGACTGTCATCGAATTCGGTGTGGCGGCCGGTGCGGGCCTCCTCGAACTCGAAAGGATCTGCTCCCATATCGAAAAGACCTCTCCGGTCCGTTTCGACATTGCAGGCTTTGACACCGGCATGGGGCTTCCTCCGCCTACCGACTACCGGGACGCGCCCTGGAAGTGGCAGGAGGGCTGGTACGACATGGATGTCAACGGGCTTCGGAGCAGGCTTGCGCGGGCGCAGCTCGTTCTCGGGCCGGTCGCCGAGACGGTTCCGCAATTCCTCGCCGGCGGTTCGCCTTCCCCGATCGGGGCGATCATGTTCGATCTCGATTATTTTTCTTCGACGGCGGATGCGTTCCGCATCTTTTCGCTGTCGCGTCCCGCAGACAGACTGCCGCGCATCCATTGCTATTTCGACGATCTCGGCAATATCGAGGATGTCGGCGTTCCCCGGGCCATCGCCGAATTCAATGAAGCGAACGAGGCGATGAAGATCAGGCAGCGGACCTATGCGAACGACCTTCGGGACCCCTATGCGCTCGCATGGAAGATCTACGAGTTTCACGACTTCCGGCACCCCGACTATATGCGGCCGGTGCGCCAGAAGATCGCCTGACCTCGCTCAGCCGGCCTTTGCGTATTTCTTGCGCTCGTTCGGGTCGAGATAGCGTTTGCGCAGCCGGATCGACTTCGGCGTCACTTCCACAAGCTCGTCCTGCTCGATATAGGCAATCGCCTGTTCGAGCGTCAGCGGGCGAGGCGGCGTGAGGCGCACCGCCTCGTCCTTCGAGGTGGTGCGGATATTCGTGAGCTGCTTCGCCTTCAGGGGGTTCACGATCAGATCGTCGGAACGGGCGTTCTCGCCGATGATCATCCCCTCATAGACCTTCACGCCCGGATTGATGAAGAGCACGCCGCGCTCCTCGATGTACCAGAGCGCATAGGGGACGGCATCGCCCGCGCCATTCGAGATCAGCACGCCGTTGCGGCGGCCTTCGATTTCGCCGCGATAGGGCTCATAGGCATGGAAGATGCGGTTCATCACGCCGGTGCCGCGCGTATCGGTCAGGAATTCGCCGTGATAGCCGATCAGCCCGCGCGAGGGGCAGTGGAAGATGATGCGCGTCTTGCCGGCGCCGGTCGGGCGCATGTCGATCATCTCGCCCTTGCGTGCCGAAATCTTCTCGATGACGACGCCGGTATATTCGTCGTCC
>JAHBYK010000040.1 GCA_019635965.1 Parvibaculum sp. | reverse complement strand
AACGAGCGGCCAGGTGATGAGCGGCGCAGGCTCGCCCGGCCAGCATATCTGGACGGGAAGGGCGGTCAGGTCGATATCGCGGCCCGTCAGCACCACCTCCTGGCATGGCGCCGATGATACGGTCTTCGGTTTCATGGCCATAACGGTCTTGAGGATGGGCAGCATGGAAACCGCTTCACGGAAACCGCCCGGCGGCTCCGGCTGGCGGAGGAAGGCCAGCGCCTCCCCCACCTCGCGCAGATCGCGCGCCCTTGTCCGCTCGATGGGACCGCCGCCCGAAAAATTGGCAGTCACGCCCCTCGCCACCCGCTCCACCGTGCCGAAGAGATTGACGAGCACCGGCATTTTTGCCGGGCTTCCATCCGGCATCAGCGGCGCTTCGAAAAGAACCGCCGGCCCTTCCTCAGCCAGAAGCCGGGTCTGGATCTCCGTCATCTCCAGAACGGTCGAAACAGGCTCCTTCACCCGGACGAGATCGCCCGTGGCTTCGAGCTTGTCGAGGAATTCGCGCAAAGAGGTATATGACATTGGCTTGCTGGGCTTTCGGCGGATGTTCGGGCTGCTTGCGGGGCCTGAGAATGCCGCAAAGCTGTGCCAAAGCCAAAGGCGGGGCTCAGCATGGCCTGAAATTATGTGCCGATATGGGCAGTCTCGTTAATAAGCCGCCAACCCTTCCCTGAATAACCTCATGGCAGAGACACGAGTTTTGACGGGAGTTGGCCTTGATCGGCGAAAAGGCGGTTCAGCAAAAGCGGCGCAAGCGTATCTGGCGGGGTGGCGAGCTCGATGCCGACCCCTTCAGCCTGCCCTGCCATGTTGCCGTGAAGGCGGGAGGCCCTGTCGATCGGGCATTCGGCTTCATACGTTTCGCCACCATCTATCGCGATGCGATCACGGCCTATGACAGCTCTCCCATTCTTGGCCGGTTCGAATGGTCGGAGCCGCTGTCGGCGTATGAAGGTGTGGCACTCCGCATTCTTCCTTGCGACCGCAGGGCCCGCAACCTTGTCGCCATTGTGGAACTCAGCCACCGGTGCCGCGCACCGCGCAGCCTTGTGGTCTATGCCGGTGAAGACGGTGTCGATGCTTCGGCCCGTTGGCGTGCCTGGGGCCGTGTGCTGAACTTGCCGCTGCTCGTCGAGGACCGCGAAGGCACCCTTCACCCGGCCGAACGCCGCCTCGGCGCCATCCAGATTTCCCATCCCCAGCCACATGCGGGGGCAAACCCGCTTACGGCCCGACGCCCGCTTACCTTCGGCCAGTCCGGCCAGCCGCGGCTTTGGGCCAGCCGTCTCGCCTCGGGCGGCCGCCCCCACGCCTATTGAAACCTATTCCGCGGCCTGCATCGCCTGGGGACCGTGATAGGGCGCACGATTTGCCTTCTCAGGGTATCGTCCTGCCGCTCGTGCCGCGAGATAGCGCTGAATTAGCCATACCGGCTCTTCCAGATGGCTGAGGCGTCCGCGCACGGCGCGAGATGATTTCAACCCATTCTGCACTGCCGCATTCACGACCATGTCTTCGGAGTGGAAGTTTCGCAGCATCTCGCCTTCGCTGACCAACGCTTTCTCATAGTCCGGATCTTCCTTGGCTGACGGTGCAACAAGCGTCGTCGTGAGAAGCTTGCAGCGCCCCGCCGAGATGGGCAGCAGCCGGTACCAGATCGCCCGGTCATGCGTCGTCAGGAACATGAAGCACGGAAAGCCGAGATAGAGACCCCATTCATTCGCCTGATCTTCGCTCAAGCCTTTGATCGCCCTGAAGCCGGGGACTTTAGGGCCCTCGCCAGAGGCGGATTCCTTAAGTTCAGCACGCAGCTTGTCCGTATAGGGAAGATGCGCGCGAATGAAGTAGGGACGCTCCGCATCCGCCCATGTGAGCTCGCCCGGCATGCTCGGGTTGAGCGTCGTCGCATGTGTACCGATGTGGTGATAGGATTCCATCCAGTTCTCAACCATCACCTTCCAGTTGAATTCGCATTCCCATTCGAACTCGATCGCGAGCTCCATCTCCGCCACGTTCCATGGCGCGATCAGACGGTTGAATTCCTCGTATTGGGCCGCAAGCGGCTTTGCTTGCCCGTCGAAATTGACGAAGACAAATCCGTTCCATACCTCGCTGCGGAACTCGGAAAGCCGCCAGTCCTTCTTCTCGAAGCCCTCGGCCTTGTGCATCTGGGAACAGCCGCGCAGCGAACCGTCGAGATCGTAGGACCATTTGTGGTATGGACAGACGAGAAGCCGAGTCTCACCTTCACGCGGGAATGACGGGTCGTCCGGCATGATGTCCATGGCGCGATGCGCGCAGACTCGCGACAAGACGCGGATCTGATCGTCGTGACCGCGCACAACGACCAGCGGCTCGTCGAACAGGTCGATGGCGACGAAACTGCCCGGGGTCTTCAGTTGCGAGACATGGGCAAAGCACATCCAGTCCTTCTTGAAGATGTTGTCGCGCTCGAAGGCAAAGAAATCCTCGTCGATATAGGTTTCGCGCGGCAGCGTCACGGCGCGCTCAAGCGGCAGCGCGGCGCCGTCCGCAACATCCTTCAGGATTGCATCGAGCTTGGTGGAAGTTGACATGGGAGTACCTCCTTCAGAGATCGAATTCCTTGCGGATCGCGGCTGTGATGCCCTCGACATGGTCGGTCGCAAGCCATTCGCCCTTCTCGGCACTCGCACCTGTGGCGCGGGCGAGTACGCCGGTTGCGGGCACGAGGCCGGGGCGCACCGGATAGCGGTCATAGGCCGGAAATTCCGCATGGCCATGCGTCGGCGTCTTCGGCACATCCACAAGATCGGGCCGGAGCAACAGCATCAGCGATGTCTCGATTAATGCCGCATGCTCGAGATCGATGCCGGGGTATCCCTCGGGGAACAGGCGGTCCAGCGTTTCCGGCTTGATGAAGTCCCAATATTCGAGGCGCAAGATCTCCGCATCGGCGATGCCGTCTCGCCGCATCTCGCGCAGGGCGAGGTCGATCCCCTCGATGATCGGCCAGGCATTTTCCACATGACCGTTCACCACGACAAAGCGCCGCACGCCATGCAAGGCAAGGTCGTGCAACACATCGCGAACGACAAGCGTCAACGTATTTGCAGAAAGGCTTGTCGTGCCGGGAAAGGCCTGCCCGCCGCCGGAACGCGGCTGCGATTTGTATCCATAGGGAATGGTCGGTGCGACAACTCCTCCGATCCGCTTTGCGACTTCCTTTGCCATATGCGTTGGAAGAAAGACATCCGTGCCGAGTGGCAGATGTGGTCCATGCTGCTCAGTCGCACCCACGGGCAGGAAGAAAGGCGCCCGTGCCTTCGTCTTCGTCTCGAAGTCGGGCCAGGTGATTTCCTGCATCAGAACGGAGTTACTCATTCGACTACCTCATCGCAGCGCCGCCATCGACGCCGATACATTGGCCGGTGATGAAGCCTGCTTCCGGGCTTGAGAGAAACAGCACCGCTCCTGCGATTTCTTCAGGACGGCCGATGCGGCCAAGGGGATTTGATGTTTCGAGAGCCTTCAGCGCCGGGTCCATGTTCTCGAAGTCGAGGAGCGGCGTATCGACAGGCCCGGGGGCCACGGCATTGACGAGAATGCCGGGCGCAAATTCGCGCGCCCAGGAGCGCGTAAGCGAAAGCATCGCGCCTTTCGTCGCGGCGTAGACGGAAGATCCTGCGCGGCCCAGAAAGGCAAGCTCAGATGCAATATTGACGACGCGAGCATCCGGAGCGAGATGCGGCAGCGCGGCGCGCATGACGAGAATGGGCCCGCGCAGATTGACCGCAAGCATCCGGTCGAGGGCGGAGGTTTCAAGCGAGTCGATCCGTGACTGGATCTCTATCCCTGCACAATTCACGAGAATGTCGATCCTGCCAAGTGCGGCCACCGCCTGCGCCATGCCGGTTGTCACGGCGCCCTCGTCTGTCACATCGGCAGCGATAATGTCGAAGCCGCCGCCCCTTTGAGTCTTGAGATCAAGACCGATCACCTTGGCGCCAGCGCCCGCAAAGGCCTTCGCGATCGCCTTCCCGATGCCGCTGGCCGCGCCTGTCACAATGACGCGCCGATCCTCGAAACTTCTCACCCGCCGCGCTCCTTTCTGTCGGAGCAAGACTGTCAAGGAGAGGGGGCGTGTCGAAGTCGGAAACGGTCAATGCCGGGCATTGATTGAATTAATGGGACGGCGCAGGATGGCGTTGGATGGCCCGAAAGGATGGCAAGTTGCGCAGGAAGGATATCCGCATCGACCCGGCATTGTTTCACCGGATTGATCTCAATCTCTTCAAGATATTTCTGGAAATTGCCCGTTCAGGCGGCATCGGGGCGGCTGCGCGCCGGCTCAATTTGCAGCAGCCAGCCGTCAGTCTCGCGCTGAAGCGTCTGGAGGCGCATCTGGATGCCGAGCTCTGCATCCGTTCCGCGCGAGGCATAGCGCTTACGCCCGAGGGGCGAATTGTCTCGGGCTTCGCCGAGCATCTGTTTCAGCAAGTACAGGCATTACCGCGCGAGATGGCCCAGGTCGCGGGCGAGGTGGAGGGACTTCTCACCATCCGGTCGGTCTCGGCAGTTCATTCGCCCGTGCTCGATGCCACGCTGGATACGATGCGTCGGCGTCATCCGCGCATCAGGTTGCGGATTGACATTGCGCCTTGCAGCATCGTTGTCGACGCTTTGCTGAAGGATGAAGCGGAAGTCTGTATTGCTTTCGATAGCGCGCCGCGCAGCGACCTTCTCTACGAGCCGCTGATACGCGAATACCAGCAGCTCTATTGCGGCCGGACACACCCGCTTTATGGCGCCTGCATCCAGAACCCCGAAATGCTGGGCAACGAACGCTTCATCGTGACGGGCACCGACGAGCCGGACGATGTCCGCCATTTCCGCATGCGCTACCGCCTTGGGCTCGAACCCGCAGGCGAAGCGGAGAATCTCGAAGAAGCTAAGCGGCTGATTAGTATCGGCGTCGGCATCGGATTTCTGCCGACCTCGGTCGGGGAAACGGCGAGGCGCGATACGCTCTGGCCGCTCCTGCCCGCGCCGATGCTGCCGAGCTATCTGCTCTATCTCGTGACCCGCCCGGAAGCGGACCAGACATTACCGACCCAGCTATTTCTTGCCGAGATCCGGCGCCGCTTGGCCGCTTTGGGCGGCCCTTTGTAGCCTCGGGTCAGCTTGCCTTGGAGAAATCCGGCGCCCGCTTCTCAAAGAAGGCACTGATCGCTTCCTTCACTTCCGCCGAACGGAGCTGGGCCGCGAAATGCGCGCCTTCCTCAGCCATGCGCTTGGCAATATCGGGCCGGGAGGCGCCGCGGAGCAGCTGTTTGGTGAGTTTCACGGCAGTCGGTGCCTTGGCGGCAATTTCCTGCGCGATCGCAGTTGTGCGGGCCAGAAGTTCCGAATCCGGCAGCACATCCGCTACCAGTCCGATCCGCTCGGCCCTTTCCGCGCTGATCTTTTTGCCAAGAAGGAAAAGTTCGGTGGCTTTCTGATTGCCAATGAGATTTGGGAGAAGCAGGGTCGAGCCGGCTTCGGGCACCAGGCCCAGATTCACGAATGGCGTCTGAAATGTGGCGCCCTCGCCCGCATAGACCAGGTCACAATGAAGAAGCATCGTTACACCTACGCCTACGGCAAGCCCATTTACCGCGGCGATCAAAGGTTTTTCCGCAGTGGCAATGAGCCTAAGGAAGCGGCCAACCGGCCGCTCGCCCTCATTGGCATCCGCGGGCTTTGCGCCCGCCGCGGCAAAGTCACCAAGGTCATTGCCTGCCGTGAAGCTGTCGCCGCTGCCGGTGAACAGCACAACCCGGACCGATTTGTCGCCGGCGGCTGCTTCGAGCGCATCCCCAAGAGCCGAATACATGGCCTCCGTCAGCGCATTCTTTTTGTCGGCGCGGTTCAGCGTGACAGTCATCACGCCTTTGTCGATTGCCCTCAGCACATGCTCGCTCATTCCGCTCTCCTGTCAGCCGATATAGATGCCGCAATAAGTTCCATTTCGGAATTATCATTCAGGCGGCCGGAAAGGGAATATGAAACGGCGCAAGTCCCTGTGCATTGAAGAAGGCTATGCGGACGAAATCTGAACACCTAGCCGGGCAGGACGCGCCAGACGCTGGTATTGCGGACATCCGTGTCCTCAAGCTCCCGCGTCGTCATGACGGCATAGGAGATAAGCTTTTCGAGGCCACTCTTGGGCAGGTAAGTCCGGCCCGGATCGCCGATCAGGACGGTAACGCCTTCTCCGGCAAGCCGCCTGAGCCAGGTTTCGATCCGCTCGGCCAGCGGCCGCTCGTAGCACATGTCGCCTACGAGAATGACTTCCCAGCCCCGATTTTCCACACCAACAAGATCCTCCGGCGTCGCTTGCACATCTACGCCGTTGGAGGCAGCATTGATCCTGATTGCCTCAACGGCAAAATTGTCGATATCGGCGGAGAGTACGTTTTTCGCCCCGGCCTTGGCGGCTGCGATGCCGATCAAGCCTGAGCCTGCCCCGAAATCCAGCACACTTTTGCCACGGACGATGTCGGGGTTATCGAGGATATATCGCGAAAGTGCCTGCCCGCCGGCCCAGGCAAAGGCCCAGAAGGGCGGTGGAAGGCCAGATTTCTCCAGTTCATCTTCGGTCATTTGCCATATAGGCACAATTTCGGTTGCAAGGTGCAGCTTTACCTCGGGTACGAGCGGCGGTTCATGTAATGCCGTATTACGGCGAATGAAGCTCGCGGGGGCGGCGCTTGGGGCGCTCATGAGTCTTTCTGCAGCGCCGCGAGGATCTCGCGCGCCTTCTCGCTGTCTTGGGCGATTTGTGCCTTCAGGCTGTCCAGCCCGTCGAATTTCCGCTCCGGCCGGATGAATTCAATGAAGGACACAGCGGCATGGGCGCCGTAAATGTCGCCCGTGAAATCAAAGATGTGAGCTTCCAGCAGCACGTCCTGCTTATCGAAGGTTGGACGGCGGCCGACATTTGCCACGCCGTCATAGACACCCTTGTGCGGGCCATCCTCAATCTCGACCCTGACCGCATAGACCCCAAGTGCCGGTTCGACATGGTCTTCGAGTGGCAGGTTCGCGGTCGGAAAGCCGATGGTGCGGCCGCGCTGGTCACCCTGCTGGATATGCGTCTCGACTGTCCACCAATGGCCAAGCAGCTCTGCCGCACGGCGGGGTTCGCCTGCGCCCAGCAATTCGCGGATACGCGTCGATGAGAAAGTGACGCCCCCGTTCTTCACTTCATCGACAATATCGGTTCCGAAGCCTTCCATCAGGCCCATATAGCGCAGTGCCGCTGCGTCACCGCCACGGCCTTTGCCGAAGCGGAAATCATAACCGGCGACGACATGGGCGGCATTGAGCCCGTTTACCAGCACGTCGAGAACGAATTCGGGCGCAAGCATTTTGGACATGCGCTCGTCGAAGGGCAGTGCCGCCAGCACATCGACGCCCATGCGTTCGAGCAGCCGCGCTTTGGCGCGGAAGGGTGTCAGTCGGAAGAATGGACGCTCCGGGAAGAAGAATTGCTGCGGATGCGGTTCGAAGACGAGCACACCAAGCGGTATGCCAAGTTCCCGCGCAATCTCCGCCGCTCGCCCGATCACCTGCTGGTGGCCGCGGTGCACGCCGTCGAAATTCCCGAGCGCATAGACCGCGCCCCGGAAGCCGGGCGGAACCTGCTCGAAGTGACGGATGATCTTCATGGACGGCGCTGAAGCTCCGGGAGGAATGTCTGGCCACAGGTCATGGCGGATCGGCTGGGGAGCGTCAAGTATGCGTGCCGCTGGCGCAAATCACCTTGCGTCACCAGACGAGCCTTGGCATGGCGCCCACGGCCCGCACACCGGCACGGGTCAGGACATGCGAAACCCGGTCTTCCTCCGGACCTTCCGGAGACGGGCCGCAATCCGCAGCAGCGATGCCGCCGGTGATGAACAGGGCGTCGATGCCCGTATCATTCGCCCCTTTGATATCGGTCAGTGGCCCGTCGCCTACGGCAAGAATCCGGCTGTCCGGAATTGCCGCTCCTGCAAATGCGGCCAGCCTTTGCCTGGCAATGCCATAGACCGGCCCGTGCGGCTTGCCGAAATAGATGACCTTTCCGCCGAGCTCGCCATAGAGCTTTGCCAGCGCCCCTGCGCAATAGATATGGCGGTCGCCGCGCTCCACAACGATGTCCGGATTGGCGCAGATCAGCGGCAGAGCGCGTGCAGTCAGTTGCTCGAAGCTGGCACGATAGTCCTCCGGCCCTTCAACTTCGTCGTCGAAGGGCCCGGTGACGAGAATGAAATCCGCCGAGGCCTCGCCAACGCGCTCGACTTTGGTGCCATCGAAAAGCGGCAGGTCGCGCTCCGGTCCGATATGATAGCAGCGCGTTCCGAGTTCATGCGAGGCCAGAAAGGATTTCGTGGCGTCGCCCGAGGTCAGAATTCCGTCATAGACGTCTTCGGGAATGCCCATCTGACGGAACATGACTGGCAGCGCGTCGGAAGGCCTAGGTGCATTCGACAGCAGCAGCACATGCCCGCCCTTGGCACGAAATCGGCCAAGTGCATCGGCGACCCCGGGATAAGCCACACGGCCATTGTGCAGTACACCCCAGACATCGCAGAGCAATGCGTCATAGTCGTCGGCAAGGACCGATAGGCCTGAAAGCAGCGTCACAGAAAATTCCTCGAATGGCAGAGCGGCAATCAGCGTGGCCGCATGAAAATGATTTCAGTGTCTCGATACCGCCGCCGGTCGACCTCCTCGAAACCCTCGGGCGCCTCGAAATCGGCGAGCGCGCTCTCCTCTACGACGCAAAGCGCATCCTCGGTGAGCCAGCCGCCCTCGCGGGCGGAAAGCAGCGCCGCGCCGCCGAGGCCCTTGCCATAGGGCGGGTCGGCAAAAAGCAGGTTGAAGGCGGGGCCGACGCTTCCGGGCCGGGGCCCAAGCCGCGTCGCATCGCGCTTGTAGATTTTTGCGTTTCCATTGAGGCTGAGTGATTCCAGGTTTTCACGGATACAGGCCCGGCTTTCGGCGTGTTCCTCCACGAAGAGGGCAAAGGAAGCACCGCGCGAAATCGCCTCGATCCCCAGAGCACCGGAGCCGGCGAAAAGATCGAGCACACGCGCGGCTTCAAGCGTGAATCCGTCAAAATCGGCATGGGCGAGAATATTGAACAGCGCCTCGCGTGTGCGATCGCCTGTTGGCCGCACGAGGTCGCCCTTCGGCGCCGCGATGGCGCGGCCTCTAAGGGCGCCGCCCACGATCCGCATGGGACTTTCCCTTGTTCGTCATGCCTTTGTTCGGTGCGCGGCCCTTCACCGGCCCCTTTCTCGCAGGGTCTTTCCTTTCGCCACCCTTGTTTTCGTATCCAGCATGGCGGTTCGCTCCGCCCTTTTTGTCTGGCGCGCCGGCGCGATGCGGACGTGGCGCCTTGCCTGCGGGTTTATCATTACCCGGCTTCGGCCCTGAAGGTTTCGCGCCGCCATGACCCCGATGTTGAATTGGGCGCACAGGCGGAGCGCCGGCCGGTTGCTCGAATTGCGCCGCATGAGCGCCGAGCTGGTCCATCAGCACACGGTTCGGCACCTGCTTCACTTCGCCGGGTTGCAGGTCGCCAATCTGGAACGGGCCAAAGGACAGCCGGATAAGCCGGTTTACGCGGAGGCCCAATGCACCGAGCACACGTTTGACTTCGCGGTTCTTGCCTTCCTTGAGCCCGAGCGTCAGCCAGACATTCGAGCCCTGCACCTTGTTGAGCGTTGCCTCTATGGAGCCATAGCGTACGCCTTCAACGGTGATGCCGTCCTTGAGGCGGTCGAGATCGGGTTGTGTGATCGAACCGAATGCGCGCACCCGGTAGCGCCGCGTCCAGCCTGTCGATGGCAGTTCGAGCAGCCTTGCCAGTTCTCCGTCATTGGTCAGAAGCAGCAGACCTTCCGTGTTCACATCGAGGCGGCCGACCGAAACGACGCGGGGCATGGTTCCCGGCAGCTTGTCGAATACCGTCGGGCGGCCTTCCGGGTCGCGCGCCGTCGTGACAAGACCGGGCTCCTTGTAATAGCGCCAGAGCCGTGCCGGTTCGCGCGCGGGCAGGTCCTTTCCGTCTACCGCGATCTTGTCGCGGCCCGTCACATTGAGCGCGGGACTGGAAATGACCTTGTCATTGACCGTGACACGGCCATCGGCAATCAGCTTTTCGGCCTCGCGGCGCGAGCAGATACCGGCGCGCGCAATCACTTTGGCGATGCGGTCGCCATCTGGGGTCTCTGCAGATGCGGCAGTTGGTTGGATAGGGGCAGGGGTCATGGCCTCTCTTTATCAGGCAGATCGGAGAACCGGAAGGTGCCGCTTGCCAAGACCGGAAGTGCGGGGCAGGGTCCGGTCATGACGAATGAACTGGAAACCGGCCTGCGCCCCATGGATCTTGCCCTCGCCGAGGCCGAAGCTGCGGCCGCGCGAGGCGAGGTGCCGGTGGGCGCCGTCATAACGGGCCCAGAGGGTCAGATCCTTGCGCGGGCGGGCAACCGGACGCTCGAAATGCAGGATCCGACGGCTCATGCTGAAATGCTGGCTATTCGCGAGGCCTGCCGGAAGATTGGCTCAGAACGGCTGATCGGCTGTGATCTCTATGTGACTTTGGAACCCTGTCCCATGTGTGCGGGCGCGATATCCTTCGCCCGGTTGCGGCGGCTTTATTTTGGCGCGGCGGATGAAAAGGGAGGCGGTGTAGACCATGGACCGCGCATTTTCAGCCAAACGACCTGCCACCACCGCCCTGAAGTCTATGGTGGCATAGGTGAAACGGCAGCCGCAGCACTCCTGAGAGATTTTTTCGCAGTGCGGCGTAGCTAAGCCCCGCCCCGCGATCTTCCGTCGCGGCTTTCTGCGTGATTTGCTCCACCCAAACCGTTAGAGTGCCGCCATTCGACATTGAGACGGGGGCGCAAAGCCTGCCGGCCGCAAAAACTGCCAAGGGGAGAACAATGAATTTCGAGCATAACGACAAGACCAAGGAAATGATCGCCCGTCTTGAGAAATTCATGGACGAGTACATCTATCCGAATGAGAAGACCTATAACGACCAGATGGAGGCTTTCCGCAAGGCTGGCAATCCCTGGCAGGTACCGCAGATCCTCGAGGACCTGAAGCCGAAGGCGAAGGAAGCAGGCCTCTGGAACCTGTTCCTGCCGGACTCCGAACGCGGCGGCGGCCTGACCAACCTCGAATATGCCGCGCTTTGCGAGATCATGGGCCGTGTTGGCTGGTCATCGGAAGTCTTCAACTGCGCCGCGCCAGACACCGGCAATATGGAAGTGATCGAACGCTACGGCAATGAACGTCAGAAGAAGGAATATCTGGAGCCGCTCCTCGAAGGAAAGATGCGCTCTGCCTTCCTCATGACCGAGCCCGATGTGGCCTCGTCCGACGCCACGAACATCTCGACCCGCATCGAACGCGACGGCAACGAATATGTCATCAATGGCCGCAAGTGGTGGTCGTCGGGCGTTGGCGACCCGCGCTGCAAGATCGCGATTCTGATGGGCAAGACGGATCCGAAGGCGGACACATATCGACAGCAGTCGCAGATACTGGTGCCGATGGATGCGCCGGGCATCAAGATCGTTCGCATGCTGCCTGTGTTCGGCTATGACGACGCACCGCATGGCCATGCCGAAGTGATCCTCGAAAATGTTCGCGTTCCGGCCGAGAACCTGCTTCTCGGCGAAGGCCGCGGCTTCGAGATCAGCCAGGGCCGCCTCGGGCCGGGGCGCATTCATCATTGCATGCGTACGATCGGCGTTGCCGAGCGCGCGCTCGAAATCATGGTGAAGCGTCTCCTCACGCGCGAAGCCTTCGGCAAGAAGATTGCCGAACATTCGGTTTGGGAGGAGCGCGTGGCGCGGGCCCGCATCGACATCGAAATGGCGCGCCTGCTGACGCTCAAGGCTGCCTACATGATGGATACGGTGGGCAACAAGGTCGCCCGCGCCGAGATCGCGATGATCAAGGTGGCGGCGCCCAACATCGCGCTCAAGGTCATTGACGATGCCATTCAGGCGCATGGTGGCGGCGGTGTGACCACGGACTTCGGCCTTGCGAAGATGTATGCGGGCATGCGCACTCTCCGTCTTGCCGACGGCCCGGACGAGGTGCATGCGCGCACCATCGCGAAGCTGGAGTTCAAGAAGCATCAGTCGAAGCTTCGTGCGGCGGCCGAGTAATCATGGCGGTGTGCCGCATGTCCGGCGGATATGTGCGCCGGGGCTGAATACAACGCATCGCGGCCGGTCCTGATGGGACCGGCCGTTTTCATGAATTAGGGATTGGTCGCAGGGGGTCGCGGAAATGAGCATTCCGACCGGCATGAAAATGTACAACTCGCAGCTATCGCCCTTTGCGGCGCGCTGCCGCGCCGCGATATATGCGAAGGATCTGGATGTTCAGTTCATAGACCTGACCGACCCCGCGCATGATGAAGCCTTTGGCCGCATCGCCCCGATGCGCAAGATACCCGTGCTGGTTGACGGTGAAACGGTAGTGCCTGAATCAGAAACAATATGCGAGTACCTTGAAGACAAGGGGCAAGGCCGTTCGCTCCGCCCTGACTCCCCGGCCGCGCGCGCAAAGATGCGCCTCGTCGCCCGTATCGCGGACCAATACGTCATGGAGCCGATGGGCAAGCTCTTTGGCCAGATCAACCCCTCGAGCCGCGATCCGCAGCTGGTGGCGCGAGAGATAGTAGAATTGCGCAAGGCAATGGCCTGGATCGAACACTATATCGAGGGGCCTGAATTTGCGGTTGGTGGCCAGTTCACCCTTGCTGACTGTGAGCTCGTGCCCGTCCTCTTCTTCTTCAACGAAATCGGGCCGATGTTCGGGCAGGCACGTCCATTTCAGGAGCTTCCCCGTACCGAGTCGTACTTCAAGGCGATTGGCAAGTATCCGGCCGCCGAAAAAGTGCTGTCCGAGCTGCATCAGGCGCTCAAACGCATGATGGCGGGCTGATATCAGCTCGCAGCGAGCTTGGCGCTCTCCGATCCGGAAATGACACGCGATGGCGCGGGAACGGCTGAGTCGAATTCGATTCGGCAATGTGGAACCTTGGGTATCTCGATCACCACAGTTGTCCCCGTTCCCGGTTCGCTTTCGATCTTCATTTTGCCGCCGTGAAGTTCCGCCAGCGATCGGACAAGAGCGAGCCCCAGTCCCGTGCCTTGCTTGGCAAGTGCGGCATCCGTCACAATCTGTTCGAAAGGTTGTCCAAGACGAGCGATCTGGTCGGCGGGAATGCCGCGCCCCGTGTCGCGCACGACAAACCGGACCCAATCTTCCGATGCAATGGCTTCGACCGTCACTGTGCCATGCGCAGGTGTGAACTTGATCGAATTGGACAGCAGGTTCAGCAGAATCTGCTTTACGGCGCGCTCATCAGCCATGATCTTGCCACCTGCCGCGCAGTCGATTTTCTTCGCGAGCTGAATCGTGTTTTCTTCCGCTCGGCCACGCACGAGCCGGACGCAGGAATCGATCATCAGCGCGGCATCGAGCTCCTCGACATGGAGCTCGTACTTGCCCGCCTCGATCTTCGACATATCGAGAATATCGCTAATCAGATCGAGCAGCAGCGCACCGCTTTCATTGATCAGTTGCGCATATTCATTATATCTCGGGTGCCCGAGTTCGCCGAACATCTGCATTCTGAGGATTTCGGAGAAGCCGATAATTGCATTGAGTGGTGTACGAAGCTCATGGCTCATATTGGCAAGAAAGCGGGATTTGGTGCGGTTTGCCGCCTCGGCGCGTTCTCGCGCATCCAGAAGGTCGATCTCATATCGCTTTCGATCGCTGATGTCGCGAGTGACGCCCACGACTTCGGCCATGCGTTTCCCGTCGGCATCAACGGCCCTTCGCATGGTTGTTTCGAGCCATATAAAATGGCCGTCCTTGTGCAGGAAGCGGTAATCGATCTGCACAGGCTCTCCGGTGGTCACGCATTGCAGGAATGCGTCGCGTATTCGGGGGAAATCTTCCGGATGGATCAATTCCTCCGGAACGGGTTTGCCCACAAACTCCTCAACGCTCCGTCCGAGAATGCTCTCAACAGCCGGAGAAATGAACATCATGCGCGATTTTGCATCGTAATGCGCGACGACGTCGGTTGCCTGCTCCGTCATGAAGCGGTACTTCGCTTCGCTTGCCTTGAGAGCGGCGGCTGCTTCCATTTCCTCCGTCACATCCTCGGCGACGCCGACAAGTGCGCCTACCTCTCCGAATGCGTCCACCTCCGTATAGGCATGCGTCTTGATATGACGGAAGCCGCCATCGCCCGAGCGGAACCGCGTCACGCAAGTCACAGGCTCATGCGTCTCGAATGCGTCGAGAAATTTCGATAGAAGCTCGTCGGAGTCGTCGGAATGCAGCAAATGCTCGTACCAGTCGCCGCCGGCCGGAAGCCCGTCTTCATCGAGACCCAGGATACGCGCCACACCTCTCGACCATTTCGGGGCGGGTTCACCCTTCACCCAACGCCAATGACCGAAGCGGGCAAGCTGTTCGGCCTCACGAAGCTGGTGTTCGAGCTGATGAGCTTCGGTGACGTCCCGCGACACGCAAAGAATGCCGGCAACATTTGGGTCATTCAGCAGGTTGCGTGCGCGCGTTTCGACTCGGCGCCAGCTGCCATTCCTGTGCGACAGGCGCAGGACCTCAACGAACTCCGATCCCGGTGACGCCGCACATTCGGCAATCCGGCGTTGAATCCGGTCGCGATCATCCGGATGAATGAAATCGCCCGCACTCTTGCCGGTGAACGCCTCTTCCGTCATGGCAAGAAGATGCCGCACAGCCGGATTCTGGAAGATGACCGTACCGTTACGATCGAGAATTGTCAGGATATCGCCAGTGTTTTCCACCAGCGCCCGGTAAAACCGCTCGCCGGACGCGGGACATGATGCCGCCACATCGCAATCGGCTCGCTGGCCGGGGGGCCATTTGCCCACGGGACGATCCATCACTCTTCCCCAATCCGGCTTCCTGCCGGTCTCCAGAACACGGACTGTTTCTGTCCTTGATGGGTAGAGCCTAGAGTGACTTCTTTAAATTTCCCTTGAGCAGTGAGGCATTTTAACCCGGTGCTAACCTTGCTCGCTGCCTAAACGCCTCTTAATCCGGCCTCTGAGCAATCTGCCATGCATGATCGGCGAGATTGCGGCAAGCATCGCCCAGCGTCATGGCGCGTTCCGAACTTGCATTGCCGTCGAGGCCGCGTTTGTAAACGCCCTGGCTGATGGAGGCGAGACGGAACATCGAGAAGGCTAGATAGAAGTTCCAGTGCGGAATGCCGTCGCGGCCGGCGTGGCGGCAATATTCGGCGACGAATTCCTGTTCGGTCGGAACGCCTGGAGTCTTCGTGCGGTCGATTGCGGTGGCGCCGCCTGCCACGCCCAGCAGATCATACATGCAGCAATAGGCCACATCCGCAAGCGGATGGCCGATAGTGCAGAGCTCCCAGTCGAGGACGGCGATCATGCGTGGTTCGGTCGGGTGAAACATCGTGTTCCCCAGCCTGTAATCGCCATGTGCGATGGTGACCGAGGGTTCGTCGGGAATATGCTCCGGCAGATATTTGATGAGTTCTTCCATCGCCGGAACATCGGTTGTCTGTGCGCCCCGGTACTGCTTGATCCAGCGCGCAATCTGGCGCTCGAAATAGTTTCCCGGTTTGCCGAAGTCGCCCAGTCCAACCTTTTCGTAGTCAACCTTGTGAAGTTTCGCGAGGTTCGCGGCAAGATTGGCATAGACCGCGCGGCGCTCTTCCTCGGAGGAATCCGGCATGACGGACTCGCGGAAAACGCGGCCTTCGAGATAATCCATCACATAGAAGGACGTGCCGATGACGCTCTCATCCTCGCAGAGCGCATACATATGCGGCACCGGAACATCGGTTTCGGCGAGCGCCTTCATCACGCGGTATTCCCGATCCACCTGATGCGCGCTGGCGAGAAGCTGGCCAGGCGGCTTCTTGCGCATGACGTAGCGTTTGTTACCGCCGGCGCCGGTCGTCGTGAGCAGGAAGGTCGGATTGGACTGGCCGCCCTCGAACTGGCGCACTTCGAGATCGCCACGAAAGCCTTCCACCGCATCGCGGCAATAGGCTTCGAGCCGCTTTACATCGAAGCGATGCGCCTCTCGAATGGGTGTTGTCTCAAGTGCGGCGGCTGTGGCCTCGGCCATGTCTCTCTCCCCGGATCCAATTCTTGATTGGTCAGAGATTTAGCACGGCGAGGCTGGCCCGCAAAGGTGACCGCGCCGGACGCAGCGTCGCCTTGGTGCGGATCAGGCGGCATTCTGGTCTTCCGTGAAGCCTTCGGAAGTAATGCCGGAAACACGTCGCTTACGCGCATTGTGGATCACCTCGCCGCGCCTGTCTTGATCGTCAGGCCGGGAGGTCGCCATACGGATCACCTGCGCGTAGCTCTCCTTGGTTTCCATGCGCGTCCCGTACCCATTGGCGATGAGGAACCGTCGCGCCATGGGCAGGTTGTAGCAGGGCACCCACATCATCAAATGATGTTCGACGTGGTAGTTGACCCAGTAAGGCGCGATGAGGGCCCGCTCGACGAGATTGGCGAGCGTCGTGCGTGCGTGACGGAAAGGGTCATCATTGTCCGGCACCATCGCGTGTTCCGCGATATTCCGGATGCGCGTGATCGCCTGATGCCAGGTCAGGAAGGGTGCGAGCCAGAGAATGAAATAGAGATACCAGTGCCCGGTCGCAGCAAGCACACCGAAGATCGCAAGCTGTGCAAGCGATGCGCGACCGAGTTTCCGCCAGTAGTGCGATAGACGCTGTGCTAGCGGCCAGTCGGCAGGCCCAAGCGCATTGAGAATTTGCGCTTTGCGCTGCTGGTAGCCTGTTTGGCCGGTAATGTCGCGGATCATTTTACGCCTGAAACTCTTGCGCGTGATCGGGAAGGGTGCAGACAGCACAAGATCGGGGTCTTCCTTCTGCTGCGTGTTTGCATGGTGTTTCAGGTGGTAGCGGCGATAGGCGCCCGTCTCTGCCATCATCGGAAAGGCACAAAACCACTGGCTGAGGAAATTGTTGAGCTTCTGATTCTCGGTAAGAATGCCATGCGCGCCGTCATGCATGAGGATCGCAAGGCCGAGTTGACGCGCGCCGATCACCATCACTGCAAGGATGAAGGTCAACGGATTGGGAAAGGCAACGAATATCGCCATTGCGCCAAAAATCACGGCCCATGCATGAAAGACGAGCCAGGTGCCGCGAAGGTCCGAGCGCTTGCGCACCAGCGCAATTTGCTCGGGGCTCAGGAGATCCTTTGCCAGAACTCTCATGCGACAGTCCTCCGTTCGCTGTTTGATTCACGCCGGGCGGTGAGCGTGACGCCGACACCTGCGAGACAAAATTTGACGATTTCCTCGACCACGCGGTCTGCGTTCCGGTCAAGCTCATGCGATTGCGGTGCAAGCGGCCCGATCAGCGCGGTAGGGATCGCGCCCGCAATGCAAGCCGCCGCGATCCGCACATCTATTGCGGGCAGTTCGCCATTTTCGATCCCGTCCTCGAGAATGCGCGCGAAGATGTCAGCATGTGTGCGGCGGAAGAAGGCGCGTTCCTCGGCAAGATTCACATCAAGCGGCTCGGCCAGGAGTGCATAGGCAAGGCGGCGGCCCTTCACGGCTCGTCCGGCGAAGGTACGGAGCACCTCAACGAGCCTTTCGCTCGCCGGTCCATGGCCCGCTGCTATTTCCGCGAGCTTGCCCATCTCACGCGACGACACTTCGCGGAAAAGTTCCCGGCAAAGGGCTTCCTTGGAAGAAAAATAGCGGTAGAGGGTACCCGTTGCGACGCCGGCCTTGCGGGCGACTTCGGACATTTGCACCGCAGCAAAGCCTCCCTCGGCGACAAGCGCCCGGGCGGCATCGAGAATGCCTGCCCGCGTTTCAGCCAGCCGCGCCGCCACTCTGTCTGTCTGCCGATAGGCCAAGATATGAACCTCCGTTCATTCGAAAAGAAATGAACCATGGTTCATAGCGTTGCGTCAAGCCGATGAGCCAAGGCGAGGTGAATGCCCAAGACAAAGCCCCGGCTCCGAGCCCTATGCAAGGCGCGGAAATCCGGGGCTTTTGGCCGGTTTGAAACTCAGTCGGCGGCGCGCAGAACCGGGGCGAAACCTGCCTCATTGCGGGGCTTTGCGGCCTCGCGGCGAGCCGTTGCAGCGCGGGTTTCCTCGATCTGATGCCAATGGGCCTGACCGGTGAAGGCCTCCGCAGCGAGGGCAGCATAGTGCAGCCACTGTTGGATGTAGGTCTTCATTTGTGCCTCCTTACGGAGAATTGTTGCGATGCAACATATCTAGCACCGGCATCGCCAAATTCAACGGCCGGGGGCTGCGGCAAAACGACT
The DNA here is from genome assembly GCA_019635965.1 of Parvibaculum sp. Classification (GTDB taxonomy): domain Bacteria; phylum Pseudomonadota; class Alphaproteobacteria; order Parvibaculales; family Parvibaculaceae; genus Parvibaculum. The sequence continues at coordinate 4,442 of JAHBYK010000040.1, read as the reverse complement.
TGCGAGGATGGAACACGACTTCTGACGGCGCTTCGGGCATAAGGACAAAAATCCAGGCGCGCCCCAAGGCCGATATGACCGATTTTCCCGAAAGCCAGACGACCACAGCCGCGCTGTTCCGGTTGCGCGACTTCCGGCTCTACATCTCGGCGCGCTTCCTCGGAACGCTCGGCATGCTCATCATGTCGGTGGCGGTCGGCTGGCAGGTCTATGACATAACGGAAAGCGCGCTCGCGCTCGGCTATGTCGGTCTCGCGCAGTTCCTGCCCATGCTGCTCTTCACATTGCCCGCAGGCGACATCGCCGACCGGATCGACCGGCGTTTCATCGTCGCCGCGGCCGGACTGCTCGAAGCGATCTCCGCCGGCTGGCTCATCCTGCTGACGCTCACTCATTCGGGCGAGGTCACCTGGTTCTACGCCGCGCTGGCGCTGTTCGGCACGGCCCGCGCGATCATGGCGCCTGCCTCGCGCTCCTTCGTGCCGCTGCTGGTTCCGAAGCAACAGCTCGCCCGCGCGATCGCAGTCAGCTCCTCCACCTTCCAGATGTCGGTGATCCTCGGACCGGCGATCGGCGGCTTCCTCTATCTCTGGGGACCGGTCACGGTATATGCGACTTGCGCTGCACTTTTCATCTGCGTGTCGGTTGCATTCATCGCCATTCGCACGCGAACGAAGGTGGAGCCGCAGGAGCCCGGCATCGGTGCCATGTCGCGCGCCATTGCGGGCATTCTGTATATGCGCCGTTCGCCCATCGTGCTCGGGGCGATTTCGCTCGACCTCTTTGCCGTGCTGCTTGGCGGCGCGGTGGCCTTGCTGCCGATCTATGCGCGCGACATTCTCGATGTCGGACCGACAGGGCTCGGCTTCATGCGCGCCGCACCGGCCGTCGGTGCAATCGTCGTGAGCCTGTTGCTCGTCTGGCGCCCGCTTGGCCGGCGCACGGGTCACATCATGTTTGCCTGTGTCGGTATCTTCGGAGCGGCCACCATCGTTTTCGGCCTGTCGGAGAATTTCATCCTCTCGCTTGTGGCGCTCACCATGATGGGTGCGTCGGACATGATCAGCGTCAATATCCGCTCAACGCTGATCCCGCTTGCAACGCCGCAGCAGATGCTCGGCCGCGTCACGGCGGTGGAGATGCTTTTCATCGGCGCATCGAACGAGCTTGGCGATTTCCGCGCGGGCGTCTCCGCAGCCCTATTCGGCACCGTTCCGGCGGTGCTGATCGGCGGTGTCGGAACGCTGGGCGTCGTCGGCATATGGATGTGGCTCTTCCCGGATCTGCGGAAAGTGGACAGGCTGACGGATGTGAAGCCCATCGCTTGAGGCATATCTAGGCAACCTGCCCCGCGACGATCGCAACAAGGAGCACTAGCCCGAAATCCCGGTTGGAACGGAAGAGACGCAGGCAACGCGCGGGATCGCCGATGTCGAGCGTGACGATCTGCCAGACGAGAAGCGCCGCACCGACGGCGAGAACTGGATAGTAGAACAAACCGAGTCCCGCCGCGGCGCCCGCGCCTGCAAAGGCAGCGAGCGCAATCCCGTAGAAGAGCCACAGCCACTTCTGCGTCGCCGCGCCGAATTTGAGCGCCGTCGATTTGACGCCGATCAGCGCATCGTCTTCCTTGTCCTGATGCGCATAGATCGTGTCATAGCCGATGGTCCATGCGACGGCGCCGAGATAGAGCAGCAGCGGCGCAACGGAAAGAGAGCCGTGAACCGCGGCCCATCCCATCAGCGCCCCCCAGTTGAAGGCAAGGCCAAGCACGAATTGCGGCCACCAGGTGATGCGCTTCATGAAGGGATAGATGGCAACGAGGATGAGCGAGGAAAAACCGAGAAGAACGGCGAATGAATTGAACGAGAGAAGAACGCCAAGGCCGATCAGGCATTGCAAGGCGAGGAAGATGAATGCGCCCTTGAGCGACACGGCGCCCGACGGAAGCGGACGCGAACGCGTGCGCGCAACGGCCGCGTCAATGTCGCGGTCGACGATGTCGTTCCATGTGCAGCCTGCGCCGCGCATGGCGACGGCACCAACGAAGAAGAGAAGAAGGAGCGCGAGCGAGGGCCAGCCCGCGCTTGCAAGCGCCACGGACCACCAGCAAGGCAGCAGCAGGAGCCACCAGCCGATCGGACGGTCGAGCCGCGCAAGCCGCGCATAGGGCCGCGCCCATGCAGGAGCATGAGTGTCCACCCAGTTTTCGGGCGGGGCATCTGCAACGCGGGTTTCGGACTGCTCTTTGCCGTTCATTGCCTGGTCTTCTATAGGGCGGGTACGGATGAAAATGGGGCGGTGCCTTTCGGAGTGAGACTAGCCTCCGGGGGCGCCCCTTGCACAGGCATAGCGCATGGCGCCGGGGGAGGGGAGAAGGCCCGGAAGGACGCCTTCTGTCACCATATTGTCATCAAACTGTCATGGGCTGATTCGCGTGGCGAGGTCAGGGTGCGATGGCGAAGGGCGAGGCGGGGATAAGTCCTCTGAGCAGATCCGGCAAATGCTGCACCAGCGAAGCAGGGAAGATCGTCTCGGATGTCGCCTGCAATTCGGCGAGGGTCCACCAGCGCATGTCATGGATGACCTCGCGCTCGAGATCCGTCCACCCGTCACGGTTGAGGCCGGTTGCATCGGTGCGGGCGATGAGGAAGGTTTCCTGCATCAGCCGGTTCTTGCCATGGATGCAAAGGACATGCTCTGTCGTCCAGACGGGAGGGCCGAGCCAGACATCAGTCAGACCTGTCTCCTCCCCAATCTCGCGGATTGCCGTGGCGGCAAAATCCTCGCCAGGTTCGCTTTCGCCTCCGATCGTCACCCAATAGGCCTCGCGCAGGACCTTGCCCGAAGCATCGCCGACATTCGGATCGTGCATACGGACGAGAAGAAGGCGATCGGCTGGATCGAGCAGAAGGACGCGAACGGTCTTGCGAGGAAGCATGGGGCGCCCGAATGGCTGTAAGGGACCGGAAAAGAATGGATACTCCGCCCATGACGAATCGCGAAGATGAAGATGGCCCGGACGAGAACCCCCGCTGCGCGAGCGGCAAGGCACGGCTTTATTTAGAGGAAGGGCTCAGCGCCGGTGCGAGCCTGACACTCGGCAAGGACCAGTCCCACTATCTCGTGAACGTGCTGCGCATGGGCGAGGGCGAGCGCGTGCTGCTTTTCAACGGACGCGACGGCGAATGGGCGGCGCGGATTGCGGAAGCGCACAAGAAGAATTGTGTGCTGGAAATCGAAACACGGACGCGGGCGCAGGAACCGCTGCCCGATATATGGCTTCTCTTTGCACCGGTGAAGCGCGCCCGGCTCGATTTCATCGCCCAGAAGGCGACGGAGATGGGGGCTGCCGTGATCCAGCCCGTCATCACCGAACGTACCGTGGTGACGCGGCTCAAAGACGAACGCTTGCAGGCCAATGCCGTCGAAGCCGCCGAACAATGCGGCCTCGTCGCCGTGCCGGAAGTGCGCGAGGCGGAACGGCTCTCGAAGATTCTCGCAAACTGGGACGAGGCGGCACCTGGCCGGCTGATCCTGTTCTGCGACGAGAATGAAGGCCCCGGCGCAACGCGCGCGGCGCTGGAACGGCTTGCAGGCGAGGGAAAGAAAGGCGCGCCGCTTGCCGTGCTGATCGGACCAGAAGGCGGCTTCTCGCCTGCGGAACGCGACATGCTCCGCAAACGGAGCGATACGCTTGCCATTTCGCTCGGCCCCCGCATCATGCGCGCCGACACGGCGGCCATCGCCGCGATGGCGGTTGCCGGGCTCATGCTGGGCGACTGGTAAGGCGGGCGCCCGCCTAAGGGACCCGCGCCGCACCCTCGAACGATTCTCATTTGCGCGAACCGCCTGTTCCGGCGGCGGCCCGGACTGTTACTTTTTGAACCGAGATTGCCGCTTGCCATGAGGCATGGGCGCTCCTACATCTGGGCATCGCCGGGGCATCAGTGACCGGCGCGTAAAAGGACCGTCGCGGGGCAGGTGGCTGGCCTCGCGGCCTACAAGGTCCGCGGAGGAAAGGGGCTCGCATGAGCATACTCGTCGCAGGGCCCGAGCCCATCACCGACCGTCGCGATCTCGTGGTTGCGCTGGAGCGCGGCAACAAGCCGAAATGCGACTGGCGCATCGGCACCGAGCACGAGAAGTTTCCCTTCTGCACGAAGAACCTGACGCCCATCCCCTATGGCGGCGATCACGGCATCCGCGCCATGCTGGAGGGGCTGCAACGCTTCGGCTGGCGGCCGGTCCTCGAAGGCGAGACGCTGATCGGCCTCGAAAGCGAAAAGAGCGGCAACATCTCGCTCGAACCCGGCGGCCAGTTCGAGCTTTCGGGCGCACCGCTCGAAACGCTGCACCAGACCTGCGCGGAGTTGCATGACCATCTGGCCCAGGTGAAGGAAGTGGGCGCCGAACACGGCATCGGCTTTCTCGGCCTCGGT
>JAHBYK010000004.1 GCA_019635965.1 Parvibaculum sp. | reverse complement strand
TTTCTCGATTTCGGAGGCTTTCGCGGAATAGGTCTTCATGGGCGAAATCCCGGGCATCGTTAAAAGGCTGAGGGCCGCGCTTGCGGCCCCGGTTCGGCGCTGCTTCTAGGCCCTCCCCCGCCCCCTGTCAACAGGATTGAGCCGGGCGGCCGCCTCAAAAGTGCTTTATTGGCGGGGTTTTATTGATGTGGTAACTGGATACCTCAAAAAATCACCGCGGCGGGATCGAATAGGTGCAGGTCGCATGGGCAACGGGCCCCAAAAGCCCCGCCTGCGTCATCCCGATCGCCCCCACCGCCAGCACCCGGCCGAGCTTCATCAGCCTCGCCTCGGCGACGATATCGGCCGGCTCCGGCCGCCGCATGAAGTCGATATGGAGGCTTGTGGTAACGGCCAGCGCCACCGGCCCGATATGGGCCAGCACCGCCGCATACATGGCATAGTCCGCCAGCGCCATCATGGCCGGGCCGGATATCGTGCCGCCGGGCCGCAGGTTCTTCGCCGAAAAGCCGAGCCGGAGCCGCGCAAAGCCCGGCCCCACCGCCTCGATCCGCGTCGTCTCCGCCCCCATCCGCATTTCCGGGAACTCCCGGTCCATGAAGGCGTCAAGCTCCGCCACGCTCATCACCGGCTTCAAGTCGCCCACCTGCCCCTCCCTCTGGTGTTTCGCCGCTTTTATCCCATGCGGCGCGGCGGTAAAACCTCCGCCCGTGACATGGAGACAGGCATGACCACGCTCCGCACCGCCCGCCTCGTCCTCCGCCCCTGGACGAACGAGGATTTCGCGCCCTTCGCCGCCATGTCGGCGGACCCGAAAGTGATGGCGCATTTCCCCTCGACGCTGAGCCGCGCGGAGAGCGATGCGCTGGCGGCGAGGATCAGCGGCGAGATCGAAATGCAGGGCTTCGGCTTCTGGGCGCTCGAACTGCCCGGCGCCGCACCCTTTATCGGCTTTACCGGCATCCGCGCCGTCACCTTCGACGCGCATTTCACGCCCGCGGTCGAAATCGGCTGGCGGCTTGCACCGGCCCATTGGGGCAAGGGCTATGCAACGGAAGCCGCCCGCGCGGCGCTCGCGCATGGCTTCGGCGCGCTCGGCCTCGGGGAAATCGTCGCCTTCACCATCCCGGCCAACACGCCGTCTCGCGCGGTCATGCAGCGCCTCGGCATGACGCATGACGAAGCGGATGATTTCGATCATCCGGCGCTCCCCGAAGGCCACCGCCTCAGGCGCCACGTCCTCTATCGTATAGCGAGAGCATGACCGGCATCGCCGCATAGAACGCGAACAGCGCCAGCGAAATGAGCCCCGGCACTGTCGTGAAATGCCGGAGAAATTCGCCGCCGGTCATGCCCCGCAGCCATATCGAACCGCACAGCTCCGCCACGAGAAGCAGCGCCAGCGCCACACCGCCCATGCCGAGCGATTCCGGTACCAGCCGGACCGGCTGGCGCCTCATGCACCAGCGCGCGGCGGCAAGCATCACCGGCACGATCACCACGGCCTCGAGCAGGAGCCCGGCCACTCGCCCGAACTGGGGAACGGCCCAAAGCTCCCGCACCGGCCCGAGCAGGAAACCGGCCGCGAAAACCAGAACGAAATAGCAGGCACCGGCCTTGAGCGCGGGCATTCCGCCTCCAATGTCAGCATTGCCTCGATACTCGCTTCATTCCGGCAGGGAGGCTATGCTCTCGCAAAAATAAACCGGGAGTGCGCCATGAGCGAGGCAGCGGCAAGAACGGCGGAGGCGGAACCCCTCCTCCTGCGCGAGGACAAGGGCGGCGTTGCACGCCTCACCATGAACCGCCCGAAACAGCGCAATGCCCTTTCCGAAGAGCTGATGCGCGCGCTGACCGCCGAAATCGGGGCGATTGCAGCCGATCCTTCCATCCGCGTCGTGGTACTGGGCGGCGCCGGCCCCGCCTTCTGCGCCGGGCACGACCTGAAGGAACTCACCGCCGCACGCTCCGGGGCGGATCGCGGCCGCGCCTTCTTCGCCAGGACCATGCAGCTTTGCAGCACGCTCATGCAGGCGATCGTGAATTGTCCGAAGCCCGTCATCGCCCGCGTGCATGGCATCGCCACGGCGGCGGGCTGCCAGCTCGTCGCAAGCTGCGATCTCGCCATCGCCGTGGAGGAAGCGAAGTTTGCCACGCCCGGCGTCAATATCGGCCTCTTCTGCTCGACGCCGATGGTCGCATTGTCGCGCAACGTCACGCGCAAGCACGCGATGGAAATGCTGCTGACGGGCGAGATGATCTCCGCCACCCGCGCCCATGAGATGGGCCTCGTCAATCGTGTCGTCGCGGCGGAGGCGCTCGATGCCGAAGTCGCGCAACTCGCGGATCTCATCGCCTCGAAATCCGCCCTCACCGTGTCGATCGGCAAGAAGGCCTTTTACGAACAGCTCGAAAAGCCGCTCGCCGATGCCTATGCCTATGCAAGCGAGGTCATGGTGACGAACATGCTCGCCCGCGACGCCGAGGAAGGCATCGGCGCCTTCATCGAGAAACGCGATCCGAAATGGGAGGACCGCTGACCCCATGAACGAGATCGAGGAAATCCTGCGCAACACGAAAGTGATCGCCCTTGTCGGCGCGAGCAACAATCCCGCCCGTGACTCCAATAGCGTCATGCGCTTCCTGCAAGCAAAGGGCTACCGCGTCATCCCGGTCAATCCGGGCCTCGCGGGCCAGACGCTGAATGGCGAGAAGGTCCATGCGTCACTTGGCGACATTCCCGAGAAGATCGACATGGTCGACGTTTTCCGCAATTCGGAAGCCGCAGGCCCCGTCGCCGACGAAGCCGTGGCAATCGGCGCGAAATATCTCTGGATGCAGCTCGGTGTCGTCAACGAAGCCGCCGCCGCACGCGCCCGCGCCGCTGGCCTCAAGGTCGTGATGGACCGCTGCCCGAAGATCGAAATGCCGAGACTGGGGATGTAGGGACTCTATCCTTCCGGCCCTTGCCCTCGCCTTCCATTCAGTGTCATCCCGGCGAAAGCCGGGAACCATGAGCAGGACAACGACCAACGATCAACATGTTACAAATCAGGCTCGCCGAGAGTCACATGGCCCCCGGCTTTCGCCGGGGTGACAACGGCAATTCAACAAGAGGCAAAAAATGACCGACCGCAAATTCGACACTCTCGCCGTTCACGCCGGCGCGCAGCCCGACCCGGCGACCGGCGCGCGCGCCACGCCGATCTACCAGACCACCTCCTTCGTTTTCGAGGATGTCGATCACGCCACCGCACTGTTCGGCCTTCAGGCCTTCGGCAATATCTATACCCGCATCACCAACCCGACGACCGCCGTGCTCGAAGAGCGCGTCGCCGCCCTTGAAGGCGGCACGGCCGCGCTCGCCGTCGCCTCGGGCCATGCCGCGCAGATGCTCGCCTTCCACACCCTGCTCGCACCGGGCGACCGCTTCGTTGCCGTGCGCCAGCTCTATGGCGGCTCGATCAATCAGTTCGGTCACTCCTTCAAGAAATTCGGCTGGGAAGTCGATTGGGCGGACGGGCTCGACCACGCCTCGATCAAGGCTGCCATCGGCCCGAGGACGAAAGCCGTCTTCATCGAAAGCATCGCAAACCCCGGCGGCCTCGTCATGGACATCGCGGCGATCGCAAAGGTCGCGCATGACGCGGGCATCCCCCTCATCGTCGACAACACGCTCGCCTCGCCCTATCTGTGCCGCCCCATCGAGCACGGCGCGGACATCGTCCTCCATTCGGCGACGAAGTTCCTCGGCGGACACGGCAATTCGATGGGCGGCATCATCGTCGATAGCGGCAAGTTCGACTGGGTGAAGTCCGGCAAGTTCCCAACGCTGACGGAGCCCTGCGCCAGCTATCACGGCCTCAAGATCGCCGAGACTTTCGGTCCGATCTCCTTTGCCATCGCCTGCCGTGTGCTTGGCCTGCGCGATCTTGGTCCCGCCATCTCGCCCTTCAACGCCTTCATGATCCTGACCGGCATCGAAACGCTGCCGCTCCGTATGCAGCGCCATTGCGACAATGCGCTGAAGGTGGCGAAGTTCCTGAAGTCCCACCCCAATGTATCCTGGGTCTCCTATGCAGGCCTCGAGGGCGATGCCAGCCATGCGCTGATGAAGAAATATTCGCCGAAGGGTGCCGGCGCCGTTTTCACCTTCGGCCTCAAGGGCGGCTATGACGCGGGCGTGAAGCTCGTCGCTAGGGTGGAGTTGCTCAGCCACCTCGCCAATGTGGGCGACACGCGCAGCCTCATCATTCACCCCTCATCGACGACACATCGTCAGTTGACGGAAGAACAGCAGAAGCTCGCAGGCGCCGGCCCCGATGTTGTCCGCCTCTCCGTCGGCATCGAGGACGCCGACGACATCATCGCGGATCTCGATCAGGCCCTGAAGGGGTAAGCCCCACCGCGCAGCCATAAAAACAGGTGTCACCCCGGCGAAAGCCGGGGTCCATCTGACTGGGTAACAACAACAAATGTCATCCCGGGCCTTGTGCCCGGGCCCCACGCGCAGCGCCTCTTGCTGCTGCAAACTCTTGCGTGTTCGGCGCTTGCCCCACATGGAACCGGGGGCACCAATGGGCGCTGGCGATAGCTGCCTCGGAGACGCTGAGTTTCCGACGATGCTCCGACAACCTCTGCGTCTCTGCGCTTCTGCGTGAATCCACGCCGAACGGCGTGCCTCACCCCCCGGTCAGCACCGCATGCATGATACGGCCGGGATAAAATGTGAAGGCGCCGGCCGTCACCAGCGCAAAGACGAAGAGCGCGATCATGCCGCGCTTGTGTGCCTTCACCTGGTGCTTGCGCGCCGCATAGAGCGACATGGGCAGCGTCACGAGCGTGACGATGGCGAGGATATGGATCGGGCTCCATTTGCCCCAAAGCCTGATCTCGTGAATCCAGAACGCTGAAACCGCCACGGCGACCATGAGCCCCGCCCATATCCAGCCGATCGTCCGGTGCGGCAACGTCCCTTTCGGCGCGCCAAGCTGGACGAGCCCAAGCGCAAAGGCGCCGAAAGCGGCAAAGGCATGTATCTGAATGACGGGCGATGCCGTCAGCAGCGGTTCGAGCGTCATGGGCGTTCCCCTTCCTTGAGGAAGCCTAGCGCCCGCCGCCCTACTTCGCCAGCCGGTGCAGATGCCAGATGGAAATGGCAAACACGATCATCGCGCCTGCCTGATGCGCCGCGCCGAGCGGGATCGGCACGACCCAGAGCACGGTCCAGATGCCGAGCGCGGCCTGCGCCACGATGCCAAGGGTAAGAAGGCCCGCGCCCGTAGCGGCGTCCGTCTTTCGCGCCATCCACCAGTGCCATGCGGCGGCAGCGAGCAGCAGATAGGCGGCGATCCGGTGCTGGAACTGCACCGTGAGATGGTTCTCGAAGAAATTGTGCCAGAGGGGCTCCATCCGCAGCAGCCCGTCTGGAATCCAGGCCCCCGCCATCAGCGGCCAGGTGTTGTAGACGAAGCCCGCGCGAAGTCCCGCGACGAAAGCGCCGAGAATGGTCTGTAGAAAGACGAAAAGCATCAGCGCCAGCGCGGCTTTGGCGAGCCCGTCGGTAAAGCGCGATTTGCGGCCATTGAGAAGATCGAGCACGGTCCAGACCAGCGCGCCGAAGATGATTGTTGCGAGGCCGAGATGCGCCGCGAGCCTGTATTGGCTGACTTCCGTGCGCTCGGTGAGGCCGCTCATCACCATCCACCAGCCAAGCACGCCCTGCATCCCGCCCAGCACGAACAGGAAGACGAGGCGCGGCATCAGCCCCTTCTCGATCCGCCGCCTCACGGCGAACCAGACAAAGGGAACAAAGAAGGCAAGCCCGATCAGCCTTCCGAGCAAACGGTGTCCCCATTCCCACCAGTAAATCGTCTTGAACTCGTCGAGCGACATGCCCTTGTTGATGAGCTGGTATTGCGGGATCTGGCGATAGAGATCGAACTCCTTTTGCCAGTGCTCCTCGCTCATCGGCGGTATCGCGCCCGTCACAGGCTTCCATTCCGTGATCGAGAGCCCGCTTTCGGTGAGCCGCGTCAGGCCGCCCACCACCACCATGATGAAGACAAGCGCGGCGACGGCTGCGAGCCATATGGCAATCGCCCGTCTGTCCGCTTCTGCCTTGTCTGCGCTGTTGATCGCTGGAAGTACGCTCATGGCGACTTAATTACTCCGCTGGCCCCCGCCCGGCTAGTGCAGGAGCGCCGCGACAGGACGCCGCGCTTGTCCATCCGCTTTGCATGGCCCGGTCTGATGGCTTATGGAGGGGCCGGATTGAAACGAACAGGAGGGAGCGCCGCCCATGCGCCTCGGCATCCGCACACGAAAACTCATCGGCACGATCGTGCTGCTGGTCTTCCTGACGCTCTATTCGTTTCTGGTCATGACCATCGCCGTCAGCGGACACCTGCCGGAAGGTGGCCTGGTGCAGTTCCTCTATTACCTGACGGCGGGTGTGATTTGGGCATTCCCCGCGAAATATCTCATCACCTGGATGGTCCGTCCGGACCCGGTGTGAAATGCATTTCGCCTCGCTCCGGCTTTGGAAGCCGGGGCGCATCGTGACAGTTCAATGACAGTACGGTGACAGGGGCTTGAATCAGCCGAAACGGCCGGTGACGACCTTGTTCACCACAAAGATGACGATCAGAAAGATCACGATCGGGAGAACGGCGTCGATCATCGGCTAACTCCTTGGTCTTAAAGTTAAATGGTCGGAGCGGCGGGATTCGAACCCACGACCCCTTGTCCCCCAGACAAGTGCGCTACCGGGCTGCGCTACGCTCCGACCGGACCGGCAAGGGGAATCCCCCTCGGCGGCGCGGACTATAGACGCAGCCCCCCATGGCGGCAACGCCTCAAGCCCTCATTTTCCAATGATTTTTTCGGGAATTTCCGGGAATTTGCGAGGCTTCAGCCTTCTTCCTCTTCACTCTCCCAAAGCGTCTCGTCGATCTCGTCCTTGAGGGAAATCAGATCGTCCAGAATGGCCTCGAGCCGCGCTCTGCCGCTTGCGCTGACAGGTCGCGCAGGCGCCTCGCGCTCCTCCTGCTCGCTGCGTTGCACGGCCTCGCGCGCAAGCTCCGCAAGCGAGGCATCGACGGTGCCGCGCCCCGTCTCCGCGACGAACTTAACGCCTTGTTCCCGAAAGACTTTCTGCACACCCTTGATGGTGTAGCCATCATTGTAGAGCAGCGTCCGCACGCCGCGCAGCAGGTCCACATCCTCGGGCCTGTAGTAACGCCGGCCACCGCCCCGCTTCAAAGGCCGGATCTGACTGAACTTGCTCTCCCAGAACCGGAGCACATGCTGCGGTACATCGAGATCGGTTGCGACCTCGCTGATTGTCCGAAAGGCATCCGGTGACTTTTGTGTAGACAAATGAGGCCCCTGCTGGTCTTCCTCAAACCGATATGTGAACCCGGAACTGCTCAAGGGCAAGGCAGTCACCCAGGCATCAATCGGCTGCGGCCTGCTTGCCATTGAGTGCGCTGTTGATCCGTTCCTTCAGCACATGGCTCGGACGGAAAACAAGCACCCGCCGCGGCTTAATCGGCACTTCTTCCCCTGTTTTCGGATTGCGGCCCATGCGGCCGCCTTTCTTGCGCACCGAAAACGATCCGAACGAGGACAGCTTCACGGTATCGCCCTGTGCCAGGCTGTTGGAAATCTCTGCCAGCACAAGCTCCACAAGCTCCGCGGATTCGTTCCGCGACAGACCGACTTCCTGATAGACCGCCTCGCTCAGATGCGCGCGTGTGATCGTGTCCCCCATGGCCTCCACCTTTTCAGTTTCACCCGAAGCCTATTGCCCGCCCCGAAACCCGTCAATATCAATGGGATGGCTTGCTTCTCTTAGGTAAGGGATTCACGACTGCCGCTAATTTTTCGCTCACCGGCGAGCCCGCATTTTCCTAAAACCTGAAAAGCAGCGAGCCCCATGTGAAGCCGCCTCCCATCGCCTCCAGCAGAACCAGATCATTCCGTTTGATTCTGCCGTCCTTGACCGCCTTGTCGAGCGCAAGCGGCACAGAAGCGGCGGACGTATTGCCCTGCTCGCCAACCGTCATCACCACCTTCTCGGGCGGGAGCCCGATGCGCTTGGCAGTGCCGTCAAGGATCCGCTTGTTCGCCTGATGCGGCACAAACCAGTCAATATCCTCCGCTTTCAGCCCTGTCGCTTCCAGCGATTCGGTGATGGCTTCGGCGATATTTACAACCGCATGGCGGAAGACCTCCCGGCCTTCCATGCGAACATGGCCCGTGGACTGGGTTGAGGACGGCCCGCCATCCACATAGAGCTTGTCCTTGTAACGCCCATCTGAATGAAGATGGGCGGTCAGGATGCCCCGATCGGCATTTGTCCCCGCCCCCTCCTCGCCGCGTACAATCACGGCACCGGCACCATCACCGAACAGTACGCAGGTCGTACGGTCCGTCCAGTCGAGCAGCCGCGAGAATGTCTCGGCACCGATCACAAGCGCGGTTTTCGATTGGCCGGTTTTGACGAAGGTATCGGCAATGGTGAGCGCATAAACGAAGCCGGAGCAAACCGCCTGAACATCGAAGGCAGCACCATGATAGAGCCCAAGTTCCGCCTGAACGGTCGTCGCGGTCGCCGGGAACGTGTTGTCCGGCGTCGTCGTCGCAAGGATGATCGTGTCGATCTCCTGAACATCGATACCCGCATCGGCGATCGCTTCGCGCGCCGCTGCAAGAGCAAGATGCGATGTCAGTTCGCCTTCGGCCGCGATGTGGCGCTGATGGATACCTGTCCGCTCGACGATCCACTCGTCGGTGGTATCCACGATCTTGGAAATGTCTTCATTGGTCACGATCCGCGATGGCAAATAGCTGCCAACGCCCGCGACTACAGTGCGAATTACGCTCACGACAGAACTGCCTCGGATTCTCTTTGCGGGGTTTCTTCTTTTCCGGCCGGGACCGTCAGCCCCTTTGCCTTTTCAACATCCGTTGCAATCTTCGCAACGAGATCCGCCGACGCGACTTCCACCGCCACATCGATGGCAGAGGCAAAGCCGACATCGTCAGTACCGCCATGACTCTTCACCACAAGGCCATTCAGGCCCAGAAATACAGCGCCGTTTGAGGCTCGCGGGTCAAGCTTGGTCTGAAGCGTCTTGAAGGCCCCGCGCGCAAGCAAATAGCCGATCTTCGACAGGAGCGAACTTGCCATCGCCTCACGCAGATAGCCGACAATCAGGCGCGCTGTGCCTTCCGCCGTCTTCAGCGCAATATTGCCTGTGTATCCATCCGTCACCACGACATCGACCGTTCCCTTGGCGATGTCGTCGCCTTCGACGAAACCGTGGAAGCGCATCGAAAGGCCATTATCACGGAGCATCTGCGCCGCTGCCTTTACCTCTTCGGTGCCTTTCACTTCCTCTTCGCCGATATTGAGCAGGCCGACAGTCGGCCGGTCGAGATTGAAGATCACTCGGGCAAAGGCTTCACCCATGATGGCGAATTGGACGAGCTGGCCCGCATCCGCGCCCACCGTCGCGCCAAGGTCCAGCGCCACACTTTCGCCGCGCGCAGTAGGCCAGATCGCGGCAAGCGCCGGGCGCTCGACATTCGGGATCGTCCGCAGAATGACTTTCGCCATCGCCATCAGAGCGCCGGTATTGCCGGCAGATACGGCTGCCTGCGCCTTGCCTTCCTTCACCGCGTCGATCGCCCGCCACATGCTGCTGACCTTACGGCCACGGCGGAGCGCTTGGCTCGGCTTGTCGTCCATCGACACGGCGACATCAGTGTGAACCACCTCGGATGCTGAGGCGACTCTCGGATACTTCTCGAGATAAGGGTGTAGGGCAGCTTCATTGCCGAAGATGACGAAGCGAATGTTCGGATGCCGGACAAGCGCGATTTCGGCGCCACCCATGACCGTCTCCGGTCCATGGTCGCCCCCCATTCCATCCAGCGCAATTGTCAGCACTCTCGTCACCCGTTGACCCCCTAAGCATTAACCGGCGCCGGCGCAACGGACATCCCGTTCGCGCCCCGAAGATACAGCGTTGATGGGAGCAAACAATAGCCGCGATTACCCCCGAATCACGCCAACTCAATAATTCTTCTTGAGTTTTTCGAGCGCGGCAAAGGGGTTGGGCCGGGTTTCCGAAGCGTCATCCAGTGCTTCCGCGGGGGTATCGAAGCTCGCACCGGGCTTCCGGGGATAAGGGTCGATAGCAAGCGCCAGCCGCTCAGCCACCGCCTCACCCACATCAACCCCGCCCGCAACCATTGCTTCAGGCGCGTCGTCTGCTTCGATGTCGACAGCTATTTCACGTTGGCTTTCCGGCGCCTTTGCAGACGGCAGGTCCAGCAGATGCGCCGGTAGATAACGCTGACGGAATTCCTCTTCGACATGCTCGTCCACGGGCTCGAGGGTCACCACACAGCTTTGCACCAGATCCGCCTCGAACCTGCAATCCAGCGTCAGCCCCTCCTTCCCGTAGGGCCGCAAACTGGCGACACCGGTCAGTCGCTTCAGCTCAACAATACCCAATCGCTCGGCGAGCCTTCGGCGCGTTTCATCATCCGCAATGAAGCGCAATTCCTTGCCGGCGGGCGGCACTTCGCTCGCCAAAACACGAAGACTGAATTCCGGTGCCTCAGTGCCGCTCATCTCACCGCGCCTCGTTCAATTCAGTAGCGACCGAACTCTCGAAAGGCGGCGCGAAGAAAATCCGCCCGGAAATGATTTCCGCCACGTCCTGTTCATGCAGCAGCCTGTCTGTAAGGCGCATATAGCTGGCAAGCGAAGCCGCATGATGAGCCGATTGCTCCTCGCTCCCATATACATTGCGCAAAACGGAAGCCACGAGCGTTCCGTCGTCCTCTTCATTGAAACCGGCATCATAGGCCTGCATGCGGCCATAGAAGGAAGACGCAAGCGCCTTGATCTTCTTGCCGACAGAAAGATCGCCGACGCCCATTTCCCGGAGTGTCTGGTCCATGTCGTCAAACAGAAGGTCAAAGACCTTCTGGCCGGCTTCCTTTCCTTCCGGGCCGCCTTCCCGGAGCCGCCGGAGGACGAGATAGGCATGAACCGCCACCATTTCGAATCGGCCTTCAACCGTGTCCGGCACTCCCCCCGCAAGGTAAAAGGCGGGAGACCGCGCCTGCCGCACGGCCGCGCTATAGAGCGCCATCGGCGCATCATCCTGGGCCGGTCGGCCGAAAATTCTTTTCCATATCATGGTTTCATTCCGGCCAAGGGTGTAGCTTGAAGCTCCTGCCGCACATGCCGATTGAATTTACCGGGCGACAAGGGTAGGTCAACGATTGAACTTTTTTCGGCCCGAGGAGACCCGCGCCATGACGACGTTCCGCCTGCACCGCCCCGCCAGAGCCTTGCTGGCCGCAGCCGGTCTTTCGGCCGCCCTCGCTGTGACAGGCTGCGCGCCTCTTGTCCAGCCGGTGATCGAGGATCGCGGATATATTTTCGATCCTGCGGACCTCGCAAAGCTTCAGCCCGGGGCCTCCAAAGAGCAGGTCCGGACCGTCATGGGGTCGCCATCGACCGTATCCACGGTCGATGGAGAAGCCTGGTATTATATTTCCAGCAGGTTCGAAACCTTGATGTTCTATCCGCCTAAGGAAATCGAACGCACCGTTGCGGCCGTCTATTTCGACAAGACCGAAGCCGTTCAGGAAGTCGCCTATTACGGCCTCGAAGATGGCCAGATCGTGAATTTTGTGGACCGCACCACACCGACGCGCGGCAAGGAACTGACGATCCTCGGCCAGCTCTTCGGAAATCTTGGCCGCTTCAACAACCCCGGCTCAAGCATTCCGTCGGTCGGCACAGGCGATCCGAGAACGCGACGCTAATCGTTAGCGCCGGCGTTGGCGGACTTCCGAAAGGAACGGATTTACTCGCCGTCACGCCGGCCCGCATAGGCAAGCACGTCGCACGCCGCGTCGCGCAGGACGGCGTTTGCGACGCTGCCTATGAATATATTTTTAAGGAGTGAGTTGCCGGTTGTGCCAAGGACAACGAGCTGAGGCAGTCTCGTGGCGATGAACTCACCGATCACTTCCTGCGGTGCTCCCTCCTGAACCACCAATTCCGGTGAAAGCCCGGCCGCCGGTACAGTCTTCACCAGACTTTCGAGCGCGGTCCGCGCTTCATCAGCAAGCGAGCGCGCGTAATCTTCGATTCGATCTTCTCCAACATTCGCATATCGCATGAATCCCTCCGCCAATGGCAGATATGCATGGAGAAGAACCAGTTCCGAACAACCCAGAAACGAGGCGCGCGATACAAACCTTAGCGCTTCGACCGATGGATATGAAAAATCGATGGCCGCCACGACGGATCGATAGGTCTGGTCGCTTTCGAGTCTCGCCACCAAAACCGGCCGTCCGCACATCCGAATGACGCGCTCGACTGTCGTGCCAGTGAACACATCGCGCCCCTTCAATCTGCGGTGCTCACCAAGCACCAAAAGGTCCGCATTCATTGCATCGGCCGCCATCCGGATCGCTTCCGAGGCCATCCCCTTGATGACCTCAATCTCCGGCTCAACACCATACTGCTGTGCCAGAGGCCTCACGAACTCGGTCAATAGTTCAGATGACCGCGAAGCCTCGAGCTCGACGAGAACCTCAGGCTGATCGTCATCGACGACATGCACGATCTTGATGTGCGCACTGTATTTCGAAGCGAGATTCAAGCCACGCGCCACTGCCTTGCCGGATCGGCCCGACAAATCAGTTGCCACAAGGATGCGATCCAGACCGGTCCGGTCAACTGTTGCAGCGACGCTCATATCGCCCTCCCCTCTGGCTCAACAGACGGCTTCTGCGACGGCGGACGGTTGGTCTCAAGTCCGATGCCGAAAATGCGTTCCATGGCGCGCTCGGCCGCATCGGCGAATGGACTCAAGACAATGTCCGCCCCCTTTGTCCGCAGAAGCGCCAGATCCGTCTCGCTTCGCGCGATAACGGCAATTTGCCCTGTAAAATTCCCCTTCCTGAGCGCAACAATCAATGAACCGCGAGGATCGTCATGCGTGACGCCAATTTCGTGAGGGGGCACCGCGATGATCGCGAGACGCACACCCTCCATCGGTAGCGTCTCGCACATATCGGGGTCCTGCAGATCGCCATAGATCGCATCTCCGCCGCCCCGGCGCCACTGACGGATGACATCGGGATCGAAGTCAACGCCGAGCACACGCAGCCCGTACTCGGAAAATTTCGCATGAAGCGCACGCCCATAGCGGCCAAGGCCAAATAGCAATACGTCATATTTTTCGTCTTGGACGCCTTCCGATATCTCGCCTTCCCGATGGGGAATTCGCCTCTCGAATATCCCCAGATACCTTTCGAGAAATGCATAGAGCGGTTGCGAGTAGAGAATCATATAGGTCGACAGTGCGATCGTGATGATGCCGACAAGTGTCACGAGTCCTGCCGCCTCCACACTGACATGACCAAGCGCAACGCCCATCGCCACGAAAATCAGCGAAAACTCGCTGATCTGAGCCACGGTAAGTCCCGCCAGAAAGCCCGTGCGCTTGCGGTAACCCATTGCGCCCATGATCACCATAACGATCAGCGGATTGCCGATCAGAACGAACAGCGAAAGGACGAGCGCCTCTCCGACGGCTTCGCCGACGACGCGCAGATCAAGGTGAGCACCTAGTGAAATAAAGAAGAACACCAGCAGAAAATCGCGCAGGCTGGCAAGGCGCGATGCGATGGATTCCCGGAATGGCGTCGAGGCCAGTGCGACACCCGCGACAAGGCCTCCCAACTCCTTGCTGAATCCCAGATAGTCGCCGAGGGCGGCGAAAGCCGCAGCGAGGCCCAGCGCGAAGACAATGAGAAGCTCCGGTGCCTTGGCGATTCCATCAAGAACCCGCGTCGCTATCTTCGAAACGAAGAACCAGAGCAGAAGAAAGGGAACCGCACCCGCGGCGAGGCCGACAAGCGCGCCCCCAAGCCCGTCGCCCGCCCCGGCACCTGCCGTGATGGCCGACATCACCGCCATGGCGATAACGACGGCTAGGTCCTGAACGATCAGGAAGCCGAGCGCGATCCGCCCATGAAGCGCGTCGAGCTCCCGCTTGTCCGACAGGAGCTTCACGATGATGATCGTGCTGGAGAATGTAATCGCCACGGCGACATAGACCGAGGCAAGCGGCGGCATGCCAAGCCCCAGGCAGATCAGAAAGCCAATGACGGAGGTGAAAAGGATCTGGCCGATGCCGGTATTGAGAGCCACCGCGCCAAGTGTGCGGACAAGATTGAGATCGAGCTTCAGCCCAACGAGAAACAGGAGAAGCGTCACACCGAGCTCGGACAAAAGCTCGAGATTTTCCGTGGAACGCACGATATCGAAGCCCGCAGGCCCCGCGAGCATACCGACGAGAATGAAGCTGACGATGACGGGCTGCTTGAGCTTCAACCCCAGCGCGCCGATGACCGATGCCAGGAGGAGCAAGGCCGCCACTTCATAAAAGGCTGAAATCTCCCCCACCACGCATGCCTCTCCTGCCAATCCTAGAAACCAGTGTTCATTTGAACGGCGACCACGTCAATCAATGCCGCAGCGTAGAATGCAAAAAGCCCCGCGGATCGCTCCGCGGGGCCTCTTTTGCGGGAGTCGCCGCCTTCAGTGCGCAAGCACGGCGAGGAGAAGCAGCGCCACGATGTTCGTGATCTTGATCATCGGGTTCACGGCCGGGCCGGCCGTGTCCTTGTAAGGATCGCCGACTGTGTCGCCCGTCACGGCTGCCTTGTGGGCTTCCGAGCCCTTGCCGCCGAAATTGCCGTCTTCGATGTACTTCTTCGCATTGTCCCAAGCGCCGCCACCAGACGTCATGGAGATGGCGACGAAGAGACCCGTCACAATGACGCCGAGCAGCATGGCGCCAACCGCCGAGAAGGCTGCCGACTTGTCAGCGATGGCGAGCACGACGAAATAGAGGACCACGGGCGAAAGGACCGGCAGCAGCGAAGGAATGATCATTTCCTTGATCGCCGCCTTGGTCAGCATGTCGACCGCGCGCGCATAGTCGGGCTTGGATGTGCCCGCCATGATGCCCGGATCGGCCTTGAACTGACGCCGCACTTCCTCGACAACCGCACCGCCCGCGCGGCCCACGGCCATCATGCCCATGGAGCCGAAGAGATATGGCAGCAGGCCGCCGATGAAGAGGCCAATCACCACATAGGGGTTGGAAAGCGAGAAGTCCGGGCTGACGCCTGCAAAATAGCCATAGCTATCGGCATTGGCCGCGAAGAACTTCAGGTCTTCGGTATAGGCCGCAAAGAGCACGAGCGCACCAAGGCCCGCCGAACCAATCGCATACCCCTTGGTAACGGCTTTCGTCGTGTTGCCCACGGCGTCCAGTGCGTCCGTTGTCTTGCGGACATCCGCCGGCAGGTCAGCCATTTCGGCAATGCCACCGGCATTGTCCGTCACCGGACCGAAGGCGTCGAGTGCGACCACCATGCCTGCCAGCGCAAGCATCGTCGTCACCGCTATGGCTATGCCGAAGAGGCCAGCCAGACCATAGGTCACGAGAATACCGACCACGATGACGAGCGCCGGCAACGCCGTTGCTTCCATCGAGACGGCAAGGCCCTGAATGACGTTCGTGCCATGGCCCGTAACGGAAGCTGCGGCAACCGACTTCACGGGACGGAAGTTCACGCCGGTGTAATACTCGGTAATCCAGATGATAAGGCCCGTCACGACGAGACCCGCTACGCCGCAGATGTAGAGATCCATACCGGTGAAACTCAGAGCACCAACCGAGTAGGAGTTTCCGAGACCGACGACGTAATCGGTCACGAAATAGAGCGCCACGAGTGAAAGCACCGCCGAAGCGATGAAACCCTTGTAGAGCGCCCCCATGATATTGTTGCTCTTGCCGAGACGCACGAAGAACGTACCGATGATCGAAGTCACGATGCAGGCGCCGCCGATAGCCAGCGGATAGAGCATCATGTTTTCGATCGCACCGCCCGCAAAGAAGATCGAAGCGAGAACCATCGTGGCGACGACCGTCACCGCGTAGGTCTCGAAAAGGTCGGCCGCCATGCCTGCGCAGTCGCCGACATTGTCGCCCACATTATCCGCGATGGTCGCCGGATTGCGGGGATCGTCTTCCGGGATGCCGGCTTCCACCTTGCCGACAAGGTCACCGCCTACGTCTGCGCCCTTGGTGAAGATGCCGCCGCCGAGACGGGCAAAGATCGAAATGAGCGAAGCACCGAAGCCGAGCGCGACAAGTGCGTCGATCACAGCACGCGAACCGGGCTCGAGGCCGAGCTGGGTCGTCAGCACTGCGTAGTAAACAGCGACCGCGAGAAGCGCGAGACCCGCCACGAGCATACCCGTCACAGCGCCCGACTTGAAGGCAACGCCGAGACCCGCGGCGAGGCTCGTGCTCGAGGCCTGCGTGGTGCGCACATTGGCGCGCACCGAAACCAGCATGCCGATATAGCCGGCCGCACCCGAAAGCGCCGCGCCGACGAGGAAGCCAATGGCGACCTTCAGCGTAAGCAGGTACCAGACGACAGCAAAAATAACCGCGCCCACGATAGCGATGGTCGTGTACTGGCGCGCGAGATAGGCGCTCGCCCCCTCCTGGATCGCGGCAGCGATCTCCTGCATGCGCGCATTGCCCGCATCCATCGCCAGCACCGAGCGGATCGCCCAGACGCCGTAGATGAGTGCAAGCACGCCGCAGCCAATAATAGCCCACAAAGCAGTGCTCATTGTTTTGTCCTTGGTTTCCTTGACGGATTGAACGGCGGGAATAGCCACTCACCTTCCAGCACAAAACGCTGGAAGTCCTCCCCCTGCCGACTGCAGAAATCGCGCCGAAAGATGCCAAATACAAGCCGGGAAAGCAACCGGGAGGACCTAAAAGTGACGGTATCCCAACCGCTTGAGGGGAACCGGGCTACCACCGCGATCGACTGCGAAGACACCTTCCCCGGCCCGCAGGATGGTGCCGATTCGGGTCACCTGAATGCCGGTTTCCGCTGCGACCGCCTCGACCTGTCCGGCTCTGCTAGGCGCGGCAGCGAAGAGAATTTCGTAGTCATCGCCACCGCTGGCAGGCAGTTCCAACAAATCTGGCCGGAGTGCGAGTGCCGCCCGGCCGGCCTCGGAGAGTGGCAACCGTTCCAGCTCGATCCGGGCACCAGCGCCGGAAGCAGAACATAGGTGGCCGAGATCGGCCATCAGCCCGTCGGATACGTCAAGGGCAGCATGAGCGATGCCGGGCAATCGCTGACCGAAGGCGAGCCGGGGCGTGGGTTCCCGGTAACGGGAGGCTAGGAAGCCAGCATATTCGCCGGAAATGCCCTCGAGCTCGCCCTGCAACAATTTGAGGCCGAGGGCTGAGTCGCCCAGCGTACCAGTGACATAGATGTCGTCACCCCGCTTTGCGCCGCCCCGGCGGATAGCCTCGCCCTCCGCCACTTCGCCAATCGCGGTGATCGACAGCGTAAGCGGGCCAGGCGTCCTAACCGTATCGCCGCCCCAGAGCGAAAGACCGAACTCAGCCTGGTCCGCCGCAAGGCCATCCGCGAAACGGCGTATCCATGCCATTTCGATATCGTGAGGCCATGCCGTAACCAGCAGATAGCCGCGCGCTACCGCCCCCTTGGCGGCAAGGTCCGAGAGGTTCACCCTCAGGAGCTTTTTCGCAACGCTTTCAGGGGGGTCTGAGGGCAAGAAATGGACGCCGGAGACAATGGCATCGACCGTCAGCACTGTCTCGCAACCGGGTGATGGCTTGAAAAGCGCCGCATCGTCCTTGAGCCCGTAGGCGCCCGGCGCATTAGCCGCAAGCGGCGCAAAAATCTTGTCGATAATCTCGAATTCGTCCGGCCTGCCGCCGCTATTCTCAGCTTCGGCCGGCGGCGTCATCACCCGCTCCCTTGCGGACTTCGCGCCCAAGCCTGTCCAGCACTGCGTTCACGACGCCCGGCTCATCACCCTCGAAAAACGCATGTGCGACATCGACATATTCGTTGATGACCACCTTCACCGGAATATCCTTGCAGCGGCGAAGCTCATAGGTGCCGCAGCGCAAGATCGCTCGCAGAGTGGAATCGATCCGGGTCAACGACCAGCCAGAGGCGAGCGCCCCATTGACCTGCCGGTCAAGCTCGCGCTGCTCCCGCACCACGCCGCGCACGATATCCTCGAAATGGGCGGCATCGGCTTCGACGATGTCATTTCCCTCGATGTCTTGACCGAGCCGGTGCTCGATGAATTCCTCAATCACATCGTCCAGTGGCGTCGCGGCAACGTCCATCTGATAAAGCGCCTGCACAGCCGCCAGACGCGCGGCACCGCGCGCCTTGGGATCAAGACCACGTTCCTGTGCGGATTCTATCGGGGCATTCGACATTCGCTTCCTGATCAACTCCACTTCACGAAGAGCCAAACTGACGCTTCAATTCGATCATGTCGAGGCAGGCATTGGCCGCAGCGCCCCCCTTGTTTTTCTGATCGACCTTGGCGCGCGCCCAAGCCTGCGCTTCGTTCTCGACGGTCTGAATTCCGTTCCCAAGCGCTAGGGAGCGTTCTACCGAAAGATTCATCAGCGCCCGTGCGGACTCGTTCGACACAATGTCATAATGCGTTGTCTCGCCGCGAATGACGCAGCCAAGAGTCACGAAACCATCAACCGCGCGGGTTAGGCCACCCTTGGCCATAGCATCGAGCGTGAATTTGACAGCCGCCGGAATTTCCAGAACGCCAGGAACCGCGACCCGCTGCCACGTCGCGCCGCGCGCTTCGAGTGCTGCGATGGCGCCACGCGCCAACTCGTCGGCGAGATCTTCATAGAACCTCGCCTCTACGATCAGAATGTGAGCCTGCGTCGTCATCGTGCTGCTTCCTTGGAGCGCGCGCTGGACTTTCCAGCTTTCGTCAGAGGCCTCTGACCCACAACCCGCAGCCCATAACCTTCGAGACCAACGATGCTGCGATCCGTATCGGACAGCAACACCATGTCATGGATACCGAGATCGAGCAAAATCTGCGCACCAACGCCATATTCACGAAGACGCCGGGGCATTCCCTGCTCTCCGCCCTCGCCTTTCCGCAGCAGCATGTCGGATACGACTGTCGCCGTGGTATCGCGGATCAGCACGATCACGCCGCGCCCTTCTTCCGCAATCAAGCGCATGGATTCTTCAAGAATGTGAGAGCGGGGTCCCGTCGCACCCAGCAGATCATCAAAGACATTGATCGCGTGAACGCGAACAAGCACCGGCTCCGGGCCTGAAATGTCGCCCTTCACCAGAGCGATATGCTCTGCATATTCGACGGTATTCAGATAGACCATCATCTTGAATTCGCCGCCAAACTCGCTTTCGAGTTCCGTTTCGATGGCGCGGTGGATGAAGTTGTCATAGCGGCGGCGATAGGCGATGAGATCGGCGATGGTAGCGATCTTGAGGCCATGAAGCTGTGCAAACGGCACGAGGTCCGGCAGGCGTGCCATCGTGCCGTCATCGTTCATGATTTCGCAAATGACGCCTGCGGGATAAAGCCCGGCGAGACGCGCGATATCGACGGCGGCTTCGGTATGACCTGCGCGGACCAGCACACCGCCATCGCGCGCGACGAGCGGAAACACATGGCCGGGCGAGACGATGTCGTTGGCACCCTTTGTCGGATCGATGGCAACGGAAACGGTGTGCGCCCGGTCATGCGCCGAGATACCTGTCGAGATGCCTTCGCGCGCCTCTATCGACACGGTAAAGGCGGTCTGGTTCCGCGACTGATTGTTCATCGACATGAACTGCAGATTGAGCTGCTTCGCCCGGTCGCCGGTCAGCGTCAGGCAAACGAGACCACGGCCGTACTTCGCCATGAAGTTGACCGCTTCCGGCGTACACATCTGAGCCGGTATGACGAGGTCGCCTTCATTCTCGCGGTCTTCCGCATCGACGAGAATGAACATCTTGCCGTTGCGGGCATCCTCGATGACTTCCTCGATCGGGGACAGGTATTCCTTGTACACGGGTCTCAATCCTTCTGAACCAGCCGTGCCACATACCGGGCCAGCATGTCGATTTCAAGATTAATTGGATCGCCGGCTTTCGCCATTCCCCAGGTGGTGACGGCCTGGGTATGCGGAATGATGTTCACCCCGAAACGCGTTCCCTTGGCATTCCCGCCAGGTTTCGGGTCTTCGACTTCGTTTACCGTCAGTGAAGTCCCATTGAGCGTGACAGACCCCTTTGGGGCGATAAATCGGCCGAGATGCTCCGGCGCTTCAAACGTAAAACGACGAGAATCCCCCTCAGGGCGTATATCCACGATGCGGGCAACACCGTCGACATGGCCGCTGACCACATGACCGCCAAGCTCGTCTCCGGCCTTGAGCGCGCGCTCTAGGTTAATTCTCGTTCCTTCGGTCCATGTGCCAAGCGTGGTGCAATCGAGCGACTCCTGCGAGACATCGACCGCGAACCAGTTGCCCTCGGTATCCCTCCCCTTTTCGACGACGGTCAGGCAGCACCCGGCGCATGCAATCGAAGCACCGATGTCGATTCCATCAGGATCATAGACCGTCGCTATCGTGAAGCGCGTATCGCCACGCCGTTCGATGGCACGGACGCGCCCGACGTCGGTTATAATTCCGGTGAACAAGGTCAGGCACTCCTCACATAACTCGATACCGTATCCGGCCCGGCGCGCAATACCTCGCGCAGCACGAATGACGGCGCACCATCGACATGCTTGATGCCGAGACCCGCGATCGCCGGATAGCCGTCACCACCGATCAGCTTCGCCGCCTGGAACCACTCGATACGATCGACCAGCCGGTCGCGCATCAGCGATGCGGCAAGGCGCGCACCACCCTCGACAAGCACGCGCGTAACGCCACGCGCTGATATCTGCCCCAGTGCGGCGCGCATATCCATCAGGCCACCGTCACCCGGCTCGACATCGATCAGAACGGCACCGCATTCCTCGAATGCGCTGCGTCTTGCGCTATCGCCATTCGGCAAGGTGAGTATCCAAAGGGGCGCCTTGTGCGCTTCGCGCACGAGCTTGGACGTCAGCGGCAATCGCAACCGTCCATCGGCGACAATGCGTATGGGGGACCGCTCGCCAAGTCCCGGCAAGCGGCAGGTCAGCTCCGGGTCATCGACGATGGCGGTAGCGCTGCCGACCATAATCGCGTCATGCGTGGCACGCAGCAGGTGTCCACGCGCACGGGAAGCCTCCCCCGTGATCCACTTGCTTTGACCTTCATGGGTCGCCGTCCGCCCATCGAGCGAACTGGCGATCTTGAGAGTGACCAGCGGCCGGCGCTCCGACATGGTCAGAAAGAACCCCTGATTCAGAAACTGCGCGTCCGCCGCGCAGACATTCTCGGTGACATCGATACCTGCCGCCTGCAGCCGCGCAAATCCTCGCCCCGCCACCTCCGGGTTCGGATCGGCGATCGCTCCGACAACACGCGCAACCCCGGCTTCCATGAGGGCATCGGCACAAGGTCCGGTCTTACCGTGATGTGAACAGGGCTCAAGGCTCACATAGGCGGTAGCGCCGCGCGCCAGATCGCCTGCGCGCTTCAGCGCCTCAGTCTCGGCATGAGGCCGGCCGCCTGCCTGCGTAAAACCGCGGCCGACCACCCTCGGCCCGTCGGGGCCCTCTTGTACGATCACACATCCGACCGCCGGATTGGGCGCAACCTGGCCCAAGCCACGCTCGGCCAACGCAAGCGCCATCTTCATGAACCGTGTGTCGTAGGGCCGGACTGTCATGGCCGCGCTTCATTCCTGTCATCAGGCCCCGCACCTGGAACAAGACAGGGCTGAGGAGAGGCCTATCGGTCGTCGTCTTCGTCGCGGATCGAGCCTACCGGTCCACTGAGCTCGCCAAGAATATCCTCGAAATCCTTGGCCTCGCGGAAGTTCCGGTAAACCGACGCAAACCTGACATAGGCAACGGCGTCGAGAGAACTCAGGCCCTCCATGACCAGCTTGCCGATCACCGAGGACGGGATTTCGCTCTCTCCCATGCTCTCAAGCCGCCTTACAATGCCGCTCACCATACGCTCAATGCGTTCCTGCTCAACCGGGCGTTTGCGCATGGCTACTTGCACGGAACGCATGAGTTTATCCCGGTCGAATGGTACCCGGCGCCCGCTCGATTTGATGATCGTCAGCTCGCGGAGCTGCACCCGCTCAAAGGTGGTGAACCGGCCGCCGCAAGCCGTGCAGAAGCGCCGCCTGCGGATTGCCGTATTGTCTTCGGTGGGACGCGAGTCCTTCACCTGCGTGTCTTCGTTACCGCAATATGGACAACGCATGCGCCGTCAGCCCCCTCGAATTTCAGCCCCTCAAAGGCCCGTCGCTTATTTCGGACCGCCATAGATCGGAAAGCGGCGGCAGAGTCCGATCACCCGTTCGCGCACCCCCGCTTCCACGTCGGTATTGTTTTCTTCGCCGTTCCTGGCAAGCCCATCGAGCACCTCCGTGATGAGTTTGCCGACCGTTGCAAATTCCGCCTTGCCGAATCCCCGCGTCGTCCCGGCTGGCGTACCGAGACGCACTCCCGAGGTGATCGTCGGTTTTTCCGGATCGAACGGAATACCGTTCTTGTTGCAGGTGATATGCGCGCGCTCAAGCGCCGCTTCCGCGACCTTGCCCGTCAGCTTCTTTGGCCGCAGATCGACCAGCATCAGATGCGTATCGGTCCCGCCCGACACGATCGCTGCGCCGCCATCGACGAGCGTCGATGCAAGCGTACGCGCATTGTCCACGACGGATTGTGCATATGCCTTGAACTCGGGGCGCAACGCCTCGCCAAAGGCAACAGCCTTGGCTGCTATGACATGCATCAGCGGTCCGCCCTGAATCCCCGGAAAGATCGCCGAATTGATCTTCTTGCCGATGTCCTCGTTATTCGAAAGGATCATGCCGCCGCGCGGACCGCGCAAAGTCTTGTGCGTGGTCGTCGTCACGACATCGGCATAGGGAAGCGGGCTCGGATGTGCACCGCCCGCGACAAGGCCGGCAAAATGCGCCATGTCCACCATCAGGAGCGCGCCGACGCTATCTGCGATTTCTCGAAACGCCTTGAAGTCGATCACGCGCGGATAGGCGGAGCCGCCTGCGATGATCATCTTCGGCTTGTGCTCTTTGGCGAGGCTTGCCACTTCATCCATGTCGATGAGATGGTCCTGCTGGCGCACTCCATACTGCACCGCATTGAACCATTTACCCGACTGGTTAGGCGCTGCACCATGCGTGAGATGGCCACCGGCTGCGAGGCTCATGCCCATGATTGTATCGCCCGGCTTCAGCAGCGCCATCATAACGCCCTGGTTGGCCTGCGAGCCGGAATTTGGCTGCACATTGGCGAACGAACAGCCAAAGAGCTTCTTTGCCCGCTCAATGGCAAGATTTTCCGCAATATCGACGAATTCGCAGCCGCCGTAGTAGCGTTTGCCCGGATAGCCCTCGGCATATTTGTTGGTCATGATCGAACCCTGCGCCTCGAGAACGGCGCGGGACACGATATTTTCGGAAGCGATCAGCTCGATTTCATTCTGCTGGCGCCCGAGTTCCTTTTCGATCGCAGCCAGAATGTCCGGATCGCTTTTGGCAAGGCCGTCCGTGAAAAAGCCGTCGAAACTACCCTGCCGGGCGGCGGCATCGCTTAGCGACATAAACCTACCTTTTCATTGCTGTTCGGACTTACTGGGGCGGCAAAGAACCCGTCGCGGCATCACGCGCGCCAAGCCGTGCCATATCCCCTTCGAAGGCGGCTTGATACCACATCTCGTCAGTCACCGCCAATTCGCCACAAAGCGTCGCGGCAAGTTTATTAACGCCGCGGCCGGGAAACCTGGCGGGCCTGCTTGATGTTCGTCCGGCCCAGCCCAGCCGCGCCACCTAAACTATTCTAGGTGAATTCAATGTAACAGCGGCACGAAACGGAGAATTTACTTGGCGGGGCCAGCTGTTCATCTTTGCGCTCAACTTGGATTTAATTGATTCACCTTGGTTCCGAATGGTTTAAACATGCAACCATCTGGACGATAATCTTGATATTCATAATTAAAGGCGCTATACCGCGCTGGAAATTTGTAATTGGAAGCGCCGCGAAGCGCGCTTTCCATATTCGGTCAGGCATCAAGTCGAAATGAACGACACCAAAACTTCGGCTGCTACGGGTACAACCGAAATACTTCGTCTAGCGACCGAAATCGTTGCTGCCTATGTCAGCAACAACCCCATGGCCGCCAACGACCTTCCGGGCATGATACGAACGGTTCATGCGACGCTGACCGGACTTGAGCAGGCCCCCGGCGCCCGGGAGTCGGACCTCGTCCCGGCCGTGCCGGTAAAAAAATCGGTGACGGCCGACTACATCATTTGCCTCGAAGACGGCAAGAAGCTCAAAATGCTCAAGCGGTATCTTCGTTCGCAATATGGCCTGACGCCTGAGGAATACCGTGCCCGATGGGGACTTCCGCACGACTATCCGATGGTTGCGCCCAACTATGCGGCCCAGCGTTCAAAGCTCGCAAAGCAGATCGGCCTCGGTCGAGTGCCGTCTTCGCCGGCACGTCCGCGCAAGA
The DNA here is from genome assembly GCA_019635965.1 of Parvibaculum sp. Lineage (GTDB taxonomy): Bacteria > Pseudomonadota > Alphaproteobacteria > Parvibaculales > Parvibaculaceae > Parvibaculum. Next base: position 45,629 of record JAHBYK010000004.1, on the reverse strand, counting down.
AGAAAACCTGATTTCAGACGATAATGCCGCCCCTACCCGTCCCAGGCCCCGTATCAGGGTCGGGAGGTTCGGGCTTTTTTCCTTCGCCATTCTTTTCGAGCACATATCTGAGCTTGCGGAGCGCCAGGTTTTCCAGCTCGCTCTGGGCCGCACTCGACGGCCCGATGATGGAAACCTCAACTGCGGTGGCAACGTCGACGACCGTTACCTTCACGCTAGTTCCCACCGGAATATATTCGAATATTACCTCGCGGCCGCCGCGATCCACTGGCGGCTGCCTGCCCCTGTGACGAGCGTCAGGCGGCACGCCGGATCTTGCGGCGCGTCCAGACCTGATCGAGCGCCGTAACGAGATCACGCATCATGTCATCGGTATGAACCGGACAGGGCGTGAAGCGAAGCCGCTCCGTACCGCGCGGCACGGTCGGATAATTGATCGGCTGGACATAAATGCCATAGTCATTGAGCAGTTCATCGCTGACCTGCTTGCACACAACCGGATCGCCGACCATGACCGGTACGATATGGCTTTCACACCACATCACCGGCAACCCGGCATCCGCCATCATCTGACGCAGAGTCGCTGCGCGCTCCTGATGCTGCTCCCGCTCGACCGAGCTCACCTTGAGATGGCGAACCGCCGCCAGAACACCTGCCACAAGTACCGGCGAAAGCGACGTCGAGAAAATGAAGCCGGGCGCATAGGAACGAACAACGTCAACGAGATCGGCGGATGCTGCGATATAGCCGCCCATAACGCCGAAGCCCTTCGCAAGAGTTCCCTCGATGATATCGACCTTGTCGAGCACGCCATCGCGTTCGGCAATACCGCCCCCGCGCGGACCGTACAGTCCGACCGCATGAACTTCATCGAGATAGGTCAGCGCACCGTATTTGCGCGCAAGATCGCAAATGGCGCCGATGGGTGCGATGTCGCCATCCATCGAATAGACGGACTCAAAGGCAACAATCTTCGGCTGGGCCGGATCGATCGAACTCAGCAATTCTTCGAGATGCGCGAGATCATTATGTTTCCACAGACGCTTCGGCCCGCCACCACGCCTGATCCCCTCGATCATCGAGGCATGATTCATCTCATCGGAGATAATCACGCAATCGCCAAGGATGCGCGCCAGTGTCGAAAGCGTCGCGTCATTCGCGGCATAGCCGGACGTGAAAAGCAGAGCCGCCTCTTTACGGTGCAGATCGGCAATCTCGCGCTCCAGCTCGACGTGATAATGCGTCGTGCCGGAAATGTTGCGGGTCCCGCCGGAGCCCGCCCCCACCGTGTCGATGGCATTGTGCATCGCCTCAAGAACCGCCGGATGCTGCCCCATGCCGAGGTAATCGTTGGAACACCAGACAACGATATCCCTGGTCCCTTCAGGCGTGTGGAACGTCGCACGCGGAAACGAGCCGCGGTGGCGCACGATATCGGCAAACACCCGATAGCGCCCTTCATCCTTGACCGCCCGAAGCGCCTCGCTCAGTTTCCGCTGGTAGTCCATATCGTTCCTGTCCTGCGAACCGGTTCGACCGGCTTTTTGTTGATTCTAGCATACCTTAGCGCCCATCCACAGCCTCGCCAGCCGCGAATTGTCGCAGAATAGACATGGGATATAGAAAGAGGATGCGCTAGGCCCAAAGGCCCTTTTCAATGAGAACCGCTCGCAAAAGCGCCGGTTCGTCCGTCATGATGCCATCGACGCCGAGATCGGCGAGGCGGCGCATCTCTGCCTCATCGTCTATGGTCCAGACATGCACCTGCAGCCCCAGCTCATGCGCCTTTGCCACCAGTCTGCTATCGACGAGCGTAATGCCATATTGCGAAAGCGGAATCTGGGCGCAGCCCTCGACGAAGCCCCCGAACAGAAAGCCGGCCGGCCCCGCCCAGCTGGCAAACCGCAGGCGGCCGGTGGAGAGCGGCCCCATACCGGTGCAGAGACGAGGCCCCAAGGCTTCCCGGATACCGGCCGTACGGCGCCCTGAAAAGGAGTTCACACAAACCCGCTCGACGGCACCTGAATCCTTCAGAAGTTTTATGAGAGGCGCAGCGGCGTTGTCGCGCTTGGGGTCGATATTGATACGAAGGTCCGGCCACGACGAAAGCAATTCCGCCATCAACGGGATGGGCTCTCTGCCCGCAATCCGGGCCCTCTTCACATCGGCATAATCCATTTCGGCGATACAGCCGCTGCTGTCCGTCACACGGTCCAGATGGTCGTCGTGAAAGGCCAGCAACACGCCGTCCCGCGTGGCATGAACATCGGTTTCGATATACCGGTAGCCCAGATCGACGGCCCCCTGAAAGGCTGGCATCGAATTCTCGGGCCACGCCCCTGCACCACCGCGATGCGCAAATGCAAGCAGCCCGTCATGTTCGAGATAGGGAAACTTCGCCGGACGCATGGATCTGCCCGCCTGGGGTGCCTAGTTGCTTAGAGCGGTCGTATTCACACCGCCGTCGCGAGCATACACATCGTCGCGGAATTGTACGACACCATCCGCGTCGACCCAGGCTGTCAGATAAACGAGAAAGATCGGCACCGTCGAGGCCAGATGCACATTGCGGAACTGCCCCGACGCGACCATTGACGCCACGCGCGAAGCGTCCCAGTCGGGCCCCTGAGCTTCCATGATCCATGTGACCAGCCCAGCGACATTCTGGACACGGACGCACCCGGAACTGAAATTGCGCTCCTGCCGGCCGAACAATGTTTGCGTCGGTGTGTCGTGAAGAAAGATCGCATCATTGTTGGGGAAATTGATCTTGAGCGTGCCAAGAGAATTCCACGGGCCCGGATCCTGCCGCAGATAATAAGCCTCATTGATCCGCGGATTCGACCAGTCGATCGTCGATGGATCGAGCTCTCGAATATTGTCGGCCCAGCCTTGCATGACGCGGATACCCTGCCGCCGCAGATAATCCGGGTTCGCACGAATCTTGGGTAGCATGTCCGCCATGGCTATGGACTTCGGCACATACCAGTAGGGATTGAAGGTGATCGAGGTGACCTTGCTGCTAATTTCCGGTGTCTGCCGTGCCTGCGTGCCGACGATCACGCGCTCGTGAAATTCGACGCGGCCATTGTTTACCGCCTCGACCTCCTGTCCCGCGATGTTCACAAGGATATAGCGGCCCTCGAGCTTGGGTGCCAAAGCTTCGATGCGTTGCTGATTCAGTTCGAGCTGCCGCAGGCGCGTCTTTGCGGCTACATTCATTGCCGCAATCGTCCGCCTGCCGACAATGCCATCGGGATCGAGGCCATTACGGCGCTGGAAAGCCCTCACGGCTTCTTCCAGTTCGGCGTCATAGAGATGCGGATCACCCTGTGAATCGGCAACACCCCCTTCCGCCATCAGCCGCTCGCGCACCTTGCCAACGCGCGCGTCACGCACACCGAGTTCCAGCCGTTCGCCCGACGGGACATAACCCCAACCTCCCGAGCGAGTGATTTCGCGATATTTCTCGATCGCCTTCGTGATGGGGGTAACGGTGTGCGCGCCGATGGTCGGCACGGCCGTATGGCGTGCAGCTACCGCAACTTCCTGGGCCTGACTGTCGCCGGTCGCCTGCCATGGATCGACCCAATGAGTCTGGTCTTGTCCATATCCCGTTGCGGGCCTCGTCTCGGCAAGGGCGTTCGACCCGGCGGTAAGGCCGGCAAACATTGCAATAGCCACCATCACCGAAACAGCCATTGCTCTGGAAATTCGTGTACTCACCGTTTCCCGCCCGTATCCATGCCCGAAATCGCCGGCCATTGCCTCATGCCCCAAATACCATTTTGGGACAATTTGAGGAAATTTGCCTCGATTAGCAGACAGATTGCCATGAAACCCATCACATACGGGATGAAAACCCGGCGACGTCCGGCCCGGAACAGGTCAGACGAAGCCTATCAGTGACGTTTCTGCAACTCTCGTGCTGCTCTTGCGAATTTGGGGATCCGTGCCCGGCCAAGGCGGAATGGGGACTCGCTGGCGGCACTCCCGAAATCAGAGACGGTAGCGGATCTGGTCGGTCCAGAAGCGTTCGAGCTTGAACAGCGTCGCATTCGTCTGGCGCAATTCTTCGACCGAAATATCGCCAACGCTTGCGAGCATGCCGCAATGCTTCTTGTAAACCTCGTCGATCGCCGCACAGATCGCGCGGCCCTTGTCCGTCAGACGGACACGCACGGAGCGGCGGTCGGAGCGTGAACGCTGATGGTGGATATAGCCGGCTTCGACAAGCTTCTTGAGATTGTAGGAAACATTGGAGCCGAGATAGTGACCGCGCGTGCGCAGCTCACCCGCCGTCATTTCGGAATCGCCGATATTGAACAGCAGCAGCGCCTGCACACTGTTGATCTCGGTGCAATCGATACGGTCAAGCTCATCCTTGATGACGTCCAGCAGACGCCGGTGGAGACGCTCGACATAGGTCAGCGCTTCGAGATAGGCCTGTTTGCGGCCCGGATCATCCTGTTCCTGGACATCGGGCTCTCGCTTGACGTTGGTCATACCCATTTGAAATCCTGACCTCTGGCTCGCAACGGATCGCACACTCACGGCACTTTCTGTCCCGCGAATGCGCACTTTACCCAATGGGTTGCTAACGAGCCCTTAAACGCTCCGGCTTGCTGTCCAAGTCGAGGCAGTTAAATGGAAATCAGAGTTCGCCCCGGACGAGCTTGATAACGCCGGAAAAATCGACATTTTCCTCACCGGCCGCCTCCATAAGCGCGTAAAGCTGAGCGGCCTGCGCCCCGAGCGGAATGGGAGACCGGGCCGTTTTGGATGCATCCTGAGCGAGCCGAAGGTCCTTGAGCATCATGCCCGCCGTGAAGCCGGGCTGGTAATTGCGGTTTGCGGGCGAAGTAGGAACCGGACCCGGCACGGGGCAATAAGAGGTCATCGCCCAGCACTGGCCGGACGCCGTGGACGAGATATTGAACAGCGTCTGAGCATCAAGACCGAGCTTCTCGCCGAGCACGAAGGCTTCGGACACCGCGATCATCGAAATGCCGAGGATCATGTTGTTGCAGACCTTGGCAACCTGTCCGTTCCCCGCCGCACCTGCGTGAAAGATGTTCTTGCCCATTTTTTCAAGAACGGGCCTTGCTTTGGCGAAAGCCTCACCGGAACCGCCTACCATGAAGGTGAGCGTGCCTGCCTCCGCACCACCGACGCCGCCGGACACCGGCGCATCGACCATCATCATGCCCGCATTTTCCGCCGCGGAGATCGTCTCACGGGCGGACGGAATGTCGATGGTAGAGCTGTCAATAAAGAGCGTCCCCTTGCGCGCCGCCGCGATCAGCCCATTCTCGCCCAGATAGACCGAGCGGACATGCTCGCCTGCTGGAAGCATCGTCACCACGAACTCGACGTCACGGGCCGCGTCGCTTGCGGTTGCCGCCTTGGTGGCACCTGCCGCAACCAAGGCCTCGACTGCCGATGACGACAGGTCGAACACCTTGAGCGTGTGCCCCGCCTTGACGAGATTGCGCGCCATGGGGCCGCCCATATTGCCGAGCCCGATAAATCCGATTGCCGCCATCTCCGCCCTCCTCAGGCTTGTCTCAGCCGAAATTCAGATCACCGCCAGCAAGCGGCGAAAAATAACGATCGACCTCCGCCGGGTCGACATCGGCAAGCCGCGCAGGATTCCATTTCGGCGACTGGTCCTTGTCGATCACGACGGCGCGCACGCCCTCATAGAAATCATGGCCGGCCGCGAAACGGTTGGTGAGGCGGAATTCAAGCCGCATGCAATCCTCGAAATCGAGTCTTGCACCTTCCCGGACCTGCCGGAATGCAACCAGCGTTGAGATCGGCGATTTGGTCTCGATCGTGTCTGCCGTCTGCAACGCCCACTCGCCGCCATCGCCGCGCAGCGAGGCAATGATCTCCGCAACCGAACCTTTGGAAAAATGGGCCGAGATGCTCTCTTGCATTGCGGCAAGCGGGGCCGCCCCCTCCTCCGCCGCGACTTCGGCCAGCGCCTCCCGCAGCGGAATGCCAGCGGCAAGCCTGTCTTTCAATGTCTCAAGCCGCGATGCCGGGACATAGACATCGGCAATACCCGCAAATATTGCATCCGCTGCCTTGAGCCGCGCGCCCGTGAGCGCGAGATACATGCCCGTCTCGCCCGGCGCACGCGGCAGGAAGTAGGTGCCGCCAACATCCGGGAAGAGGCCGATACCCGTTTCCGGCATGGCAAAGGTCAGACGCTCCGTCGCCACGCGATGCGAACCATGCACGGAAAGACCGACGCCCCCGCCCATGTTGATGCCATCCATCAAGGCGACATAAGGCTTGGGATAACGCTTGATGAAAGCATTTAGCAGATACTCCTCGCGCCAGAAGTCGATTGCGGTTGTCTCTCCCGCCTTGCCCCAGTCGTAAAGCGCACGAATATCGCCGCCGGCGCAAAATGCCTTGTCACCGGCTCCTTCGATGATGACGCACTGAACGCTAGCATCCGAAGCCCACTCCTTCAGCTTGGGATGGATCAGCCGGACCATGCCAAGAGTGAGTGCATTGAGCGCCTTGGGGCGGTTGAGCGTAATGACGCCCGCAACGCCGCGTTTTTCGAACAGAACTTCCGCTTCCTCGTTCATTCCTGCTTCAGCTTTCAGTTCTTCAGCAATTCGCGCGCAATGATGACGCGCATGATCTCGTTGGTGCCTTCGAGAATCTGGTGCACGCGCGCATCGCGCAGGTGCCGCTCCAGCGGAAAGTCCTTGAGATAGCCATAGCCGCCGTGAATCTGAAGAGCTTCATTGATGATGTTGAAGCCGGCATCGGTCGCAAACCGCTTCGCCATCGCCGCGTGCATCGTTGCATCCGGTGCCTTTGCGTCCACCTTCGTGGCAGCCTGATAGATCATCAGCCTCGCCGCCTCGAGCTCCGTCGCCATATCCGCGAGCTTGAACTGCAGCGCCTGGAATTGCGCGAGCTTCTTTCCGAATTGTTCGCGTTCGCCGACATAGGCCTTTGCACGCTTCAGCGCCGCCGTCGCCGTGCCGAGCGAGCAGGCGCCGATATTGAGCCGGCCGCCATCGAGCCCCATCATCGCGATCTTGAAGCCTTCGCCTTCCGCACCGAGACGATTGGCAACCGGTACACGGCAATCCTCGAAGATCACCTGCGCGGTCGGCTGGCTGTTCCAGCCCATCTTCCGTTCTGTCGCACCGAAAGAGAGACCGGGTGTGCCCTTTTCGATGACAAGGCAGGACACGCCCTTCGCGCCGGCTTCGCCGGTGCGCACCATGCAGACATAGATGTCGGAAGTGCCCGCACCTGAAATGAATGCCTTGGAGCCGTTCAGCACATAGTGGTCCCCTTCACGCACCGCCCTTGTCTTGAGCGAGGCCGCATCGGACCCGCTCGAAGGTTCCGTGAGGCAATAGCTCGCGATCAGCTCCATCGGCGTGAGCCTCGGCAGCCATTTCTGCCTTTGCTCCTCGGTGCCGAAGCGGTCGATCATCCAGGAGGCCATATTGTGGATCGACAGGAACGCCGCCGTCGATGTGCACCCTTCGGAGAGCGCCTCGAAAATGATGGCCGCATCGAGCCGCGTCAGCGCGGAGCCGCCCACATCCTCGCGCACATAGATGCCGGCGAAGCCGAGTTCAGCGGCCTTGCGGAGCTTTTCGACGGGAAAGAAGGCATCGCGGTCCCAGTCCGCGGCGAAGGGGGCTAGCTCTTCGGCGGCGAAATTCCGCGCCACATCCTGAAATGCCTGCTGCTCTTCGTTGAGCTCGAAGTGCATGGAAACGTCCTCCCGCATGGGCCGTGGCGGCCTTTCGAGCGGTGATACTGGCCGGTCTTGAGCCTGTCAACGAAGCCCAGCCGGCTTGCCTGCCTGACGCTGCGGCAAAGCGACATGGCCGGATTGCACAGTCCTCCGCCAGGGGATATGAGTTGCCCATGACCGCACCGAACAAGCCAGCTCCCCACTACCCCGCAACCCGCATGCGCCGTAACCGCAAGGCGGACTGGTCGCGCCGCCTTGTCTCGGAAAACACGCTTTCGGTTAACGATCTGCTCTGGCCGATCTTCCTCGTCGAGGGCGACAACAAGCGTGAGGCCGTGCCGACCATGCCGGGCGTCGACCGCCTGAGCGTCGATCAGGCCGTGCGCGCGGCCGAGGAAGCCGCCTCTCTTGGAATCCCGGTGATCGCCCTCTTCCCCTTCACCCCCGCCGAGCGGCGAGACCCCGAAGGCTCTCTCGCTCATGACCCGGATAATCTCGTCTGCCGTGCCACACGCGCCATCAAAAAGGCCGTACCGGATGTCGGCGTCCTTTGCGACGTTGCACTCGATCCCTATACGAGTCACGGGCATGACGGGCTGATGAAAGGCGACATCATTCTGAACGACGAAACCGTCGATGCCCTGGTGAAGCAGGCTCTCGTCCAGGTCGACGCCGGCTGCGACATCATCGCGCCTTCCGACATGATGGACGGCCGTGTCGGCGCGATCCGCTCAGGCCTTGAAGCGGCAGGCCACACGAACACGCAGATCATGTCCTATGCTGCCAAGTATGCTTCCGCCTTCTACGGGCCCTTCCGGGACGCCATCGGTTCCTCCGGCGCGTTGAAGGGCGACAAGCGCACCTATCAGATGGATCCGGCAAATGGCGACGAGGCCCTGCGGGAAGTGGCGCTCGATATTGCCGAGGGCGCCGACATGGTTATGGTCAAGCCCGGCCTGCCCTATCTCGACATAGTGAACCGGGTGAAAAGCGAATTCGGCATGCCGACATTCGCCTATCAGGTCTCCGGCGAATATTCGATGATTGCCGGTGCCATTGAGCGCGGCTGGTTCGACCGCGATAGGGTGATCCTGGAAAGCCTCATGGCCTTCAAGCGCGCAGGCGCCGACGGCGTGCTCACCTATTTTGCGCCGCAGGCCGCCCGTCTCCTCAAAGCCCTCTAGACCTCAAGCCCCGCGAGCTGGAGCGACGCCTCGCCATGCAGGGCAGCAAGGCCGCCCGCCTTTTCCACAATCTCGGCGACTTGTGCGGCCAGCAGCTTTCGCCGCATCGCGCTTTTGCGATCGGCCAGCTTGCCGAACATGAGTTCGTAACGGCCGGGAAAATCTGACGCGAATGCGAGATAGGCCTCACGAATGGCCCGCGCGCTCGTAACCGCATCGAGATCGGCCAACAACATGTCGTAGCCCTCGATGGCAACTGCCCCCAACAATTCGTCGAGATTGGCAAAATGACGATAGGGAGCCGCTTCGGAGACACCGGCCCTGCGTGCAGCTTCCCGCATCGTCAATGCATTGCGCCCCCTTATGTCGATCAACGTCATCGCAGCGTCCATAAGGCCGCGCCGGAGATCGCCATGGTGATAGCCGGTTTTCTGCCCACGAAGTTTTGCCCGCATCTTCGAGTCCCGTTCCCGATTTGTCTCTATAATTTCCATGTTATCACTGTTAACATAAATATCAAGCAAAAACCCGGAACGCTCCGTGAACAGATCATTGGTGATTAGTAAACGAACTCTTCGTGCATCCCGGCAATGCGAACGATCGTATCGGTGATGAAACCATTGAAACCGGTTTGCATTCCAATCGAATAGGCGCCCATCTGCCCGAACTCGATCCAGTCACCTTCACTGATCGTCTCCGGCAAATGAAATGGCAGCTTGAGAACGTCCAGGCTGTCGCAAGTCGGGCCGAAGATACGAAAGGGCTGAGTCGGACCAGCAAGTGGACCAGCCCGCGTGACCGCCCGGACTGGCGGGTCCAGATCTCCATCCCGGATTTCGGAAAGGCAACCATAGATCCCGTCATTGATGTAGAGATCATCGCCTTTCCTGAGATGCACCTGCGTCAGCACGGAGCAGCCATCGGCAACCAGGGCCCGGCCTGGTTCTGCAAGAAGTGGAATGTCGAAACCGAATTCGTCACACGCACGGGCAATTGCGCCGAAATAATCGGCGAGCGGCGGAACATTCATCTTGTGGATCGCCGGGAACCCGCCTCCCACATCGAGATATTCGAGCGGTACGCCCGCTTTATCACGCACCTTTGCCGCAAGCTCGATCGCCACACGAAAGGCCGAGGGATCGGTGCATTGGCTGCCGACGTGAAAGGCAAGCGCCGTCCGGCAGCCGCGCTGCCTTGCCTCCTTCAGAAGCGCTGCCGCATCATCCGGTGTCGCACCGAACTTCGCCGACAGATCGTAGACCGCCTTGCCCTTGGGCGTCGCAATGCGAACTTCAACGGTGATGTCCGTACCGGCAATCGAGATCAGCTTGTCGAGCTCGTCCGCGTGATCGACGACATAATCTTCAAGACCATAGACTTTCGCTGCGGCGTCAAGCGCGCCGCGCCCCTTCACCGGATGATTGAAATAGCAACGTGCCTCGGGCATCAGCCTTGCGATGGTTGCAATCTCGGTAATCGACGCCGTATCGAAGTGCGAAATACCGCCCTCTGCCAGCGCCTCAAGCACATAGGGATGCGGATTGCATTTCACCGCGTAGAGAACCGTACCGGGAAATCCCTCGACGAAAGCCTTTGCACGCGCGCGCAGAACATCCGGAAAAATGCAGAACACCGGGTATGACGGTTCGAGCCGCTCTATGACTTCAGCGATCGATGAAAAACGCAGATCCGAATCCAATGCCGTCATGGTTTCTCCAGCCGCGCGATGAGGCTTGATGTATCCCAGCGATTGCCGCCCATCGCCTGCACCTCGGAATAGAACTGATCGACCAGCGCCGTCACTGGAAGCTGCGCGCCGTTCCGCCGCGCCTCATCGAGACAGATCGACAGATCCTTGCGCATCCAGTCCACAGCGAAACCGAAGTCGAACCTGCCCTCTATCATTGTCTTGTAACGGTTTTCCATTTGCCAGCTCTGCGCTGCGCCCTTGGAAATCGTCTCGATCACGGCTTCCGCATCGAGACCGGCCTTCCTGGCAAAATGAAGCCCCTCGGCAAGCCCTTCCACGAGCCCCGCAATGCAAATCTGGTTCACCATTTTGGTCAGCTGGCCGGCGCCGGAAGGGCCAAGAAGCTTCACCATCCTTGCATAGGCGGAAATGACCGGCGCCGCCTTGTCGAAGGCCGAGGCCTCGCCCCCCGCCATTACCGTAAGAACACCATTCTCGGCGCCCGCCTGTCCGCCCGAAACCGGCGCGTCGATGAAGGAAATGCCACGCGCTGCCGCCGCCGCATGAAGCTCGCGCGCGACAGCCGCCGATGCCGTGGTGTGATCGACAAATATCGCGCCCGGATCCATGCCATGAAATGCGCCATCGGGTCCTGCCGTCACCTCACGCAGATCGTCGTCATTGCCAACACAGGCAAAAACAAACTCCGCGCGATGAGCAGCCGCCCTCGGCGTTGCTGCCGCGTTGCCGTCATGTGTCTTCACCCAAGCCTCGGCCTTGGCCGTGGTACGATTGAAAACAGTGACGTCATGTCCGGCCCTGGCAAGATGCCCCGCCATCGGAAATCCCATAACGCCAAGCCCGATGAATGCAACCTTGCTCATTTCCGCTCTCCGCGATTGTTCACCCGTCTATGTAGCAGGCGGACAATGCGGAGTGCAAAACGGCTAGCGGATTTCTCCCTCCGCGGCGAGGCGTCCGGCCTTGCAAAGCGTCGATGACTGCTGTGTGCAAGGGCCGTAATAGAGACGGACGATATTTCCCTCGAGGGTCATGTCGTAGCAGTCCGTCGTGTTGTACTGGATCTCCTCGGACTTGTGGCACCAGCGATTCCCCTCGATCCACCATTGGCCGGTGCCCCTTCGGCTGCGCGTGGAGGAGTTGGCACGATGATAGGTCTGGAAAAAATACTGGATCAGCTCAACCTTGGTCGTACCGCCCGGATCGAGCGCAATGATCGTATTGATAAGCCGGTTGCCGCCCTGCAGATCGAGCCGGCCCATCTCGAGATGAAAGGTCTTGCCAGACATCTGCGAGCGAATTTGTCCCGCGGTCAGCGAGTCCCCCTTCTTGTTCAGGATCGTCTCCGCCGCATCTCCGCCGGCGCCGCCCGCCATGCCATCCTGAATGCCGCCACCGGCCGGCGCCGCGGGCTTTACCGCCTCCTGTACCGGTTCGGGAATCTCTTCCGGCGGCGGCAATGGCTTGTCCTCCTTGCGCACAACCGTTTCCGGCTTCGGCTCCGGCAGTTTCACAGGCTCCGGCTCGGGTTGCGGTTCCGGCTCGACAACCGGCTCGGGCGGCGCGGCGTAAAGATCATTTGCCGAACCCGCAGCAAGCTGGAAGGTGACGGACTCCCCACCGCCCGGCCCCGGTCCTCCGAAAATGCCGCCGAACGTCAGGAGAAAGGAAAGAAACAGCAACGCATGAAGTAGCAGCGAAACGACGATGAACTTGCGAATATTGAGTTCGCGCGGCTCCGTCCCGCCGCCGGAATATGATGATATCGTGTTCATGAGCCGCGCTCCGTAACAAGCGTGACCTGTTCGACGCCCGCTTCGCGCAGACCCTCCATGAGTTCGAGCACGGCTTCGGCAGGCGCATCCCGGTCCGCCTTCACGGCAACCCGGCGCGCGCCTTCCTCACCCAGATGCTGCTTGACGAAATGCCCCGCAAGCTTCGCATCCATCACCCTGTCGCCCAGCCACACGAAGCCGTCCGCCTCGACGATCAGCGTCGCCGGAAGCTCGCGTTCCTTGTCGTTGAGCGCCCCCTTGGGCAGAGTCACCGCGACATTGTCCGCCGGTTGCATCGTCCCCGCGAGCAGGAAGAAGATCAGCAGCAGGAATACGACATTGATAAGCGGGATCAGCGTCTCGAATTGCCTGCGCGGCGGCTCCTGGTCGAATTCGATCATCTTGCGATCCTTTCGACTCTTGCGGTCCCGACGCTTTTCGCACCCGACTGTCGTGCCGCCTCGATGGCCGCAATGAGTGCCTGCGTCTTTGACCCCTTCTCGGCGAGAATCGTAACCGTCAGGTCGGTGCGCTCGCCTATTGCCTGTTTCAGGCTTTCAGCCAGCACGTCACGCGCAACCGGCTGGCCGTCAATGGCGATCGTTTCATCGCCCAGCAGCCAGATTTCTATGACGCGCGCATCGGTTGGCAGCTCGTCCGCACTCGGCGCGGGGGTCACCACGGCGAGCGACTGCGTCTGCAGGAACGACGTCGTCAGCATGAAGAAGATGAGCAGCAGAAACACCACGTCGATAAGCGGTGTCAGACTCGCCATTCCTCTTCGGCGGACAGGTTCTTCAAACATGGCGAACCTCGCGCCTTACTGTGCCGCTCTCGACTGAGCGCCAGCTGGCCGCACATGCAGCGCCGCAATGACGCGGGAAGCCGCATCGCGCATCGACAGGCGGACCTGGTCAATCTTGCCCTCGAGCAGATTGAGCGCGGTAATAGCGGGTAGCGCGACAATGAGACCGACGGCGGTGGTGAGCAGCGCCACCCAGATGCCACCTGAAAGCAGCGCCGGGTCGACCTGTGTACCCGCCGCCTCGAGGCTCTGGAAGGCATTGATCATGCCAATGACGGTGCCGAGCAGGCCGAGCAGCGGCGAAATATTGCCGATCACTTCAAGCCAGCGCAAATAGCGCTGCAGCGAACCGATCTCCATCGTGCCCACGCGTGAAATTTCCGAGGCTACATCCTCGTCGCGCAGGTCGCCGCGCATCTTGGCGCGGACACCGGCCGCCATCGCGCGGGCAAGCGGTGTCTTGTGCTTTTTGAGAATGTCGAGCGCGCCCGCGAGATCGCCCGCCTCGATCCGGTCGACCGCCGGGTCAACGAAGCTCCGCTTCGAAAGACCGGCCGACCAGAACTGGAAGACCTTGAGCAGGATTACAGCCAGCGAAATGACCGACAGAACAAGCAGGATAGCGACGATTGGCCCGCCCTTGTCGATCAGCGACCCGACCGAGTACCAGACGTCCCCGCCGCCCGAAGCCGCTAGCACATCGGCCGCCCCGGCGACGCCGTCGGTACCGGCATTGGCCGCCTCCGAAGCCTCGTTTGCAGCACCTTCAACTACAAGATTTTCCTCAGGCATTGCCCGATACTCCTCCCACCAAGCTCCCTCCGCCAGGCCGCTCCCTACGGCCTTCCCGCCGGCTCCGATTTCAGGTGACCGGCGGCAGCGTTTTTAGTAAAGTCCATTTACGAAATCACCGCTTGCAGCGAAGGTCAAGCAGTTCGGCAGTTACAAAAGCGTAATTTTGGTTCCGGCTTGGGTTTGCGTCTTGAAGTTGCGTTGATACCTTCAAACTGCATGCTTCGCGCCGCCCGTCTCGCGGCGCGGACATGCGTGACAGGTGAGGCAAGATGAAAAATAACAAGGCGAACGCCACCAAACCGGAAGCCGAACTGGACGATCCACTATCGCCAGAGAAATTCGTCAGGACGATCACCGAACTGGGCGTCATGCTCGCCACGATCTACGATCGCCGCACCGGCCTGACACGCAACCAGACACGCATCGTCATCGAACTGCTCGAACGTGACGGGCAAACGCAAACGGAACTCGCAAACGCTCTCGCGATTCACAAGGTCTCGGTAGGCATATACGTCAGCGAGCTTGAGGCGCTGGGCCTTGTCGAACGGCGCAATCACCCGACGGATGGCCGTGCAAAATGCATCTGGGTGTCGCCGCTGCTGCATGCAAACAAGCATATCGGCCGCGATCACTACGCCGCGATCCATGGCGCGGCCATCGACGGAATCGCCGACAGGGATTACCTCACCATGTTCAAATGCATGGAGAAGATGTATGAGAATCTGAAGGCGCTTGACGCGCAGGAAACCGCCGGAAAGTGATTACCCGACAGGCGGCAGCATCTGATAGCCGCCACGATGGTAGAGCAACGGTCGTCCATCATCGGCGTGATCGAACTTGAGCACGCGACCGATCATGATAATGTGATCGCCCGCATCGTGACGCGCCTCGATTTCGCATTCGAAATGCGCCAGCGCCTCCTTCAATGATGGACAGCCGCTATCGGCCTCGACGACGTCAACATCGTCGAGGCTGTGATCGCCCTTTCGCGCCAGCCGTGATGAGAGCTCTCGATGCTCCTCCCGCAACACGTTGACGGTGAAATGCGTCGCTCTCTCGAAAATGGGAAGCGTGTCCGACTTCTTGTCGAGGCACCACAGGACGAGCGGCGGATCGAGCGACACCGATGAAAAGGAGTTGATGGTAATGCCGATCGGCTTGCCACCGCCGGCGCAGGTCGTCACCACGGCAACGCCCGTCGTGAACCAGCCAAGCGCATTGCGGAACCTGCGTGCCGAGTCCACGCCCGGTTCGATTGCCGGATTCTTGACGGTACTCATCGTTTGCTCGCTCCAATGCCACCCGGTGCAGATGTCCGGGCCGTCAATCTCTCGTTAACAACTTTTTCCGGTTTAGGCCAGGCACGGCCATCCGCGCAACATCATGTCACGCAAAGCCGCCGAAATTCGTGCAAATCATCACGGAATCCTGCCTTCCGCCAATTTGGTTAAACCCGCTGTTAAGGGGCCTCCCGCGATGATGAGGCTTCAGGTGGGGCGGTCTTGCTTATCGCGGGCAGCCGTGGAGCAACGTGCAAGAAAGTACTTGGGCATATGCGGCTGATCATCGGCATTGTTGTGGTCTTGATGAGCGTCTTTGGCGGCTACATGGCCATGGGCGGTCACATCGAAGTGCTTTGGCAGCCCTTCGAGGCGGTCATCATCCTGGGTGCCGCCATTGGCGCCTTCTGTATCGCCAACCCCCCGGCAGTGCTGAAGGCGGTGGGCAGCATCTTCGGATCGCTGTTCAAGGGCCCCCGCTATGACAAGGATGCCTTTCTCGAGTTGCTGGGCCTGCAGTACACGCTCTTCAAGCTCGCCAAGAGCAAAGGCAACCTGGCACTCGAAGCGCATGTCGAAAATCCTTCGGAAAGCGCCATCTTTGGGCAGTTTCCCAAATTCACCTCAGACCATCATGCCGTCGAGTTCATGTGCGATTACCTTCGCATGATTACCCTCGGCACCGAGAATGCGCACGAGCTGGAAGCACTGATGGATGAGGAGCTTGAAACCCATCATCAGGAACGCGAGCGCATCGTCGCATCGATCCAGGCCCTGGCTGACGGCACCCCTGCGCTCGGCATCGTCGCTGCGGTGCTCGGCGTTATCAAGACGATGGGCGCCATCGACCAGCCGCCGGAGATCCTTGGCCACCTGATTGGCGGCGCTCTGGTCGGCACCTTCCTCGGCGTGTTCGTCGCCTATGGCTTCTTCGGGCCCATGGCGCAGTCGCTGCGCAATACCTATGAAGCCGAGTCGAAATATTTTCTGTCGATGAAGGCAGGACTCCTGGCCCACATGGCCGGCTATGCGCCCGCCGTATCCATCGAGTTCGCCCGCAAGGCGCTGATGTCGGACGTCCGCCCCTCGTTCACGGAAGTCGAGCAGGCAACCGCCTCGTTGCAGGCCGCAGGCTAGGCCGCGGAGCGGGTACAAATGGCCACCAACGAACAGCCGATAATCCTAAAGAAGGTCAAGAAAGTCGTTCACGGCCATCATGGCGGCGCGTGGAAGATCGCTTACGCCGACTTCGTGACGGCCATGATGGCCTTCTTCCTGCTCATGTGGCTCATCAGCATGACCACGCCGGAGCAGAAGCAGGGTCTGGCCGACTATTTTGCCCCGTCCAATGTCAGCCGCTCGACCAGCGGCGCAGGCGGCATCATGGGCGGCACAGCCTTCGATCAGGAAGGCTCGCGCATGCCGGGCACCAAGCCGCAGGTCGTGATGACGATCTCGACGCCGGCGCAGCCCCGCAGCCCGGAAGTCGAACGCGAGGAAGCGGCCAAGGCGGCCCAGATGGACAAGCTCATGAAGGAGAAGTCCGCGAGGGACGAACAGAACTTCCGCAGTGCCGCCGAAAGCATCCGGCAGTCGATGCGCGAAAATCCCGATCTTGCGGAACTCTCGCGCAACGTCATCATCGACGAAACCCCCGAAGGTCTGCGCATCCAGATCGTCGATCAGGACGGCCGCTCCATGTTTCCTTCGGGATTGGCGGAGCCCTATGAGCGTACGCGCAAGCTGATCGACGAAGTTGCGAAGATTCTCATCAAGCTGCCGAACCGGGTCAGCGTTTCCGGTCACACCGATGCCAACCCGGTCGCCGGGCGCGCTGGGTACTCGAATTGGGAACTCACATCGGACCGCGCCAATGCGACACGCCGCATCCTGGAAAATGCGGGACTGAGCAACGACCGGATTTACCAGGTTGTCGGCAAGGCGGACTCGGAACCTCTGTTCCCGGAAGACCCCTACATGGCCGCGAACCGCCGGCTTTCCATCGTTCTGCTGCGCGAAGCCCCGGTCACACCGCCAGGCTTCAGCCCCTGACGGTCGGCTGATCGGCCTTGCCTTGCCTTCCTGCCTGTCTGACCTTATGTGAGACATTCAGCAGTTGGGGAGGCCGAAAAACATGAGAGAAAGCAACAGGCTAGCGGAGATATGGCCACCTGCCGCCGGTGGTGCGGACTGGCCGGACAGTGCTTTCGACGGGATCATTGTTCGCCGCTGCCTCGCCTTCGTCGCCGATCTCGCCGTCATCCTCGTATTGCTGATCGCCGCCTCGATCATCTTCGGCATTCTCGGGATCCTGACCTTCGGCCTTCTCTGGCCCGGCGCCGCCCTTACCCCTCTGCTGGTCGCCGCCTATTTCACGTTGACGCTGGGTGGCCGCCATTCCGCGACACCCGGCATGCGCTGGCAAGGCATCGAACTGCGGGCGTGGAACGGCAACAGGCCGGGATATCTGCAGGCATTCCTGCAAACCCTCGTTTTTTATGTCACAGTCGTAGTGGGAACGGCGCTGGTCCTGCTGGTTCCTCTTTTCAACAAGCGGAGGCGCTGTCTCCATGACTACCTTTGCGGTACGGTTTTCATTCGCAGTGACATCTGACGCATAACCCTTTCGGCAAAATTGGAACGACACTTGACGCTGCAATGCCTCGCGCATGAAGCGTCTCCGGGAAAAATGTGCGCATGGAGATCGTCTACGCCTGGCAGATGTGGGTTACCTACGGCATCATCGTTGCCGCGGTCATCCTTTTCAGCATCGAACGAATTTCGCTGGAACTTTCCGCTCTCGGCATCCTCACCGCTCTCCTGATTTTCTTTTATGTCTTCCCGCTCACCGGGGCGGATGGCCGAAACTTGCTTGGCTCCACGGCGCTGCTCGCGGGTTTTGCCAACCCGGCCCTGATCGCGGTATTGGCACTGCTGGTCGTCGGCCACGGTATGTTTCAGACGGGCGCTCTCGACAGTGCCGCGCGCTATGTCGCGGATCTCGGTTCGACGCGGCCCGGCACGACGATATTTTTCACGTTCCTTCTGGTGGCTTGCATCAGCGCGTTTTTGAACAACACACCGGTTGCCGTGATGTTCATACCCGTGCTCGCCACGCTCGCACTTCGCTTCGGGTCTCGCACCCCGAAAGTGATGATGACGCTAAGCTATGTCTCGATCCTGGGTGGCATGACGACACTGATCGGTTCTTCGACCAATCTGCTCGTGGCTGGCGTCGTCATGACGTCAGGCCTGCCACCGATGGGCATTTTCGACTTTGTTGTACCGGGCCTCGTTCTGGCATCCATCGGCTTTCTCTATTCGACGCTCGTCGTACCCCGTCTTGTGCCAGATCGCGGCGGCCCCGCATTGGACATAGCCGGCTCAAGCACGACCGGAGACGGGAAACAGTATATCGCGCAGCTTGAAATCACTGCCGGTCACCCGCTTCTTGGCGAAAGCTCCAAAGCCGGCCTCTTCCCTCAACTCCGCGACATGACCGTGCGCATGATCCAGCGCGGCGAACACCCGATCCTGCCGCCCTTCGAGGACGTGACGCTGATGACCGGCGACGTCATCATTGTCGCCGCAACACGGCAAACGCTGACCGAGGCATTGAGATCGGGCGCCCGCATATTTGAAGGCATGCTCGAGGAACGATTTGCCGAGGGCGTCGAAACCAATGGCGGACCTGCAAAGCCAGGCGGCGAACTGATCCTCGCCGAAGCTGTCGTTGCGCCCGGCTCGCGTATGATCGGGCAAACGATCGAACAGATTGCCTTCCGCCATCAGACTGGCTGCATCGTGCTGGGTATCCAGCGGCGCAGCCGCATGATCCGCACGCTCCTCAACGACATTCGCCTTGAAGCCGGCGACGTGCTTCTGGTGCTCGGGAAGGGCACCAAGGTTCAGGATCTGCGCCATAACCGCGACGTCCTGCTTCTCGAGTGGTCGGCAACCGAGTTGCCAGACCCTAAACTTGGCCATAGGGCGTTGGCGATATTCGGCCTGATGGTCGCAACCGTCTTGCTCAACATTCTGCCGATTGAAATTGCCGCCGTCACGGCGGCAGGCGCGATCATCGCAACCGGCGTTCTCAATGTGCGACAGGCTGCACGCGCAATAGACAGGCGCATCTTCCTCATGGTCGGCTCGATGCTTGCCGTTGCGGCGGCTCTGGACGCTACAGGCGGAGCGCGCGCCATCGCCGAAGCAACCGTATATCTCTTTTCCGGCTACAGTGTCCCTGTCATTCTCTCCGCATTCTTTCTTGCCGCCGCGATCACGACAAACGTGCTGACAAACAATGCGACAGCCGTCCTGTTCTCGCCGATCGCGATCAGCACAGCCAATCAGCTCGGGGTCGATCCCTTCGTCTTCATCTATGCGGTGATCTTCGCATCGAACTGCTCCTTTGCGACCCCCATGGGGTACCAGACGAACCTGCTGGTCATGGGCCCTGGTCACTATGAATTCCGGGATTTCGTGCGAACCGGCACCCCCCTCGTCATTCTGCTCTGGCTGGCCTATTCTTTCTTCGCGCCTTGGTACTATGGTCTCTGACCGGGGGCGCGCCGGCGGCGTCCGGCAACGGGGCAACGGGAAGCGCGAGGAAGACCAGTGACGGACCAGTCACGCATCAGGTTTCCACAGTTCTACATAACCTCGCCGCAGCCCTGTCCCTATCTGCCGGGCCGCTACGAGAAGAAGGTCTTTACGCATCTTCTCGGCGAAGAGCCGGTATCGCTGAACAACATGCTTTCCCAGGCGGGCTTCCGGCGCAGCCAGAACATCGCCTACCGCCCGGCCTGCGAGAACTGTCAGGCCTGCATTTCGGTCCGTGTCATCGTCGATGAATTCGATCCGGGCCGCAGCTTCCGCCGCATCCTTGCGCGCAACGCCGATCTCCGGTCCGGCCTCATGCCCCCGGTGGCGACCGACGAGCAGTACGGTCTCCTCCGGCGCTACCTCGACACACGCCATGCCGAAGGCGGCATGGCGGACATGTCCCGCCTCGATTATGTCGCCATGGTGGAGGACACGACGGTTGCCACCCGGGTCGTGGAATACCGCGCGCCGGTCGAATCGGGCGTTGCGGCCCCGCTTGCCGCCGCCGCCCTCACCGACACGCTCGATGACGGGCTTTCCATGGTCTACAGCTTCTACAATCCTCAGGATACGTCGCGGAGCCTCGGCACCTTCATGGTGCTCGACCATATCGAACGCGCCCGGGCGCTCGGACTGCCATATGTCTATCTGGGCTACTGGGTCGATGGCTCCCGCAAGATGTCCTACAAGACCCGCTTCGCGCCTCTGGAGGCGCTGTTCCCCGAAGGCTGGCGGCGGCTTCCCCGCTAGCCCTTGCCTCCTTCCCTTCCGGTCTCCGTTGCGCCCCGCGCCCGCCTGCCTATACTGGCCGCGATTTGTACCTCTTCATTTGGGGATAGGCGGCCAGCCGGCCGTCCGGGGAAGTAGATCGGGGAGTTATCGATGAAACGCCGTTCGTTTCTGGCGGGCGCCGGCCTGACTGGCCTTGCTGCCGCAACCATGGCCGCGCCTGCCATCGCCCAGGCCAAGCCGCGCCAGCTCAAGATGGTGACGACCTGGCCCAAGAACTATCCGGGGCTCGGGGTTTCGGCGGAACGGCTCGCCACCCGCATCCGTGAGATGACCGAAGGCCAGATCGACATCAAGGTCTTCGCGGCGAATGAACTCGTCCCGCCACTCGAATGTTTCGATACGGTCTCCTCCGGCGCCGCCGACATCTATCACGGCGCCGAATACTACTGGCAGGGCAAGTCCAAGGCGTTCAACTTCTTTACCGCCGTTCCCTTCGGCATGACGGCGGCCGAAATCAACGCCTGGATCTATCATGGCGGCGGCCAGGAACTGTGGGACGAACTTTCCGCCCGCTTCAAGATCAAGGCCTTCATGTGCGCCAATACCGGCGTTCAGCTGCCCGGCTGGTATCGCAACGAGATCAAGTCGCTGGACGATCTGAAAGGCCTCTCGATCCGCATGCCGGGGCTTGGCGGCGAAGTCATGCGCCGTCTCGGCGCGGCCTCGGTCACGCTCGCAGGCCCCGACATTTTCCCCGCGCTCCAGAACCGCACCATCGACGCTGCCGAATGGGTTGGCCCCTGGAACGATATGGCTTTCGGATTCTACAGGCTCGCCAAATACTACTATTGGCCGGGCTTCCACGAACCGGGCTCGAGCCTCGCCGCCGGCTTCAACCTCGATGTCTGGAATTCGCTGACCCCGTCGCAGCAGGCCGTCGTCCGCGCCGCATGCGCCGCGGAAAACGACTTCACGCTCGCAGAATACAACGCCCATAACGGCGCTGCGCTCAAGACGCTCATCGAGAAACACGGCGTCGAAGTCCGCCGTTTTCCGGACGATGTTGTCGCTGCGCTCAAGAAGACCTCTCAGGAAGTGCTGGAGGACGCCGCGAAGGAAGATCCCTTCACAGCCAAGGTCTACAAGAGTTTCCGTGACTTCCTCGATACGACCAGCGAATGGACGCGCATTGGCGACGAAGGCTTTGTGGAGGCGCGCCGCGGCTGACGCGGGGCTGGTAGGCCAATGACCGCACTTGCCCGCATTGCCGGCTGGATCGACACCTTGAACGAGGGCATCGGCCGCGCCGTTTCGTGGCTCGCGCTGCTGATGGTTCTGGTTCAGTTCATCGTCGTGCTGCAACGCTATGTCTTCGGCATCGGATCGATCTTCATGCAGGAATCGATCGTCTATATGCACGGCACGCTCTTCATGCTGGTCGCCGGATATACCCTGCTTCACAACGGTCATGTCCGCGTCGACGTCTTTTACAGGACGATGAAGCCGCAGGCCAAAGCCTGGGTGGATCTGCTGGGCACGCTCTTCCTGCTCTGGCCCGTCTGTTATCTCATCTTCACCGTGTCCCTGCCTTATGTCGAAGCCTCATGGGCCGTGCGCGAAGGAAGCCGCGAGACGAGCGGAATTCAGGGCGTCTATCTCCTGAAGAGCGTCATACTCGTCTTCGTTGTTTTGCTCGCACTCCAGGGTCTGTCCACGATCATTCATGCGATGCGCATTCTTTCCGGGGCGGAGAAGCCCGTGGAAGAAGCCTCGCCCATTCTCTGAAGGCCGAACCCTAAATGGACCTTCGCTCCAGTCTCGACATTCTGATGTTCGTCACCGTTTGCGCGGTGCTGATGACCGGCTTTCCCGTGGCCTTCACGCTGGCAGGCGTTGCCCTTGCCTTCGGTACGCTCGGCATCATCTTCGGCGTCTTCGACTTCGGCTTCATGGCTGCCCTGCCCCAGCGCATCTACGGCAACATGACGAATGACGTTCTCATCGCCGTGCCTCTCTTCGTCTTCATGGGCACAATGCTTGAGCGTTCCAAGGTGGCCGAAGATCTGCTGGAAAACATGGGCCGTCTGTTCGGCCGGTTGCGCGGCGGCCTCGGCTATTCCGTCTCCATCGTCGGCGCCCTGCTGGCGGCATCCACAGGCATTGTCGGCGCGACGGTCGTGACCATGAGCCTCCTCGCGCTGCCCACCATGCTGCGGCGCGGCTACGACCCTTCGCTCGCAACCGGCTCGATCGCAGCCGCCGGCACACTCGGACAAATCATTCCGCCCTCGATCGTTCTTGTCCTTCTCGGCGATACGCTCGCAAACTCCTACCAGCGTGCACAACTTGAGCAGGGCATATTCACGCCGGAAACGCTTTCGGTTGGTGATCTCTTCGCAGGCGCCCTCCTCCCCGGCCTCCTTCTCGTCGGCCTCTACATTCTCTATCAGATCGTCCGCGCGGCGCTGGATCCGAAGTCATCGCCGGCCATGCCCGATGACGACAGCCTCTCGACGGCCGAACTCTACCGCCGCACGCTCCGCGCCCTGATCCCGCCTGTCGCGCTCATCGTCGCCGTGATGGGCTCGATCCTTGGCGGCATCGCGACGCCAACGGAGGCAGCCGCCCTCGGCGCGATCGGCGCAACGCTGCTCGCAGGCGAACGGACCGGCGGCATGAAGCGCGCCGTGCGCGCGGCAGCCCTCGCGCTGATCGCTCTGTTGATCCTCACATCCTTCATGGACCTGCGCACGGCACGCAGCGAAATTTCCGGCTCCGATCAGATCGGCATCTGGTTTGCCTACATCCTCTGCGCAATCGTCGCCATCGGCCTCGCCGCCGCGCTCTGGCGTTTGTGGCGCGGCGGTGTCGTTGCCGAAGTGGCGCAATCGACGGCCCGAATAACATCGATGGTCTTCGTGATCCTGATAGGCGCTGCCTTGTTCAGCCTTGTCTTCCGTGGGCTGGGCGGTGACGATACGGTGCATGAATTCCTGAATTCGATGCCGGGCGGAACGACGGGAGCCATCATCACCGTCATGGCGATTATGTTCCTGCTGGGCTTCTTTCTCGACTTCATCGAGATCATCTTCGTGGTCGTCCCGATCGTGGCACCGATCCTGCTGATGATGGGCGTCGACCCTGTATGGCTCGGTGTCATGATGGCGCTCAACCTGCAGACGTCGTTCCTGACGCCGCCCTTTGGCTTCGCGCTCTTCTATCTTCGTGGCGTTGCGCCGGAAAGCGTCACAACCATGCAGATCTACCGCGGCGCCGTTCCCTTTGTCGGCTTGCAGCTCGTGGCGATTGCAATCGTCGCCATATTCCCGTCCATTGCGACATGGCTACCGCGGGCTCTGTTCGCTACAATGTAAAGATGATGACACCGAGAGATCCAAAAGAAGCCGCCAGCAACGCAAGCAGCAATCTTGTGCGGATGTCGCTCGTCTTCATGGCCATGGCGGGCGTCATTGCCTTCTATGTCGGCACCGGCCGCGTCCAGCTTGGCGATCCGGTCGAACTGACTGCGCGCATCGCCCAGCAACAGGCATGGACGGAGGCGGGACCGTTGGCGCTCAAGGTCAATGTTACCCTCGCCAACAATACCGGCGATCCGATCACCCTCGAAGCAGGCAATAATTGCGAGGTTTTCCGCTGGTTCCTCACCGACGAGGATCGAAATTTCATCCAGTCCCAGCGCGATGAAGAAGTCTGCATCGCCGTGCCGATACGCGATCAGCTCGAAGGAAAGCATCAAATCTCGGGCGAATACATGCTGACGCTCGACACCGGCCGCGTGAAGCCCGGCCGCTACATTCTCTTCATGCAATACTGGGGGCACGAATTGCGCGAGCCCATCAAGGTCGACTGACCGCGATCAGACTGCCCCGAATCCTCCGCCGAACTTGTGGCCCACGGGGAAGCCCTTGGGAGGCAAACGCCCTGCTTGCGCCCTTTGCCCCAGCCATTCCTTCAACGCATCGAAGGTCCGCGCCCTGTCTGAGCGGTCATAGGCAATCAGGCCCTGCCTCAGGCTGAACGTCTTGATGTCACCAAGCCCGCCATCCTTGTAGCGCTGAAGGCGCACGCCCTTGCCGCGCGTCATCTCGTTCACTTCATTAAGCGGGAAGATAACCAGCTTCCGGTTTTCGCCGATCACGGCCACATGATCGCCCTGGACGACGGCGCAAGCGACCGCCTCGTCGGTGCCAGAGACGTTGAGAATCTGCTTCCCTGCCCGGCGCATGGCGACAACCTCATCCTCCGGCACGATGAAGCCATTGCCTTCATGCGACGCGACAAGGAGCTTCCGCCCCGGCTGGTGCACAAAAAGCTCCACAATGTCGCGACTCTCGTCGAGATCGATCATCAGCCGGACTGGTTCGCCATGGCCGCGCCCGCCAGGCAGTTTTGCCGCATCGAGGGTGTAGAAACGCCCGTCAGTGGCAAACAGCAAAATCTTGTCGGTCGTCTCCGCATGAAGGGTGAAGCGCGGTCCATCCCCCTCCTTGAACTTGATGTCGGCATCGGCGGCAAGGTGCCCCTTCATCGAGCGGATCCAGCCCTTCTTTGAACAGACGACCGTGATCGGCTCCTTCTCGACCATCGCCTCGAGCGGCACATACTCGACCTTCGGCGCATCGGAGAACTGCGTCCGGCGCGCACCG
Source organism: Parvibaculum sp. (assembly GCA_019635965.1). Lineage (GTDB taxonomy): Bacteria > Pseudomonadota > Alphaproteobacteria > Parvibaculales > Parvibaculaceae > Parvibaculum. Next base: position 20,325 of record JAHBYK010000004.1, on the reverse strand, counting down.
AGCTTTGTTTTCGGGCCGAACGTGTTGCGCACTTCCTTGATCTCTTCGGAAACCCGCTCCCACTGTTTGGCGTCGGACTTCACCAGCGCCTTGAGGTTCCTCTGTTCGGCGCTCAGCTCCTTGTGCTCGCCCTTGATCTCCATTTCCTCAAGCTTGCGCAAGCTTCGCAGGCGCATGTTGAGGATGGCTTCTGCCTGATTGTCCGTCAGCTTGAACCGCTTGATGAGCGCGGGCTTCGGTTCGTCCTCCTCCCGGATGATCCGGATCACCTCATCAAGATTGAGATAGGCCTTGAGATAGCCTTCGAGCACTTCAAGGCGTTTCTCGATCTTGTCGAGACGGAAATTCGAGCGGCGGACCAGCACTTCCTTGCGATGCTCGAGCCATGCCCGAAGTGCATCCCGGAGACTCATCACGCCCGGCACCTGACCGGCGGAAAGCACATTCAGATTGAGCGGGAACCGGCTTTCGAGTTCTGTCGATCGGAACAGCGACTCCATCAGATGTTCGGGCTCGACCGTCCGCGACTTCGGCACCAGCACGAGGCGGATCTCCTCGGCGCTCTCGTCGCGCACATCCTCAAGCAGAGGCAGCTTCTTTGCCTGCAGAAGTTCGGCGATCTTCTCGACCAGCTTCGACTTCTGAACCTGATAGGGAATTTCCGTAACGACGATCTGCCAGAGCCCGCGGGGCAGCTCTTCCTGCTCCCATTTCGCCCTTACCCGAAAGCCGCCGCGGCCCGTCTCATAGGCCTCGATGATGGCCTCGCGCGGCTCGATCACGATACCGCCAGTCGGAAAATCAGGGCCCTGCACGAAACTGACGAGCTTCTCCGTCCGGGCGTTCGGATACTTGATAAGATGAAGCGCGGCATCGCAAAGCTCGGCGGCGTTATGCGGCGGGATGCTCGTCGCCATACCGACCGCGATGCCGGCGGCTCCATTGGCGAGAAGCTGCGGGAAAGCGCCCGGTAGCACCATCGGCTCCTTGTCCTCGCCGTCATAGGTCTCGCGGAAATCGACCGTGTCCTCGTCGAGCCCGTCGAGCAGAAGCGCAGCCACCGGGGTCAGCCGCGCTTCCGTGTAGCGCATGGCGGCCGCGTTATCGCCGTCCACATTGCCGAAATTGCCCTGTCCATCGACCAGCGGATAACGTACGGAAAAATCCTGCGCGAGACGCACCAGCGCATCATAGACCGACTGGTCGCCATGCGGGTGATACCGGCCGATCACGTCGCCGACCACGCGGGCGGACTTCTTGAAACCCTGCCCCGGTTCCAGCCGCAGCTGCCGCATCGCAAACAGAACCCGCCTGTGCACGGGCTTCAGTCCGTCGCGTACATCCGGCAGCGCCCGGTGCATGATGGTCGAGAGCGCATAGGCGAGATAACGCGTTTCCAGCGCCTCACGCAGATTGATCTCGTGTTCGGGCTCAGGCGGCGTTACGGCCTTGGTCATTGGTCTTTGCTCTCGGTCTTTCGGAAGGGCGCGCTCAATATACCAGCGATTCGGGCTTCACTTCGCCATTGCGGCGATCTTCTCCATGAGGCGCAGGCGGGCGTCGGGCAGATGCCGGCCATGTGCCGCGAAGAGATGCCGCTCAAGAAAATGCCCGGTGAGCCTGAAGCCCTCGGCCACATCGCCGGGCGACGCCTCTCCGGCCTGCGAGCCGACAAGGAAGCCCGGCAGCCGGAACAGCCTGTCCTTGTATGGTTCGCCCGCTACCCGGCTGACGGCTCCGCCACTTTTGGGAGACACATATATCAGGTCGTCGCGGACGCCTGTTGCCGCGCAGCGCGTGAGATCAAGTCCGAAGCCAAGCTCCTGCAGAAGTCCCAACTCGAAGCGAACGAAGATAGCCGGCCACACCGCACCATCCTGTAGCGTTTCCAGCAGCACCTCGTAGCCATCGAAAAGGGCCGGATGCGCCTCCCGTTCCGGCACGACGCCGCAGATGGCACTCGCCGCGCTCAGCGCGAGCAGCGCCAGCGGATCGTCCATCAGCAATCCCGCCAGCGGGCGCACAAGCTCCACCTGATAGGTCCCAAGTTGATCGGAAAGACGCGCGCGCCAATGCGCCTTCAGCTTGTTGCCGGGTTGCAGCACGCTCCGCATCCGCGGCCCCGCCCCGTCATGCACGAGCCCAAGATGCCGCCCCTGATCTCGCGTGAACAGTTCGAGGATCGCGCCAGTTTCCCCATACGGCCGCGCCGAAAGCACAATTCCCTCGTCACGCCAGTCCATAGGTTTCCTGTTTTTTGCACTCTCATTGTGACGCAGTATAAACGATACATGCTGCGCGCCGATGGCCCATCGAAAGGGAAAGATCAATATGAGCCGTCTTACGGGTGCCAATTTCATGCGGCAATGGCGGGAGGTCTACAGCAACACCAATCCGGGGCAAAGGCTTGACCGCTGGCAGATCGGCCAGGTTGAGTGGACCCGTGATCGCCACGTCCATTGGGGACCCGACATATCCTTCCATATCGAGATTCATCGTATCGTCTGTAAGGTTGGTGAAAGAATAGTCTGGTCACTTCTCGTCGTCTCGGAAAGATGGTTCGCAGAAGACAGGGAGAAGGTATTGCGCACGACCGAATTCACCAAACTCCTGTCAGGCCGCGCCGAACAGGTTATGACATGGTTCGCGAGCAAGACGCGTGACTGAAGGCTCCGTCGCACCAAAGCGTTCCTGGCTCAACCGGACGGTCTTCGGCGCAGGCCTGACAAGTGCTCTCGGCGATTTCTGCTACGAGACCACCACAGTCATCTTGCCGGGGTTTCTCGCCGTGCTTGGCGTCCCGGCAGCAGCACTCGGCATCATCGAAGGCGCTGCGGACGCCATTTCCAGCTTCACCAAGATGGCTGCCGGCTACATTGCCGACAAGTTTGGCCATCGAAAGGCTCTCGTCATCGCCGGCTACGCCCTGACGCCTGCAGGACAGGCCCTGATCGCCCTTGCTGCCGGCTGGCCTCTCATATTGCTCGGACGTGTCGTTTCCTGGTTCGGCAAGGGCCTTCGTGGTCCCCTCCGCGACGCGATCATCGTGCAGGCCGTAGCCCCTGAGACACGCGGACGCGCATTCGGCTTTCACCGCGCAATGGACACGGTGGGAGCCATCGCAGGTCCCCTGCTCGGCGTTGCCCTTCTTGGCTGGGCACAGCATCTCCCGTGGGACAATGAAGCCGATCCATTTCGCTTCGTATTCTGGCTGACGCTCATTCCCGGCATTCTCGCCGCGGTCTCATTTCTGGTCTTCGTACGCGATCCTGAACATTCGCCCAATCCGGCAATGCGGCTCTTCACGACGCTTCGGGATATGCCTGCGCGCTTCCGGCGCTACCTCGCCGCGGTCGGACTTTTCGGGCTTGGCGATTTTTCACATGCCCTGCTGATCCTAGCGGCGACCCAGCTTCTCACGCCCTCGCTCGGTGTTGTCGAGGCGGCGCAGCTTGCAGGCCTCCTCTATGTGGTCCGCAATGCCGTTCAGGTCATCGCATCCTACCCCGTCGGTGCCCTTGCCGACAGATTCGGGGCAAGGAACGTGCTTGTGGGTGGTTACGCTCTCGGCACCGTAATGGCGATATTGATGGTCGCCGCCTTCGCTCTCCGGGAAGAAAATATTGTCATCCTCGCCGTCATATTCGCGATCGCGGGCCTCTACATGGCCGTGCAGGAGGCGCTTGAAGCAACTGTGACGGCGGAGATGGTGCCAAATTCGATACTGGCGACTGGCTATGGTGCGCTCGGCACTGTCAACGGAACGGCGAAATTCTTTTCGAGTTCGATGGTCGGCCTGGTCTGGACGATAGCTGCACCCCAATTCGCATTCGCCGCCGCCGCCATCTTCATGCTGGCCGGTACATTCATGCTTCTGCGTATGCGCTGACTCTCAATCATTCCGTCGGGAAATCGAGACCCATTTCCCGGTAACGCTCCCGGTCGTCCGACCAGTTCTCGCGGACCTTGACGAACAGGAACAGATGCACCCTCGTCTCGAGCAGCTGCTCAAGCTCCTCGCGCGCCATCTGACCGACTTTCTTGATCGTCTGCCCGCCCTTGCCAAGCGCGATCTTTTTCTGACTTTCGCGCTCGACGAAGATCACCTGCTGAATACGGATAGAGCCGTCCTTGCGCTGCTCCCACTCTTCGGTCTCGACTGTGAGCGAATAGGGCAGCTCATCGTGAAGCCGCAAAAAGAGCTTCTCGCGCGTCACTTCCGCCGCAAGCGAGCGAAGCGGAACGTCTGCCGCCTGATCTTCGGGATAGTGCCAAGGACCCGGCGGCATCAGTCCGGCAAGATGCCGGCGGAGATCGGCAACACCGCTTCCGGTCGCGGCTGAAATCATGAATGTATCCGTGAACAAGCCGGTTTCGTTGAGCCGTTCGGCCAGCTTCAACAGCTTCTCGCGCTTCGCAATGTCCACCTTGTTCAGGACAAGGATCGCCTTCCGTCCCTGCGACTTCAGCCCCTCGATGATCCGCTCGAGATCCTCATCCCGCTCGTACTCCGCATCGACCATGAGTAGGATGGCATCCGCATCTCCCGCGCCGCCCCACGCCGCCTCCACCATCGCCTTGTCGAGCCTGCGCTTCGGTTTGAAGATACCGGGCGTATCGACAAAGACGATCTGCGTGTTGCCTTCCATCGCAATGCCGCGAATGCGCGACCGTGTCGTCTGCACCTTGTGCGTGACGATGGCGACCTTCGATCCGACAAGCTGGTTCAACAGGGTCGACTTGCCGGCGTTCGGCGCACCGATGATGGCGACAAAGCCGCATCGTGTCGGTTGAGCGGCTGCCTTCGGCATATCCATGTGCTTTTCGTTTTCCATCATGTCTCAATAGCACAACTGCATGAATTCCGCTCAGTCGCGGTTGGTCCACAGGCCAAGCTTTTCCAGCATGGCGCTTGCCGCCGCCTGCTCTGCCTGGCGCTTCGATGCCCCGCGTGCCTGTAAGGCATCCTGCCCCTCGACCTCTACCGAAACTGTAAATTCAGGCGCATGGTCCGGTCCGCTGCGGCCGTTCAATATGTATTTCGGCACAGGTTTTCCTGCAGCCTGCGCCCATTCCTGGAGCGATGTCTTTGCGTCCCGCGGAACGATGCTCGACCTGCCGAACATGGGGCTCCATTCCGATCTTATGAAGCGCGTGGCTGCCGCGAGCCCCCCATCGAGATAGATGGCCGCGATCACCGCTTCGCAGACATCAGCCAGGATCGCAGCCTTCCGTCGCCCGCCGGCCTTTTCTTCGCCACCGCCCATCACGATATGTTGGCCAAGGCCGATGCGTTCAGCCACCTCCGCACAGGCCTCCTTTCGAACGAGAGCGTTGAAACGGACGGCAAGTTCGCCTTCATCGGCACCCGGAAATGTCTCGAGCAGCCACTCCGCAACAACCAGCGCGAGCACGCGATCGCCCAGAAACTCGAAACGCTGGTAATTGGCGCCATCGGCGCTTGGATGGATCAGCGCCTGCCTTAAAAGAGAGTCATCGGCAAAGGCATGACCCAACCTGTCCTGGAGCGCGCGGTTCACTCGACCCACTTGCCGATACGATCCCAGCGAATGGCGGACGGCCACTTCCAGATCTGCCAGAAGGATGCGCTGCCATCGGCGGAGAAGAAGATGATCTCGGCCTTCCCGACGAGATTTTCAAACGGCACATAGCCGACCGATTCCGCCACGCGGCTGTCGCTTGAATTGTCCCGGTTGTCGCCCATCATGAAATAGTGCCCTTCCGGCACCAGATAGGGACCGGCATTATCCCAGGCACTCTCCCTGATGCGATCCAGAGTGAGATAGGACACTCCGTTCGGAAGCGTTTCCTTGTACCGGGGCACGCGCCGTACATTGCCGAATGCGTCGGGTTCGATGAAATCGTCAACGCGCATACGCGGCACTTCGCGGTCGTTTATATAGAGTATGCCGTGCCGCATCTCGATCTTGTCGCCCGGCAGGCCGATGACGCGCTTGATGAAGTCCGTGCGATTGTCCGTCGGCTGCTTGAAGACCACCACATCGCCACGCTCGGGCTGAACCCCGGCGATACGTCCGCTGAAAAGCGGCGGGCTGAACGGCAGGGAATGCCGCGAATAGCCATAGCTGTATTTCGAAACGAATAGATAATCGCCGATCAGCAGCGAAGATTCCATCGAGCTCGAGGGAATGAAGAAAGGCTGGAACAGGAGTGCACGGATGATGACGGCGATAAGCAGCGCATAGATGATTGTGCGCACATTCTCCGACAGCGAACTTCCGCGCAATTTTCGCGCGTTTTCGCTCACCGTGATTTTCCAGCTCTTCGTCATGCCCTTACTGCTCCCCTGCGATCCGGACGCACCATAACATCGGGTGCCGCGATCCGCTCGCTCTGAAATCGCTACGCCGGCGTTCCCGGCACGGCTGAAATGATGACGAAGGCCTGCGCCAGCGGGTGATCGTCGGTAATGGTCAAATGGATGACCGGCGACATTCCCTCCGGCGTGATTTCCTTTAGTCTTTCAAGTGCCCCACCCGTCAGCGCCATTGTCGGTTGCCCGCCGCGCATGTTCACGACCCCCATGTCGCGCCAGAAGACGCCCCGGCGCAGCCCCGTGCCAAGCGCCTTCGAACAAGCCTCCTTGGCCGCAAACCGCTTCGCATAGGATGCCGCCCGCATGCGCCGTCCTTCGGATTTGCGCTGCTCGACTTCCGTGAAGATCCGCTTGATGAAGCGGTCGCCAAAGCGATCAAGCGTCTGCTCCACCCGCCTTATGTCGATGATGTCGTTGCCGATGCCGATAATCATCCTGCATCCCTGTCGAGGATTGCCTGGCCACCCGCACGCGCCGTATCCATCGCCCTCCGCATGATGCGGATACTTTCGGCAAGCCCTGTGAAAATCGCTTCGCCGATCAGAAAGTGACCGATATTCAGTTCGGCCAGCTCGGGGATCGCGGCCACCGGCCCCACCGTATCGAATGTGAGGCCATGGCCAGCGTGAACTTCGAGGCCAAGCGCGGCACCGTCGCGCGCCGCTGCTACAAGCCGTGCGAACTCCGCATCCCGCTTGGCACTCTGCCTTTCGAGCACTGCGTCGCAATAGGAGCCTGTATGAAGCTCGACGACGGGCGCTCCGAGCGAACGGGCGGCCTCCAGTTGCCGCTTGTCGGCATTGATGAAGAGCGACACGCGAATACCCGCATCGCGCAGCTGCTCGATGATTGGCCTCAGATGATTGTGCAAGCCGGCCGCGTCGAGCCCGCCTTCGGTCGTCACTTCCTCGCGCCGTTCCGGCACGATGCAGCAGGCATGGGGCCGGTGCTTCAGGGCAATGGCAAGCATCTCCGGCGTCGCCGCCATTTCAAGATTGAGCGGCAGACCGATTTCATCCATCAGCCGCGCAATATCGTCGTCCCTGATATGTCGCCTGTCCTCGCGCAGATGAGCTGTAATTCCATCGGCACCGGCCTCCGCCGCGAGTTTCGCCGCACGCACAGGGTCCGGATGATCGTTGCCGCGCGCATTCCTGATGGTCGCCACATGATCGATATTGACGCCGAGACGCAGATAGCCGCCCCCCTTTGTACCGCTCATATCGCGTCTCCGTTCGTCATGCCCAGACCGCCAGCGCCGGATGAATTTTCAGCCGCGGCGTCGGCGCGCAATCTTGCCCGTTCCTCGAGCAGGCTGCGCCTCTGAGATTGATAAGCTTCGACACCGCTCCGCGTAATGACGTAAAAGACACAGCCAGCGACAATTCCGACCGGCACCGATCCCACAAGCAGCGGAACGAGATGCGGCAACAGCCGGTCGAAGGCACCGGCCTGCTGCACCATGCCCTCGATATCCGGGTCGACATGTCCGGCCGGCACTCCGACCATGAATGTGCCGACTTCGTAAACCACCAGAAAGATAAACGGGAAAGTCAACGGATTGCCGACGAATGTCCCGAGTGCGCTCGCAACGAGATTGCCACGGATCACCCAGGCAATCAGCATCGCCATCATTATGTGAAAGCCGAAAAGAGGCGTACAGGAGGCGAAGACGCCCGCCGAAACACCAAGGGCAATCGCATGTGGAGATCCCGACAACCGCCATACGCGACGCCACCCATACTGAAACGATCTCTTCCAGCCGGAGCTTGGCCAGAAAAACTCCTTCAGCTTTCTGATCGGGTGAAGTTCGACACGGCGGCGAAACAAAATGCTACCTCATGCAAGATGCCGGCTGCCCGGCTTGACGGCGGGAAGCGCCGCAAGTTCTTTCGGCAGCTTGTCCGCCGGATAGGCCGGTATCGCGATCCGGGCCAGCGAGATCAGTTTCGTGCCGACCTTGGCCTTTCCGCCGGATCTGTCGATCAGGCAAGCCGCCGCCACGACCTTCGCGCCGGTCTTCTTGATCGCCTCGATACATTCGCGCGAGGAAAGCCCCGTCGTCACGATGTCTTCGACCATCACCACGCGCATACCCTTTTCGAGATGGAAGCCGCGGCGCAGAACAAATTCGCCATTCTCCCGCTCGACATACATGGCAGGCACTTTCATGTGCCGTGCCGTCTCATAGCCGGGGATGATGCCGCCGACTGCGGGCGAAACAATGGCATCAATGGGGCCTTTCACTTCTTCGGTGATTTTTGCGGCCAGCGCCTTGCAAAGCTTCGAAGTGCGCGCCGGGTTCATGAACACCAGTGCCTTCTGAAGGAAGACCGGGCTGTGCAGTCCCGACGACAGAATGAAATGCCCCCTGAGCAGCGCGCCGGCCTTCTCGAATTCCTTGAGAACCTTTTCTTGATCCATTTTTCACCGGCTTTTTTTAGATTGAGGAAAATCGGTCAGCGCCGCGGGCGCACCACGGTATTGACGCAGGAAAGCCCTTTCAGGGCGGACATGATCCGCGTCAGGTGCTTCAGGTCGCGCACCTCGAGATCGAGCTGAATGTCATAGAAATCCATGTCGCGCTGCGCGAGCGACAGATTGGCGATATTGCTGCCATAGTCGGCGATCAGCGTGGCGATATGGCCGAGTGAGCCGACCTCATTCTTTGCCGTCACGCGCAGGCGTGCCGGAAAGCTCTGCGGATGCTCCGGGTCGATATCCCATGTCGCATCGATCCAGCGCTGGGCATCGCCATCGAATTCCTCAAGGGCCGGAGCGTCGATCGGATAGATCGTGACCCCTTCGCCCGGCATCATGATGCCGACGATGCGTTCGCCCGGCAGCGGGAACATGTCCGGTGCGAAGCGGATCGCGAGACCTGAAGCACGGCCCGTCACGCGCACCGAACCGCGCCCCTCATCCTCGCCATTCGTCTTGGGGCTCCGCTTGCGGCCGGCCTTCGGCGCCGGTTCTTCGGGGTAAACGGTCAGCAGAACCTGCGCCGCGCTCAGCGTACCGTCGCCAACGGATGCAAGCAGCTCGTTGAGATCATGTTTGCGCAGCGGCCCGAGCGCACGCTCGAGGATCGTGTCGCTCGCATCGCGCCCCGCTGCTTCAAACTCCGCCTTTACGATCTGGCGGCCGAGTTTGCTGAATTCCGCCTGCTTCGTCGCACGGATCGAACGGCGGATGGCAGAGCGCGCCTTGCCCGTCGCAACGATTGCCTCCCAGGCGGGAGACGGCTTCTGCGCCTGCGAGCGAATGATCTCCACTTCGTCGCCATTTTCGAGTTTGGTCCGAAGCGGCATGTGCCGCCCATTGATCTTGCAGCCGACGCAGGTATCGCCGATTTCGGTGTGAACCGCATAGGCAAAATCGATGGGCGTGGCGCCACGCGGCAGCGTGATGAGCAGTCCGTTCGGCGTGAAACAGAACACCTGGTCCGAATACATCTGGAGCTTCGTATGCTCCAGAAATTCTTCCGGTGAAGCGCCGTGCTCCAGCATCTCGATAAGCTGGCGAAGCCACTTGAAAGTCGCGGCGAATTCGCCGGTCGCATCGCCGCCTGCCGCTTCCTTGTAGATCCAATGCGCGGCGATACCGTATTCGGCAACTTCATGCATCTTGCGCGTCCGCACCTGCACTTCGGCACGCTTTTTCTGCGGCCCGATGATCGTGGTGTGCAGCGAGCGATACCCGTTCGCCTTCGGCGTCGAAATGTAGTCCTTGAACCGGCCAGGCACCATCGGCCAGGTCATGTGCAACACGCCCAGCGCCCGGTAACAGTCGGGCACATCGTCCACGATCACACGGAACCCGAATATATCCGAAAGCTGCTCGAGCGAGATCGCCCGGCGCTCCATCTTGCGCCACATCGAATAGGGACGCTTCTCACGCCCGATCACTTCGCAGGGAAGTCCCGCCTCTTCAAGCTTGTCCTTGATCTCGGCGGCAATCTTCTTCACCGCATCGCCGGTCGACTCGCGAAATTCGTTGAGCCGCTTGATAAGCGCCTCGCGCGCTTCGGGGTTCAGTTCCTTGAAGGCAAGATCTTCCAGCTCTTCGCGGATTTCCTGAATGCCCATGCGGCCTGCAAGCGGCGCATAGATTTCCATCGTCTCCAGCGCGATCCGCTGCCGCTTCTCGGCGGAAGAGATGAAATGAAGCGTCCGCATGTTGTGCAGACGGTCCGCAAGTTTCACCAGCAGAACGCGGATGTCGTTCGACATGGCGAGCAGGAACTTGCGGAAATTTTCCGCCTGCTTCGACCGCTCGGAAGTCAGCTCGATCCGCGTGAGCTTCGTCACCCCGTCCACAAGCCCGGCGACCTGCGGCCCGAACAGCTTTGTAAGCTCGTCCATCGTCGAGCCCGTGTCCTCGATCGTGTCATGCAGCAGGGCGGTCACGATCGTTGCCGTATCGAGCTTGAGATCGGTCAGAATTCCGGCGACTTCGATAGGGTGGGAAAAATAGGGATCGCCATTGGCGCGCTTCTGGCTGCCATGCTGCTTCATGGCATAGACATAGGCACGGTTGATCAGGGCTTCGTCCGCTTTCGGATCGTAGCCGAGCACGCGATCGACGAGCTCATACTGACGCAACATGCCTTCGATTCTCCCGTAGCCTTCCTTGCAACAATCCTAACATCCATGGCCGCCGGCCATGCGGCCAAAACACGCAAGCCGGCCCCATCCCGAAACGAAAAGCGCCGCCCCATACCTTGCGGCCGGGCGGCGCTTGAACCGAATAGCGTCTGGGCCTTGAGGCCGTCCTCCGGCCCGGATTACCCGTTCTCAGTCTTCCCCGTCCATATCGTCCGCATCGGCGGATTTCTGCTGCGGCGAATCGATCTGGCTCTGGATGGCCCGGAGAAGCTCTTCTTCGCTCATGCGGTCCCCGCCACCCTCGGTCGAACCGAACGTGTCCTGAACCTCGACGCTGGTCTCGCCCGCCATGAGAAGCTGCATATTCTCGACTTCGGGCTCTTCCGTATCCACACGGCTCTGCATGGAGCTGATGAGATCCTCGCGCAGGGCATCCGGCGTAATGGTCCGCTCGGCGATCTCGCGCAGCGCCACGACCGGGTTCTTGTCATTGTCGCGGTCAACGGTCAGCTCCGCGCCCGCCGACATGGCACGCGCCCGGTGCGCCGAGAGCAGAACCAGCTCGAAGCGATTGGGCACCTTGTCGACGCAGTCTTCAACGGTCACGCGGGCCATTGCACAAAACTCCAGTTTTTCAGGAACCTGATTTGGCCCTGTATGTAGGGGCTGAACACGCAGAAAGCAAGCAAGAACAGGCTCTTAGAGCCATATCTGCGACAATTTCAGCCCTCTGCTCGGCGAATACGGGCAAGTTCTTCGGGCGCCAGCCCGGCAATCAGCCGCTCCACACTCTCACCACTGACAGGGTGGCGCCAGCCCGGCGCAACATCCCGGAGGGGCACAAGCACGAAGCTGCGCCCGCTAATCCCCGGATGCGGCAAGGCAATTGCCATTCCGGGCACCCCGCTCCGGCCGTCCCTGCCGGGCGTCACCAATCCCTTGTAGTCCAGCAAATCGAGATCGATCACTCTGGGCGCCCAGCGGTCCTGCCGCACCCTGCCAAACAGGGCCTCGATCCGGTGCAGCGACCTTAAAAGCGCCTCGGGAGGCTCGGCTGCCTCGATTTGAGCCACCGAATTAACATAATCAGGCTGCACATAGTCGGAAAGCGCCGGCGTCCGATAGAAGGGCGCCGCACGCACGACACGAATGCCGAATGCCGGCATCAGGTTCAGCGCCGCCCGGAGCGTCGCCTCCGGCCTTCCTTCGCTACCAGGAAGATTGGCGCCAAGTGCAATGAAGATTTTATCCATCGAGATCAAACCGGCTGATTTTCAAGTCTATCCACGCAATATCCCGGGATCATCTTTCTAGACGGTGCCGAAAATCTTGCGTGATCTGCTAATCCGGTACTAAGTCACGTCAAGAAACCTTTGCGATCCTCGCTGAATCACCGTCAGATCTTTTCGTGTAACCGCATTGCTGGTTGGAGTTTTTGAATGATTTTTTATCCGCATGAACGAATGGCCCTTTTCATCGATGGCGCCAATCTTTATTCCGCCGCCCGCGGCCTCGGCTTCGATATCGACTACAAGCGCCTTCTCGATCATTTCCGCAGCAAGGGAACGCTCATCCGCGCCTTTTACTACACCGCCCTGCTCGAAGATCAGGAATATTCGCCGCTGCGCCCGCTGATCGACTGGCTCGACTACAACGGCTATTCGGTGGTGACCAAGCCCGCCAAGGAATTCACGGATGCGAGCGGCCGCCGCCGCATCAAGGGCAATATGGATATCGAATTGGCAATCGACGCGCTCGAAATCGCCGACAAGCTCGATCACATGATCATCTTTTCAGGCGATGGCGATTTTCGCCGGCTCGTCGATGCGCTCCAACGCAAGGGCAAGCGCGTCACCGTGGTTTCGACCATGCGCAGCCAGCCCCCCATGATCGCCGACGAGCTTCGCCGTCAGGCAGATCAGTATGTCGACCTCGAATCCATGCGCGAAGCAATCGGCCGCAGTCATTCGGAACGCCCGGCGCCGCCGCTCCGCAATGATGACGATTACGAATATGACGACGACGAGGACGAATTCGACAACAGCCCCGCCCGGGCCTGAAGCATGCCGCCAGCATATCCGGCGGAAGCTCCGCTCGACTGTCCGCTCTGTCCACGCCTCGTCGCTTATCGCCGCGACAATGACGCCGCGCATCCGGACTGGTTCAATGCGCCGGTCCCATCCTTCGGCGATGCAAATGCGCGCCTGCTGATCGTCGGCCTCGCGCCCGGCGTGCAGGGCGCAAACCGCACGGGCCGCCCCTTCACCGGCGATTACGCCGGCGATCTTCTCTACGGCACATTGATCGAATTCGGTTTCGCGAAAGGTATCTACGGCGCCAGCCCCGATGATGGGCTCGAACTCAAGGGCGCGATGATTACCAACGCTGTGCGCTGCGTGCCGCCGCAGAACAAGCCGACGCCCGCGGAGGCAAAGAACTGTCTCGGCTTTCTCAAATCCCGCTTGGCAGGCCTGCCGGACCTGAAAGCCGTTCTGGCGCTCGGCCGCATCGCGCATGACGCGGTCCTCTCCGCCCTCAATGTTCGCAAGACGGCCGCTCCTTTCGCTCACGGCGCCACGCACGAGATTCCCGGCGGCATCACACTGTTCGACAGCTATCATTGCTCGCGCTACAACACGAACACGCGCCGCCTCACGCCGGAAATGTTCCACGGCGTCTTCCGCGATATCAAGATCCACCTTGAAAGGTAATGGGCCTCAGCCCTTCTCGCGCATCAGCCGCGCCTTGTCGCGCTCCCAGCTGCGCTCCTTCAGCGTCTCGCGCTTGTCGGCAAGCTTCTTGCCCTGTGCGAGTCCGATCTCGACCTTCACAAAGCCCTTGTCGTTGAAATACATCCGCAGCGGAACGATGGTCATGCCCTGCCGCTGCACGGCAGCAGTCAGCTTGTCGATCTCGCGCCGGTGAAGCAGCAGCTTGCGCGGCCGGCGTGTCTCGTGGTTGAAGCGGTTGGCCTGCAGATAGACGGGGATATAGGCGTTGACCAGCATGATCTCGCCATCCTTCGTCGCATGGGCATAGGCCTCGTTGAGACTGCCCTGCCCCGTGCGCAGCGACTTTACCTCGCTGCCCTTGAGCTCGATGCCCGCCTCGAAGGTCTCGGTGATGCTGTAGTTGAAGCGCGCCTTGCGGTTGTCGGCAATGATCTTGCTGCCGTCGCCCGGCTTCTTCTTGGCGCCGCCGCTTTTGGAGGACATGGCTCGCCTGTTTCCTTCCCGCCCCTCAGTTGAGGAGGCCGGCACTCCGCATCGCGTCCCGCACCTTGTCCTGTACCGGGGCGCTCGCTGTCACCAGCGGAAGCCTGATTTCGTTTTCGCAGAGGCCGAGCAGGCTTGCACCATACTTCACCGGCGCCGGATTGGGGTCGATGAAGAGCGAATTGTGGAGCGGCATCAGCCGGTCTTGTATCTCGAGCGCCTTGGCGAAATCGCCGGCAAGTGTCGCTTCCTGGAATTCGGCGCAGAGCTTCGGCGCGAGATTCGCCGTAACCGAAATGCAGCCGACGCCGCCATGCGCGTTGAAGGCAAGAGCGGTCGCATCCTCGCCCGAGAGCTGGCAGAACTCGGGGCCCATCGCCTGGCGCTGCAGGCTCACCCGCGCAATGTTCGCCGTTGCATCCTTCACGCCCACCACATTCTTCAGCTCGAAAAGCCGCGTCATCGTCTCGAGCGAGATGTCCACGATGGTTCGTCCGGGAATGTTGTAGAGGATGATCGGAATGTCGACGGCATCGTTCACCGCCTTGAAGTGCTGGTAGATGCCTTCCTGCGACGGCTTGTTGTAATAGCCGGTCACGCTCAGTACGGCATCGGCGCCCGCTTCCTTGGCGAAAGCGGTCAGCTCGATCGCCTCGACCGTATTGTTCGAGCCCGCACCGGCGATCACCGGAACCCGCCCGCGGGCCGTCTCGATGCAGAGCTTCACGACGCGCTTGTGTTCGTCATGCGACAGCGTCGGGGATTCGCCGGTCGTGCCGCAGGGCACGAGGCCATGAGTACCCTGCTCGATCTGCCATTCCACAAGTTTCACGAACGCGGCCTCATCAACCTTGCCGCCCTTGAACGGCGTAATGAGTGCAGTGAACGATCCCTTGAACATGGCTTTGGCTCCGTTACCCCGGGTTAACCTTTCCGGGGGCTCCTTTCGGGCGGTTCCCGAAGGCGCGCAACATAGCCGCAAGTCCCGGACGCGGCAAGAAAACTGCCCGTCCCGCCGTCCGGTTCCTGTTGCGGCGCATATGGCCCCACGATTAGACTCAATTAAACGACTGAATGGCAGGCTGAGGCAGTGCCGCCATACCGTCAGCGGCACCGCGCCCGGCCTCCCCCAGAGTCCGCAGCGCAGGTGAGGTTCGGCTCATACTGGTCAGGTAAAACACCTCGATGGCAATGTCCTCGGTGAAGCGTCTAAGGCTTGCGGCTCTCTCCCTGGCGGCGCTGGCCGCCACATCGGCAGGCGCAGCCGCTTCGACCGTCCCCCTTGCGCGGCCCGACGGAAAATCAGCGCCCGCAGCGGCGGCCCCAGTGGCAGCCCCACCGGCCGCAAAGGCGGCAACACCGGGTGCCTATTCGGGCCTCAGCGCGGCCCAGATCGGCGCCCTGCGTTCGGCCTTTGCGGAATCGGATCGCGGCAACTGGATCGCCGCCAGCCGGTACCTGTCTCAAGTCTCGGACCCGGTAGCCATAAAGCTCGTGAACTGGTCACGGCTGATTTCCGACAACAGCAACGCCACGTTCTCCGAAATTGTCGCCTTCACGGATGCCAATCCCGGCTGGCCCCGTATGGCGACGCTCAATCTCCGCGCCGAACGCGCCCTCCTGTCCTATCCCATGTCGAATGAGGACCTTGTCGAATGGTTCTCGGCAAACGGGCCGGAGACGGGAGAAGGCCGGATTCGATATGGCAAGGCGCTGATCGAAATGGGCCGGACGGCAGAGGGCGCGGAATGGATTCGCCGTGCCTGGATCGAAAACGATTTTTCGCCCGCCCGGCAAAAGGAAATCCTGGCCGCCTTCAGCCAGCATCTGAACACGGATGCGCAGCAGAAAAGGCTTGCTCGCCTGCTCTGGGAGCGCCGCACCTCCGATGCCCGAACCACCGCGGCGCTGCTCGGCCAGGAAGCAAGGGCCCTCGCCGATGCCCGTATCGAATTCATTTCCGGCTCAAGCCGCGCTCAGGCCGCGCTCTCGCAGGTGCCGCCCGCGCTCCGTGCTGATCCTGGCCTGATCTATGAACAGGTGCGCTACGAGCGCCAGCGCGGCAACGATCACAATGCCCTGCCGCTGCTTCTGACGGCGCCGACGGAGCCGCACAAGCTCGTGAAACCCGAAACCTGGTGGATCGAGCGGCGCATTATCGCCCGCAAGGCGCTCGCAGACGGCCTTTACATGCAGGCCTATCAGATTGCCGCCGGCAGCGGCTTGAGCGAGGGTGTCGACTTTGCCGATGCCGAATTCATGGCCGGCTGGATTGCACTTCAGTTCCTGAACAAGCCCGACATGGCCTATGAGCATTTCCGGAAGCTCGAGGCCGGCGTCTCCACGCCCATCAGCAAGGCGCGCGCCGAATACTGGTCCGCGCGCGCGGCATCGGCGGCCGGCAAGCAGGCAGAGGCCGACCGTTACTTCAACATGGCCGCCGCCTACCCGACTACATTTTACGGCCAGCTCGCCAAGGCTGCCCTTGCCAGCCGCGGCGTGGACGTGAAGCTCGTGCTCCCCGCCGAGCCGCCCCGCGATGCGAATACGCTCAAGCAATTTTCCGACCGCGACCTTGTGCGCGCCGCGCGTATTCTCAAGGACATGGACCGGGAGCGCGAACTCTGGGCGGTGATGCTTCATCTGTCCAATACGCTGGAGAACAAGGCTGAACTCATCGCGCTTTCCGAGCTGGCACTGAATTTCGGCGACCGCAAGCTCTCGCTGCGCATCGCCAAGAACGCCCTCTCCCGGAACATCATCATCGCCGACCATGCCTATCCGACCGACGCCATGCCTTCATGGACGCATCGTGGACCGCCGGTCGAAAAGGCGCTCGTCTATGGTCTGTCCCGTCAGGAAAGCGAATTCGATCCGAACGCACTGAGCCCTGCGGGTGCCCGCGGCCTCATGCAGCTCATGCCGGGTACGGCGCGCATCGTCGCAAAGCAGGTCGGCCTGCCCTACGACCAGAAGCGGCTGAACGATCCCGTCTACAACGCGACGCTTGGCGCCGCGCATCTCGGCGATCTCGTCGAAAACGATTTCGGCGGCTCCTACATCATGAGCATTGCCGCCTACAATGCAGGCTCGTCGCGTGTGCGCCAGTGGGTCAACCGCTTTGGCGACCCGCGCTCGACCGCCGTCGATCCGGTCGACTGGATCGAGAGCATCCCTTTTTCCGAAACGCGGAACTATGTCCAGCGCGTAATGGAAAATCTTGAGGTCTATCGTGGCCGTCTCAATGGCGCCCCGCAGCCGATCCGCATAGATCAGGATCTTCGCCGTCATACGGGTTCGACACCCATAACCGACCCGGCGCCGACGCCCCGTCCCGGCAATATTCCGCTGGCGCCTCCCGGCTCGGAGTCCACCTTGGCACCGGCGGCCATTCCGGTATCGACCACGCCGAAACCCGTCGCATCCCCGGCGAGGGGCATGTCTCCGGTGATCGAAGCGGAAGATCGCTGAGCCGGTTTTGGCACTTGCCGCCACGCCTCTGCTTGAACATGATCGCTGCCTCGCAACAGCGCGGAGAGCCTTCGAATGGCCGCTTCCTTTCGTGACCTGTTCTACACCGGCCAGGATGGTCTGAAACTCTATGCCCGCGACTATGGCGACCGGGCCGCACCGGGCGCGCCTGTCATCTGCCTGCCCGGCCTCACGCGAAATTCAAAGGATTTCGACACACTTGCGTCGCATCTCGCGCCGAAGCACCGCGTCCTCTGCCCGGATTTCCGGGGCCGTGGACGTTCGGCCTATTGCGACAACTGGGCCGACTACACACCCGCCCATGAAATGATGGACACACTTGACCTGATGGGCGCAGCGGGCATCGGCCAGGCGGTGTTCATCGGCACATCGCGCGGCGGTATCGTGACCATGGCGCTTGCCGCCTTCCGGCCCACTGTCATCAAGGCGGCGATCCTCAATGACATCGGCCCCGAACTCGAAAGAAAGGGCATCGAGCGTATCGCCGGCTATGTCGGCATCATGGAAACGCCGCAGACCTGGGACGAGGCTGCCGTCAAACTGCGCATGATGAACGAGCGCGAATTTCCAAACCTCACCGCCGAGGAATGGCGGGCCTTCAGCCGCCGCACCTTTGCGGAAGAACATGGCGCCCCGAAGCTCGACTACGACCCGAAGATCGGCACCGCCATGCGCAAAGGCATGGAAGCCTCGAATGGCGACGTGCCCACCATGTGGCCGCAATTCGGCGCATTGGCCCAGAAGCCTGTGCTGGTTGTGCGCGGCGAGAACTCCGACCTGCTCAGTGAGGACATCGTTGCCCGCATGACCAGGGATTATCCGAACGTTTCAGCCGTAACGGCAAAGGACCGCGGCCACGCCCCCTTCCTCGACGAGCCGGAAGTCCTTGCCGCCATCGACAGCTTCCTCGACCGTGTGGCGCGCTGAGCCCTATTCGTTGCGCGCGACGGCTTCGGCGACTTGCGGCGGTGGCATGTCGTCTCGCTTATGCGGCGCAACGATGGCTTCCGCCGCCTCGATCCGCATGGCGGCACGCACCGCGTGATGGGAAATCCGGCGGATGAGGTCCGCCTCTCGAACCGCATCGTCAAGAATCGCCAGATGTGCAAGCCCGCCTCGTGAGGCCGCCTTAAGTACCTCGTCTTTTATCCGCTGGTATTCCAGTTCGAATTCCGCTCCGCGCGCCGAAAGAGCCTCGCCGTCGGTCAATGAAGGTGCGTCGAGAAGTTCGGCGAGCGCAGTCCGGTAGGCTCTCATCGACGCAGCCAGATCGTCCGGCAATTGTTGTACATCCACCGAATGATCCATGAGTTCCTGCAACTCATGAACCATCCCGTTGTAGTGCTGCAGCGCGCGCAGCGCGTGCGCCAATGCGTCCGGCAATCTGTCCGGCAGCCGCGCTGCCGACATGGAGGCGGCATAATCGCTGATGGCTTCCGATAGTTGCCCGAGAGGGAGCACGCGTAGTTTAACCTGTGCTGCCTTGAGAAGCGGCGTCTTCAGATACTCGGCCACCATCCCGCTTGTAATGCCGCCAAACCTGCGCAGTTCGAGCAGAAGGCTCGCCGCCGCGAGCGGCGGCATGTCTTGCAGCGTCCGGTCGAGATGCTGCGGCCTCGTTTCGCTTTCCTCCTGCGAAACGAAGCGGGTCTTCAGCCATTCGACCATCCGGTCCGCCCAGAACCAGACGGAGAGCAAGCCAAGCAGATTGAAGCTTGTATGGAAGATCGCAAGGACCATCGCGGGCGCAGGCAGGTCCCACCCCTTCGCGCTCATCCACGAAAATCCCCAGAAAAAGACCGGTAGCAAGAAACAGGCAATCGTAGCCGACGACAGATTGAAGATAAAATGCCCCGCCGCCACTCGCTTCGCATTCGAGGTGGCGTCAAGTACGGCGAGAATGCCCGTTACCGTCGTCCCGATATTCGCACCAATGACCATCGCCGCACCGGTCTGAATATCGATCAGCCCGCCGGAGACCGCCGAAAGCGCAATCGTAATCGAGGCGCTCGACGACTGCGCCAGCGCAGTGATCGATAAACCGGCAAACACGAAAAGCACATAATGCAGAAAACCGGCGCCCCGCAGCGTCTCCAGATTCATCGCAGTGGCAACGCCCTCGAACGAGTCCTTCAGAATCGAAACGCCGAGAAAGAAAATCCCGAAGCCCGCAATAGCTTCGCCTATGGCGCCGCGCGGGCCGCTCGGCGCGGTGAGCCGCAGGATCATGCCGACGCCGATAGCAGGCAGCGCCAGCACCTTGATATCGACGTTGAAACCGACAGCGGAAACGATCCAGCCCGTCATGGTCGTCCCGACGGCGGCGCCGAAGATGACCCAGACCGCATGGCCGAGCGTCAAAACGCCCGCATTGACGAATCCGATGGCCGCCACCGTGACGGCGCTCGACGACTGTACAAGCGCCGTCAGCGAAAATCCGGCCGCGAGCCCCTTTATCCGCGTATCGGTCCAGCGCTCCAGAATCTGCTTCAGCGACGGCCCTGCGGCGACTTTCAACCCGTCGGTCATCAGCCACATGCCGACCAGGAAAAGCCCCAGTCCGCCAAGCAGTCCCGTAAAACTGTCAAATCCCATTCATGCCTCCGCAGCGGCAAGTATCGCTTTATCGCGGGCTCACCTGCAACAAATCGAT
>JAHBYK010000039.1 GCA_019635965.1 Parvibaculum sp. | reverse complement strand
TCTCTTTCGGATCAATGGTTTGGCGTGCGTGGCGCCGGCCGGCCGTCAGAGGTAGAGCCGCACGGCCTCCATGGCCAGCGCGATCAGGGCGCCCAGCAGCAGAATCATCGTCGCCGCAAGCCCGACCGTGAATCCGGTCGAGCGCTTCAGTGCTTCTGCATAGTAGCCCCGGGCATAAAGCACCCGTCCGACCGGATAGAAGATACCGATCCCGGCCGCCCATATGTCGCCCACCGTCAGCGCGAAAAGCCAGATCGCCGGCAGGAATAAAAGCAGGTTTTCTGCGGTATTTCCCTGCACTCTGAGCACACGCAGGAAGTCGTCGGGCCCGTCCATGCGCGGGGCCGGGATGCCGAAGGCGGCGCGCGCCTTGCCGACCTTGAAGGCCATCCAGAAATAGACAATCAGCGTGATGATCGTGACCAGCCCGGTCAGCGGGTAGGCGAAGAACGTCATGGCGGTCTCCCCGAAGCGTTGCCCGCTTCAAGAAAATCAGCTTGAAGTGATTCCAGCAATCAAAAGAGGTTCTGCGCCGTTCAGTTGGCGACGCCGGCCTCCAGCGCCTTGATGCGGGCGAGCAGGGCCTTGTCGCCGATATGGGCCTCCGTCAGGCGCTCATCCGCGTGCTCGGCGGCAGTCCGGTCGTCTCCGGTCATGGCGTCCAGCCGCGCGAGCGATGCCTTGACCTCGGACAATGTGCGTTCGGCGTCGGCTGAATCCATCGCGATTCCGGCCTCTCCCGCTTCCCCGGCATGAGCCTCGCCCGGCTCCTCCACGATGTAGGAAGCAAGCGGCGATATGGCGGCGGGGATGGGGGCTGCAATACCGGCGATCACTGTCTCGAGAGCCGAGATCTCGTGCTTCACGGCCGCCATCCGTTCGGCAGCATCGGCTGCAGCCCGGTCTGCATGGCTGCCAAGGGCGGCTACCTCTGCCTGCAGCCGGCTCGTTTCGTTCCGCAAGGTGTTGATTTCATTCGCCAATGAGGCGTTGTCGCGGGCCAGTTCCTCATTCGACGAATGGAGTGCGTCGCGTTCGGCCCGCAAATGGCGAATTTCCTGCTCCAGCGGCGCCGTTTCCTTGCGATGGCGCTGCATCAGCGCGTCGAGTTCGGCTGCGCGCGCTTCCTCCGTCGATGCCGCATCCATCTCGAGGAAACTGCGTTTCGTGACGGTTACGGCCCGCCGCCAGACGAACTGGGCCGCGATCGCGGCAAACAGCGTCGCCACGAAAAAGCCAAGAGCAACAAGCATCAGGCTTTCGATCATGGCTCACCTGTGGGGAAGGGCGCCAGGCGGCGCGTCCATATGGAAGATTTCGCGGAGCCTGCCAGAAATCCGGTTACGCTTCTACCTTGGACATATGTCAGGTGACTATTTCGCGCGTGCCTGCGTCAGAAGGGCAACCATTCACGCGATTTCGTGTATTTGAGATATCCGACGGATGCACCGAGCCGCAGGCCAACGCCTGAACGCATCGGGGCCAGAATGACGTCGTCGCGCTGCTGGTAGTTGATGCCAATGCCACCAACCAGATAGGCGCTGCCTTCCACGCCGGGATAGCGCCGGTAAATCGCCTCACCATTCGGCAGGTTGTAGACGAGTGTGAATACTTTCACCGCATTGCCACCGAAATCCCAGCCTGCGCTGGGGCCCTGCCAATAGACGCGCTGGCGCGTCCCGTTCTTCATTACGAGTTCGCCCTGGCCATATCTCAGGCCGACCACGAAGGCGCCGCCCGCTTCCTCACCTTTGATGTAGGCATTGGGTTCGCCATAGGTTTCGAAGACGCTATGAACCGCATCGGCAAGGCCCTGCGATACGTCGCCAAAGAAGTCGCTCGCCTCTCTGACGATCTCATCCTCCTTGTAGGTGTCTCGATTGCTGCTGGATTGGGCTGCCGCGGGAAGGGCGGCAAAGGTGAGGAAAGCCAGCCCCATGCACAGGCTCGCAATGCCGGGCGCCATGCGAAAGACGCGGCTCGTCTGCGAATTGATGATGGTCATTCTGCCCTCCTGTGCCGCCAGGCGCTTGCCAGCCGGTGTTGTCCGTTTGCCATCGAATCGCCGTCAATGACGGTAAAAATCTATATTACATTCAGATCGAAAGAGGCACGCAGATCGTGGCGGCAAAGCATGGCGAAACAGTGACCACATTTGGAATACATGGCTTAGGCTCTGGCGGGATGTGGCAAACATGCTGAAGGGGCGCTGGGGCAGGCTGACAATTTCCGTCCTGCTTCTACTTGCGGGGGTTTCCGTTGCCGTGGTCTGGGTGTGGCAGCAGCGCCGCGGCCTCGCCGAACAGATGATCGCTCAGGCGCTCGCGGAGCGCGGCATTGCGCCCGTTGCCTTCACCGTTTCGTTCATCGGACTGCGGAGCATATCGCTGTCGGATGTCGTTGTTGGCGATCCATCCGCGCCAGATGCGAGTATCGATAGTGTCACGGTTTCGTACTCGCTTGGTGAGCTCATGTCGGGCCATGTCCGCAGTATCGATGTGGGCGAGGCAGGAGTCCGCATGACCATTTCGGAGGACGGCCTGTCGCTCGGCGCGCTGGACCCCGTGCTGAAGGGCGAGGGCGGCGGTGACATGCAGCTGCCGCCGGTCGAAATCTCAAGTCTCTCTGCCGAGATCAAAACGCCGCAAGGCGCTCTTTCTGTTTCGGGACCGCTATCGATCGCGCCCGATGGTGAAGCCTTGGCTGTTTCGACAAGTGGCGTACTCATCGCCGAGGAGGCCGAAACACAACGTATTGCTCCCCTTCATGCTGTAGGCAGTGCTCGAATTGCATCGGCAGCGATTTCCATCGCCGCCGAGGTTTCGGCTTCCCAAGGAGGTCAGCCCGGCATTTCCTTGATGAAGATCGAAGGTGAATATGACAATGCTTCGAAGCGGGGTGTGCTTCGTGGCGAGGGGGCGATCTCTCTTGAGCGAGACGGGATGACGCTTGCGAAACTCGTCCCTGCGCTCGCTCCCTACTACATCGACCTCACCGGTGCTGTGTCATATCGCGGTGAGGCTCTTTATGATGGTGAGGCACTTTCCGTCAGCGGCGAAGCCGATATGCAGAGCCTTGCCTTGCGGCAAACGGCGGCAGGCGATGCGCGCATGTCGGGCAAAGTGAAATTTGAGGCAACGACCGGCGGCGGCACTGTTCCGCTGCGATTTGATCTCTCCAATGTTCGAGTCGAGGATATGTCGCGTCCCGAGCGTTTTGCGCCGGTGACGATCGAAGGCCCGGTGACAGTGGACAAAAGGCGGGTTGATACAAAGCTTGTCGTGCGAAGTGCACTTCCGGCGATACGCGGTACACGGCTTTCCAATATCAATGCGCATTACGACATTGCCAAAGGTGAAGGAGGCATCATTGCCGATGGCGATATGGCCCTTGCACCGGGAAAGCTCGAGTTGCAGACGGTCTTGCCTTTTCTCAAGGACAGGGTCACTCAGACGAGTGGCAGTGTATCCTATTCGGCGCAGGCGAAGTTTTCGCATGCAGGACTGGCAACTTCGGGCAGGGCAACGCTGAAGGATCTGGGGCTCGTCACATCGTCCGCCTCCGCCCGGGGCATCAGCGGGGTGGTCAATCTCGGGAATCTCCTTCCGCCGATGACAAGCGGTGTCCAGACACTCACCATACGCGAGCTCGACGCCGGCGTACCGCTTGAGAGAGGAACGGTTTCATTCGAGCTCGACCGTACGGGTCTGAGGCTTATCGATGCTGCCTGGCCGTTTGCAGACGGCAGGCTCCTTCTCGCTTCGCGGGATGGATCGGCCCTGGCCGACGATGCCGCATTTCTCCTTACCGTCGAAAATGTCGATCTGGGCATATTGCTCAAGATCGCAGATATCCCCGGGCTGCGGGCAACGGGGCGTATTGCGGGCAGTATTCCCGTCGTTATCCGCAATGGCGATCCCGTGCTTGTGGACGGATCACTTTCAGCGCAGGAAAACGGAATCATCGTCTATCAAAGCGAGGCAGGCGATGCCGCGCAGACGGAGCAGACAAAGTTGCTTACCGATGCGCTGAAAAACTTTCACTACACGGCGCTTAGTGGCGGTTTGTCAGGCAATGCGAATGGAGAGGTGGTGCTTCGGCTTTCGTTGCGTGGGTCCAATCCTGATCTGTACGAAGGCTATCCTTTCGCAATCAACGTGAATGTCGAGGGATCGCTTGCAGACCTGTTTCGCCGTGGTACCGTTGGTTTCAGGCCTCTCGAGCTTATCAAGCAGCATCCGGAAGGGCCCGGTGCGCCTTGAAGCTGAAGGCCGGAAATTGAATTCGTGAATGCTCTGGCTCGGGGTACGAGAATGCGAGGAAGATATATGCGGAGAATTCGAGTGATGGATCTCGGGCATCGCCTTGCAGGACCGTTCGCCGCAATGCTGACTTTGGCGGTTGCCGCAGGCTGCAATCCGACAGTGAAGATCGAGGCGCCCGACAAACCCATCGAAATCAATCTGAACGTCAAGATCGAGCAGGAAGTGCGTGTCAGGGTCGACCGCGATCTGGACGATCTTCTCGCCAAGAATCCCGACCTGTTCTGAGGGAGACACGGATCATGTACGCTTGCACAAAACGCCATCTCCCGCTCGTCCTGTT
The DNA here is from genome assembly GCA_019635965.1 of Parvibaculum sp. GTDB lineage: Bacteria > Pseudomonadota > Alphaproteobacteria > Parvibaculales > Parvibaculaceae > Parvibaculum. The sequence goes on along the minus strand of JAHBYK010000039.1, from coordinate 18,922 downwards.
CCTGTTCGCCTTTTTTGCGATATCCCCTGCATGGGCGATCGATCTGGACTCCGCCAAGGCACAGGGTCTCGTCGGCGAAAAACTCAACGGTTATGTCGGTATCGTCACTGCCTCGCCCACGCCTGAGGTGTCGAACCTGGTCGATGAGATCAATCGCCGGCGCCGAGGTTCCTATCAGGAGATTGCCAACCGGACGCCTGGGGCGACGCTGGCCTCGGTCGAGGTGCTGGCTGGCGAAAAGCTGATCCAGCGAACGCCATCTGGACAGTTCGTGGAGTCGGCGCCTGGCCGTTGGGTGAAGAAGCCCTGATCTGATCTGTTTCGGTACGCGGTTGCCCGAATTGGGGCAGCAATTGGCGCCTGCTCGCCTGCGCGGGCCGGTTTTCGGTCCATGCTGGCCCTTGCGGCGCGGCACATGCGTTGCATAGACCCAACCAGCAAGCTCTTCCGCCCGCTGTTTCATCCGCGAGGCGGAGCCGGTGCGGGCCTCCGACGGTCGGGGGGCCAGTTCGCAGTCCGCACCGGTCAGCTCGCTTTATCCGACGGCCTCGACAGCACCGCGCCCGGACTCGCCTTCAGCGGGTCTGGGCAGGGTGCTTTCCGTTCTCAGTCCAATCTGCCACGGGCAACGAAGAAGGGATTGTCGAGGCCCCGTTCCGTCTTGCCATAGATGAGCGGTGTGCCATCGAGCTGGGTCACGCTGCCGCCCGCCGCGGCGAGCACGGCATGTCCTGCCGCCGTATCCCATTCCATGGTACGGCCATGGCGGGGATAAAGGTCTGCCTCGCCAGCGGCGATGACGCAAAATTTGAGCGACGAACCGGCGGCGAGAAATTCCTTCACCTTGTAGAGGTTCAGATACTCGTCGGTTTTCGTATCGCGATGGGTGCGGCTCGCAATGACGACGAGGCCATCATCGGCAGGCTTTCGTGCCGCTATCGCGCGCGAAGGCCCTTCGTTGCTGCCCTTGCTGCAGGCCGCAACGGTTTCCTCAAAAGCCTGTCCCATGCCATGGCCGAAGAACATCCGCTCCTTGGCCGGCGCATAGACGACGCCGGCAACCGGCAACCGGCCCTCGATGAGCGCGATATTGACCGTGAATTCGCCGTTCTTGTTGATGAACTCCTTGGTGCCGTCGAGCGGGTCAACAAGGAAAAAGGCGTGGCCAACGTCTGGAATATGTCCCGCGGCAGCGGCTTCTTCGGAGACGACGGGAATGTCCGGGGCGATGCGGCGCAATTCGGCGAGGATGATTGCCTCTGCATCGCCGTCTGCCGCCGTAACGGGGCTGTTGTCGTCCTTGCGGATCACTTCGAAATCGGTGTGATAGTGATCCATGATGGCGGCGCCGGCCATCAGGGCGATGCGGCGCAGTTCGCGGGTCAGACCCGCCTTGTCGGAAATCGTCAAAACTCTTGTCCCTGGCAACTGCCGGCCCCGCTCCGGTCGCCCGGCCGGTCCGGAACTCGTCCCTTGGAAGAGACTGCCGTATGGCGGGCAGGGCTGGCATTGAAGGCGGTGCAATGCTATCAGGCTTTCTAGACTTTCAGGGGTGCCGGGGCAATTCGATATGAGCGAAGCCACAGAAGTTTCCGCGCTTGAGCTGGCTGCCTTGATGTGCAGCCGGGTATGCCACGACGTCATCAGCCCGGTCGGTGCGATCACCAATGGTCTTGAAGTACTTGCGGATGACGACGACCCGGAGATGAAGGCCCATGCCATGGAGCTCATCACCAAGAGCGCCGCACAGGCCTCGGCCAAGCTTCAGTTCGCTAGGCTATGTTTCGGGGCTGCTGGTTCTGCCGGGGCCGAGCTTGACCTTCAGGATGCAAGGGCCGTCGCCGAGGGGCTGATGGCGGGAGAGAAGGCCTCTCTTTCCTGGGATGCACCTGTCGCCACCATGGGCAAGGACTATGTGAAGCTGTTGCTCAACATGGTGCTGATCGGTATGGCGGCCATTCCGCGAGGTGGCGAGGTTGCGGTGAAGGTAGAGGGCGACCTCGCAAAGCCGGCATTGCGCGTCCGCTCGACAGGGCAGGCCGCGCGCGTACCCGAGGAAACAGACAAGTTTCTTGGGGGGCGGGCGGCGGACCGCTTTCTCGATGCCCGTGCCGCGCAGCCCTATTTCACGGGGCTTGTCGCCCGATCGCTCGGCCTCACGATCGAGGCTCGGATGGACGGTGACGCTTTTGTGATCGAGGCCTATTTCGCGGATGCCGGCGCTGGCGTCTGATCGCTGTCACTCTCTCGAATGAAAAAGGGCGCCGTTGAGGCGCCCTTTGCATTCCTGTATCCGGGCTGGCCTCAGGCCGAAGCCTTGGCAGGCATTGCCGCTTCCGACGGATCGCGAAGCACATAGCCGCGTCCCCAGACCGTTTCGATGTAGTGTTCACCGCCGGTCGACACAGCGAGCTTCTTGCGCAGCTTGCAGATGAAGACGTCGATGATCTTGAGTTCCGGTTCGTCCATGCCGCCATAGAGATGATTGAGGAACATTTCCTTGGTCAGCGTGGTGCCCTTGCGGAGCGAGAGCAGCTCCAGCATCTGGTATTCCTTGCCGGTCAGATGCACGCGGTTGCCTTCCACCTCGACCGTCTTGGTGTCGAGATTGACGGTGAGCTTGCCGGTGTTGATGACGGACTGCGAATGGCCCTTCGAGCGGCGCACCACGGCGTGGATGCGGGCGACCAGCTCATCCTTGTGGAAAGGCTTCGTCATGTAATCATCGGCGCCAAAGCCGAGGCCGCGGACCTTGTTCTCGATGCCGGCCAGGCCGGAGAGAATGAGGATCGGGGTGGTGATCTTGCCGACGCGCAGCGACTTCAGGACGTCATAGCCGCTCATATCAGGCAGGTTCAGGTCGAGAAGGATGATGTCGTAGTCATACAGCTTGCCGAGATCGACGCCTTCTTCGCCGAGGTCGGTCGTGTACACATTGAACCCGTCCGACTTGAGCATCAGCTCGATGCTCTGAGCCGTCGCGCTGTCGTCTTCGATGAGCAGAACTCGCATTGGTCCCCCTCCGGCGATCCTCGATAGCCCCGATCGCCGCGGCTTGGTTAATCCATATTTCCGGACATTAATGCGAATTGGTTAACAAAGGTTAATCGGAACGAAAAAAATTCAGAAAAATTTACCGGTCGGTCCGCAAGTTATTGGATTTTGGCAATTCCGGCAGGAATCCGCCGATTTGGACAGGTTCCATAATGATGGAACAAGAGGAGGGAAGTTAAGCTTCTGACCCGAAAGCCCAAGCCGAAGGCGGATTTTCAGGGTTTACGCCGTCTTAAATTCTTCGCGGCATGATCCTTGGGCGGCGGGGCAAATTCAGCCCCGCCCGGACCGGCTTTGGCGGCAGCCGCCGCAGCAAGAGGGAGCCTGGAGGCCAGTGCAGGCATTGTTGGCGGAAATCGGCGCGCTTCCCGAGGTGAAGCATTACGGACGCGTGGTGAGCATTCAGGGGCTGACGGTCGAGGTGGCCGGGCCGCTGCATGCCATGGGCATCGGCAGCCGCCTGTCGGTCTCAAACCGGGCTGGCGAGCAGGTCATTTGCGAGGTGGTCGGCTTTCGTGACAACCGCGCGCTTTGCCTTCCCTTTGGGGCGCTTTCGGGTATCGGTGTCGGCTGCAAGGCAGTGCTGTCCTCCGATGAGCCGCATATCTATCCTTCCCCCGCCTGGCTTGGACGCGTCGTCAACGCCTTCGGCGAGCCGATCGATGGCAAGGGGCCGATCGCGCAGGGTGCCGTTCCCTATCCGCTGCGGAATACGCCGCCGCCAGCTCATATGCGCCAACGCGTAAAGGGCAAAGTCGATCTCGGTGTCCGCGCACTCAATACATTCACGACCGTCTGCCGTGGCCAGCGCATGGGTATCTTTGCCGGCTCAGGCGTCGGCAAGTCTGTGTTGCTCTCTATGCTGGCCCGCAACACGGCCTGCGATGTTTCGGTGATCGGCCTTATCGGTGAGCGCGGCCGGGAGGTACAGGAGTTCATTGAGGACGATCTCGGACTGGAGGGGCTCGCGCGTTCGGTCGTCGTTGTAGCAACCTCCGATGAACCGGCGCTGATGCGCCGCCAGGCGGCCTATCTTACGCTTTCACTGGCCGAATATTTCCGCGACCGTGACGAAGACGTCCTCTGCATGATGGATAGCGTCACGCGCTTTGCCATTGCGCAGCGCGAAATTGGCCTCTCGACCGGCGAGCCGCCGACGAGCAAGGGTTACACACCGACGGTTTTTGCGGAACTGCCAAAGCTTCTCGAGCGTGCCGGACCGGGTACCGGCAAAGGCAGTATTACCGGCCTCTTTACAGTGCTTGTCGATGGTGACGACCATAATGAGCCGGTGGCCGATGCCGTGCGCTCCATTCTCGACGGACACATCGTCATGGAGCGTGCCATTGCCGAGCGCGGGCGCTATCCCGCGATCAATATTCTCAAATCCGTGTCTCGCACCATGCCGGACTGCAATGCGCCGGAGGAAAACGCCTTGATCCGCCGCGCCCGTTCCCTGCTGTCTACCTACGACGACATGGAAGAGCTGATCCGTCTCGGTGCATACCGGCCGGGTTCCGATCCGCTGGTGGATGAAGCGATTCACTATCAGCCGGCGATCGAGGCATTTCTGGGTCAGGGCAAGCACGAGGCGACGAGCCTCCCGGATGGCTATGCAGCACTTGCCGAAATACTGGACAGGCAGCCCGTGACAGGGGAGGAGGCTGACTGATGCGCAACCGCGAATCCCTTATCCGGCTTCACAAGTTCCAGGTCGACGAAAAGCGCCGCAAGGTCGCCGAACTCGAACTCATGCTGGCGGAGTTCCGTCAGCGCGAACGGGATCTCGAAGCGCAGGTCGAGGCAGAGCAACGCAAGGCCGGCATTTCGGATGTTGCCCATTTCGCCTATCCGATGTTCGCCAAGTCGGTGATCCGCCGCCGGGAGAATATCCTTGAATCCATAGAGGGAATTGAGGTTCAGCTCGAAGTGGCAAAGGAAGAGCTTTCCGCTGCGTTCCGTGAGCTCAAGAAGTACGAGCTTCTCGAAGATGGCCGCAAGCGCAAGGTCAGAAAGGCGGCCATGCGGGTGGAGCAGGCCGAACTTGACGAGATCGCGCTTTCGATTCATCGCGGGCACTGAGCACGGCTTACAGCCAAATCTTTCTTTCCCCTACCGCATGCCTCGCTAGAATGACCGCAGCGCCAACGAGCAACGGTCAACCCCCATGCCTTCATTCGACATCGTATCAAAGACGGATCTCGCAGAAATCGACAATGCGCTTCAGAACGTGATGCGCGAGATTTCGCAACGCTACGACTTCAAGGGGTCGAATTGCAGCGTTGAGCGGAACGAAAAGGAACTCACCATCAAGGCCGATGACGACCTCAAGCTGAAGCAGATGCATGAGCTGCTGCAGGGCCATCTTGCGCGCAGGCAGATCGAGGCGGGCATTCTCGATTACAAGGAGCCCGAAAAGGCGGCTGGACAGAGTGTGCGCCAGAAAGTCGCAATCCGCGAAGGTATCGACAAGGAGCTGGCGAAGCGCATCGTCAAGGACATCAAGGGATCGGGCATCAAGGTGCAGGTTGCTATTCAGGGCGACGAGCTGCGCGTGTCAGGCAAGAAGCGCGATGACCTGCAGGCGACGATCCAGTTCGTGAAGGGGCTGAAAATCGATCAGCCCCTCCAGTATGAGAACTTCCGAGATTGAGGCTCAGAGTTAGCCGCGCAGGAAGAGCCGGCGCACCATATAGATAAGGCTGACCGCGATCAGGTATCCAACAAAGCGGATGCCAACGAGCTGCAACACTTCCGTGTTGAGATAGTCGGGAAGCGGATTGGCGGCGCCTGCATAGAAATTGCGGCCGATATTGACGAGCTCGTGCACCACAGTTGCGCCGACGGCATAGACCAGGATTCGGCCATAGCGGTTCATCAGGATGGCAGCGATAAGGGCAATGACCAGACCCTGAATCGAGTTGACCGTGTCGAAGCCCATGCGAGCCCAGGCGAGAGCCTGGTTCAGATATTCGTTGAATTCCATCTTGTCCCCCTCAAGCGTTTACTAAGGAAGAGCCCCCTCTTCCTTTGCGGCTCGTGCGGTGCCGGCCACCACGCCGGCGCCAAACACGATTGCGTGGCGAGAGGTTAGCCCAAATTGGGACAAGGTCTAGCTGTTTGCAGTGCAAAAAACGTCAGTCTGCGTTGTAAACCTGTCACATGTGCATTCAGGCGGCAGATTTCCGGCGTTTTTCGTACGGAACTCCGGTGGCTCCAGCGCTCGCCGTGCGCTCTCTTCAAGGCCGGACGAGGCTGCCTGCACCGGGATGTGTGCAGATTCTGAGTTTCAGCGTCAAACGCTACCCACGGTACGCAGCTTCACGCGCGGATGGATTTCATTCTGCGACATGACGAATGTCTGTGGGCGGAACCTTTCCACGATCGAGCGGACATAGGGCCGAACCCCCGGACTCGTCAACAGTACCGGAACGTCGCCTGCGCGTGCCGCCTCTTCAAAGCGGTCGCGCATGGTCGCAATGAATTCCTGCAGCATTGAAGGCTGCATGGCGAGTTGCTTTTCCTCGCCCTGACCGATGAGCGACTCGGCAAAAGCCTGTTCCCAGCGCGGTGACATGGTGATGAGGGGCAGGGCGTTGTTCTGGTCGCTGTGCGCGGCGCAGATCTGGCGGGCGAGACGCGCACGAACATGTTCGGTGATGAGGGTGAGGCTTTGCGTGTGGCCCACCGCTTCGGCGATACCTTCCATGATCGTCGGCAAATCTCGAATGGAGATGCGCTCGGTGAGCAGCGTCTGGAGCACACGCTGGATGCCCGTCACCGTGATCTGCGACGGAACGAGGTCTTCCACGAGCTTCTTGTGTTCCTTTCCGAGTTCGTCAAGCAGCTTCTGCACTTCTGCATAGGAAAGCAGATCCGCCATATTGTCCTTGATGATCTCGGTCAGGTGGGTGGTCAGCACCGTGGGCGGATCGACCACCGTGTAGCCGCGGAAGGAGGCCTCTTCGCGCAGACCTTCGTCGATCCAGGTCGCGGGCAAGCCGAAGGCGGGTTCCGTTGTGTGAAGGCCGGGCAGCTGGATCTGTCCACCATGCGGGTCCATGACCAGGAGCTGGCCGACATAGACTTCGCCACGGCCGGACTCCACTTCCTTTACGCGGATCATGTAGCTATTCGCGTCGATCTGCACATTGTCGAGGATGCGCACCGACGGCATGACAAAGCCCATATCGCTTGCAATCTGACGGCGCAGGGCCTTGATCTGGTCAGTCAGCTTCTGATGGTCCTTACCGTTGATGAGCGGCAGGAGCGCATAGCCGATTTCGAGCCGCAGTTCGTCCATCTTCAATGCCGTGCTGATGGGCTCATCCGCGACGGGTGCGGCCTTTGCCTCGCTTTCGCGAGCGGCTTCGGCATCGACTTCGCGCTGTTTGCGCAGCCGGGTGAGATAAAAGGCGAGCCCTCCCGCGCCGCCTGCGAGCGCCAGGAAGGGGATTGCAGGCAGGCCCGGCAGAAATGCCATCGTGCCCATCACGAAGGACGACATGCCAAGCGCCTGCGGATAGCCCGAAAGCTGATCGAACAGCGCCTGGTCGGCGGCTCCCTCGACACCGGCCTTGGAGACCAGAAGGCCGGCAGCGGTCGAGACGATCAGGGCCGGAATCTGGCTAACAAGACCGTCGCCGATGGTGAGCAGCGTGTAGGTGTGCGCCGCATCCCCAAAATTCATGCTGTTCTGAGCGACGCCGACGATGATGCCGCCGACAATATTGATAAAGGTGATGAGCAAGCCCGCAATGGCGTCGCCTCGAACGAATTTCGAGGCACCGTCCATGGCGCCGAAGAAGGAGCTTTCCTTCTCGAGGTTCGAGCGGCGCTCACGGGCTTCCTTCTCGTCGATGAGACCGGCCGAGAGATCGGCATCGATCGCCATCTGCTTGCCGGGCATGGCATCCAGGGTAAAGCGTGCCGCAACTTCCGCGATACGGCCCGAACCCTTGGTGATGACGACGAAGTTCACGATGACGAGGATCGAGAAGACGATCACGCCGATCACGAAATTGCCCTGCATCACGAAATTGCCGAAGGCCTCGATGACCTTGCCGGCGCTATCCGTTCCCTCATGACCATTGCCGAGAATAAGGCGTGTGGAGGCAAGGTTGAGCGCAAGGCGCAGCATCGTCGCAATCAGCAGCACAGTCGGGAAGGCGCTGAACTCGAGCGGCTTCTGAATGAAGAGCGCTGTCATCAGGACGAGCACAGAAAATGTGATGGAGATGGCGAGTGAGAAGTCCAGCAGAAAGGCGGGCAGCGGAAGAATCAGGACGACGATGATTGCCATCACGCCGAGGGCGAGGGCGAGATCACCGCGCTTTGCCAGACTCGACATCACGCCGCCGGCGGTCATGCCGGACAGTCCGTCGAACATTCCCTTCTTGGGGGCGGCGCTCGCATCACTCATTTAGTCGTTCCCAACCTGCACAGAGTTACTTCGTTCAGCCAAACTGCGGACGCGCTTCACCTGGCGTCGGGATCGATATTCCCTGCTCGCCATACTCCTTGAGCTTGTTGCGCAAGGTGCGGATCGAAATGCCGAGAATGTTCGCTGCGTGAGTGCGATTGCCGAGACAATGATCCAGCGTCTGCAGGATCAGATCCTGCTCGACTTCCGCGACCGTCTTTCCGACAAAGGCGCGCGAAGCGGCATCGGCTGCGGCTGCTGCCTTCTGGGCCACACCACCCAGCGGCGCTTCGTCGAGCTTCGTGCCGTCGGGAAGCCGGATCGCATTGACGTCGATTTCGTCGGCGGTCGAAAGCAACACGGCACGGTGCATCGTGTTTTCGAGTTCGCGGACATTGCCGCTCCAGCGATGGCGCGTGAGGAAGGTCCTGGCTTCAGCAGAAAGTGCCTTCGGAGGCAGTCCGTTGGCCTTCGCATAACGGGCCGAGAAGTGATCTGCGAGAGCGAGAATGTCGGCCGGACGCTCGCGGAGGGCAGGGAGCTGCAGGTTCACCACGTTCAGACGATAGAAGAGGTCTTCGCGGAAGCGGCCGGCGCGGGCCTCCGACTGAAGGTCACGGTTCGATGTCGCGATGATGCGAATATTAACCTTAACCGGTGTTTTTCCACCGACACGGTCGATTTCGCGTTCCTGTATCGCGCGCAGGAGTTTTGCCTGGAGGCGAATGTCCATTTCGCTGATTTCATCGAGCAGCAAGGTGCCGCCATCGGCTTCCTCGAACTTGCCGATACGCCGGGCGACGGCGCCTGTGAAGGCGCCTTTCTCGTGGCCGAACAGCTCGGATTCGAGGAGATTTTCCGGGATCGCGGCACAGTTCACCGAAATGAACGGCTTGTCGCGGCGGAGAGAACGGTCATGGACGTAGCGCGCCATGACTTCCTTGCCGGTACCGGATTCGCCGGTGATAAGGATCGAGGCTTCGGAAGCGGCAACCTGATCGGCCAGCTTCACGACATCTGCCATCTTGGTGTCCTTGAAGATGAGCGCGTGGCTTTCTTCAGCGACAGCGGCAAGCACGGCGGCGATGAGCTCCGCATCGGGTGGAAGCGGGATGTATTCCTTTGCGCCCGCACGGATCGCATTCACGGCTGCGCGCGCGTCGGTTTCGACGCCGCAAGCGACTACCGGAATGCAGATGTGTTCGGCCTGAAGACGGGGAATGAGGTTTGAAATATCGGCGGCAACATCGACCATCATCAAGTCGGCGCCGCGGCCAGCCCGCAGTGTATCGATCGCCTGATCGATCGTTTCAGTATGCGTTACCTTGGCACCCTTCGACATCGCCATCTTGGTGGCGGTTGAGAGCTGTCCGTTCAGGGTTCCGACGATCAGAAGGCGCATCTGCGGCTCCTCTACTTTCTTGTGCTGTTATGTATCAGTTGAATTTTCGGCGATTTTTCAGCCGACACCGCCCTTGACGATCTCGGTCATCGTGACGCCCAGCCGGTCATCCACCACCACAACCTCGCCGCGGGCTACAAGCCGGTCATTGACATAGATGTCGATGGCTTCGCCGACCTTCCGGTCGAGCTCCACGATCGCCCCGCGGCCGAGCTTCAGGAGGTTCGACACTTCGATGTGCGTCTTGCCAAGAACGGCGGAAACATTGACCGGCACATCGAAGACCGCTTCGAGGTCCTGCGCCGTGCGCGGCTGCTCCTCTTCGTCCTCGCCGGCAAGTGCCGGAACGTCGGCAGAGAGAGGTTCGGCGTCCGTGAGATCGGGAAGGGTCACTTCATCATCCTGGTCGGCCATGGTCATATGCTCCGTAAAAAACTCTTATGCCTGTGCGGTGCCGCCGCGGGTTTCCGGCATGGCGAGGGCGTCGCGGTCCTTGTGCGCAGGTGTCAGGGTTTCGATGTAGCGCGCGACAATCTCATTGATTTCAGCTTCGATTTCCGCCCGATGCCGGACGACGCCGCCGTCTGCCCATTCAACGATACAGTCACCTTCCTCAAGGTCCGGTTCACCAAGAAGGATGACGCGTCCGGTGAGGCCCCGTTCCATTGCCATCCGGTCAACCGTTTCCTTCAATCTTTCGACAAGCGGCGTGGAGACACGCAGCAGAATGTGCGGCTCACGGTTCAGATGCGTGAGGCAATCGCGCAGCACCGCCTCAACCTCGGTTTCCGGGCGAGTGGCGATCATTGCAGGTGCAAGTTTGCGGGCGATCTCCATAGCGGCGGCAATCGACTCCTTGCGGGCAATCGCAATCTGGCTATCGAGGGCGCCGAGAAGGGCGCCGGCACTCTCGGCGAGCTGCCGCATCGCGTTCCGCAAGCTCTCGTCAGCACGGGCAGTAGCCTCGCGTTCACCGGCCGCGAGGCCTTCCGCGTATCCGAGCTTCCGTGCATTCTCGACATCGGCTTCAGTCACGCGCATTTCGACTTCCGGCGCGTGCGCAGCCGTCGCCGGGCGCTCGCCGAAATATGTGTCGAAGGTGAACTTGACGGCCTGTTTCATGTCGGTTGCCCGGCTCGCTTTTCGTCGATTTCGGTGGTCAGTAAATGAGTTCGTTGTCGGCGTTGTCCGTCGCGATCATGATTTCGCCCTTGTTCGCGAGGTCCTTGGCGATGTTGACCATCGTCATTTGCGCTTCATCGACATCCTTGAGGCGGACGGGGCCCATCATTTCCATGTCCTCACGCAGGATTTTCGCTGCGCGCTCCGACATGTTTGCAAAGAACAGATCGCGCAGTGTGTCGGAAGAGCCCTTAAGGGCAATGGCCAGCTTGTTCTTGTCGACAGCACGAAGCAGCGTCTGCACGCCTCCGGGATCGAGGCGGCCGAGATCTTCGAAGGTGAACATGAGGGCCTTGATACGATCGGCGCTTTCGCGTGAGCGCTCCTCGAGTGCGGCGAGGAAGCGGCCTTCCGTCTGGCGGTCGAAATTGTTGAAGATTTCGGCCATGAGTTCGTGACTGTCACGACGATTTGTCCGCGACAGATTCGACATGAACTCCGAGCGCAAGGTTTGTTCGACCTTGTCGAGAATTTCCTTCTGCACCGATTCCATGCGGAGCATCCGGGTCACGACTTCGAGCGCAAAATCTTCGGGCAGATGGGTCAGAACGCGAGCTGCGTGTTCGGAACGGATTTTCGACAGAACAACCGCCACGGTCTGCGGGTATTCGTTCTTCAGGTAGCTGGCGAGCACGGCCTCGTTCACATTGCCGAGCTTCTCCCACATGGTTCGTCCGGCGGGGCCGCGGATCTCATCCATGACCGAGTGGACGCGATCCTCCGGCAGGAAGCGCATCAGCAGGCGTTCGGTCGACTCATATGAGCCCACAAGAGCGCCGGTGCCGGACACTTTGGACGCAAATTCGACAAGCAGCTTTTCGACGGTTCCGGCCTGAATGGTGCCGAGCGAGGACATGATCTGGGACATTTCCCTGATTTCGTCCTCGTCGAACATTTCCCAGAGCGGTGCCGCGTCATCGGCGCCGAGGGCAAGCATGAAGATGGCCGCCTTCTGCGGGCCCGTAAGCGTCTTGTCGTCCTTGATTTTTGGTGCGGTTGCCACGGTTCAGTTCCTCAAGCCGTTTCATGCAGCCAGCTGCGAAGAATGGAGATGGATTCGTCCGGATGGTTGTTGACGAGTTCGCCGATCTTGCGAACGGAAGATTGCTTCACCTTGCCTGCGACCTGGGCGATATCGATCAGCATGTCCTCGCTCAGCTGGTCCGGCGAGGGCAAGGCGCCGGCGACCTCGTCTGTTCCATCGGGCCCGGCTATCGCCGTCCCGGGGGGCGTGGCACCAATGGCGTGATGACTGCCGCCAGCAGCGGCCATTCCCGGCGCAACTCGAGCGATAAGCGGCCGCAGGACGAAGAACATCGCGATAAGTGCGAGCACGCCGATGACCGCAAGTTCCGCGAGGCGCATGATGTCGGCGCGGCTGAATTCGAACAGTCCCGGCTCCGAGGTGGCGCCGTCCGATCCGAAGTCTGTACCCGGCGTCTCGACAAACTGAAGGTTCACAACTTCCACCTGGTCGCCACGGGCTTCATCGAAGCCGATGGCGGACTTCACAAGCGCCTGGATCTTCGCAAGCTCCTCTTCAGAGCGAGGCGTATAGACCATGTTTCCGTCCGGTCCGGGCGCATATGCGCCGTCCACGAGCACGGCGACTGAAAGCCTCTTGATTCGGCCAGGCTCCATCACTTCGGTCTTGGTCGTGCGGGAGATTTCGTAGTTGACGGTCTCTTCCGTACGGTTCGAAGCCTGCCGCGAGCCCGCTTCTCCATCGGTGGTGCCAAGATTGGCGTTCGGCAGGTTATTGCCGACTGTTACGCCGTCATTCCGGACGCCGTCCGAGCTGGTGGAGGAATCTTCGACCGTTTGCGTCGAACGGACAACCTGACTGGCCGGGTCAAATGTGTCGGAAGTCTGGGTAACGCGGTTGTAGTCCATCTGCGCGGCGACTTCGACGCGCGCCTTGTCCGCACCCACCACGCGCTGGAGAATGCTTTCGAGATGAGTACGAATCCGCGTTTCATAATTCGTTCTGCGCTCGTCAACCGAGCTTGTCAGCATGGACTGTGTATCATCACCAGCACCGCTCGCGAGCAAGGTGCCGCGCTCGTCCACGATGGAGACGCGGCCCGGCGCAAGGCCGTCCACCGCAGAAGAAACAAGGTACTGGATTGCCTTCACCTGCTGCGTGGCAAGCGAATTGCGGGAAACCTTCAGAACGATGGAGGCGGTGGGCTCGCGGCGGTCGCGTGAAAAAAGTTCGCGCTCCGGCAATACGAGATGGACCCGAGCCGCTTCGATTCCTTCAATGGCACGAATGGTCCGTGCCAGCTCGCCTTCGAGCGCTCGCAGGTGGTTGATATTCTGGACAAAGCTCGTGGTACCGAGCGAGTCGGCATTGTCGAAGATCTCGTAACCGACCGTACCGCCGGCGGGGAGGCCCTTGCCTGCGAGGGTCATGCGCAGACGCAGGACCTGCGACTGCGGCACATAGATCATGCTGCCGTTACCGCGCAGTTCATAGGGAACCTTTGCAGCGTCCAGCTCGGCGATCATCTTCGCGGCGTCTTCCACGCCGACATCGGAAAAGAGCAGGGCCTTGGGTTCGCCACCCATGCGCAAGGCGATGAAGCCGAAAAAGCCGAGAAGCGTCACGGCAACAAGTGCCAGAGCCGCCAGCCTGACCGTACCCAGGGACTTGAGAAATTCAGAAAGACCGCTCACGAACCCACCTCATCTTGCCAGTGCGCAAGCGTGGACCCGTTCCTGGATCGTTGCCCGTGCCCGACAGAAGGGAAGGCGCAATTTCTTTGCCCCAGAACCCCGATCCCCGATTGCCCGACCGGGGGCCCCTTGCCGCTAGGCAGAAATTACCGCCTCCAGCCTAAACAGATGTTTAACGAGCCCGGCAATTTTTGCCGGGGTGAGCGGAAAAAGGGGGGGATAAAGCAAAGCGCCGGCGGAGGGAGGGTCCGCCGGCGCTCGAAAGACAGCAAGTACGCAGATACTCTTCTATCTCACTGCCTGTATTGCTGGACGCGCGTCGCGCGCAGTCCGGCAAGCCCATGGCGTTCGATGGACCGCTGCCAGCTCAGGAATTCCTCCACCGTCAACGTGTAGCGGCGGCAGGCATCATCCAGGCTGATCAGGCCGCCGCGAACGGCGGCGACTACTTCGGCCTTACGACGGATAACCCATCGCTTCGTGTCAGGTGGCGGCAGGTCAGCGACCGTGAGCGGGCTCCCGTCAGGGCCGATCACATAGTTGACCTTCGCGGTCTGGTGCTCACTCATCGAACTTTGTTCTCCGTACTCTTCGCATGGTGAGAGCATAGACGGGCGCCTTTTAAAAAACGGCTAAGTGCCGTGGTAAAATTTGCCCAAAATCAAAGGCTTAGGCGTGTCATTGCGGGACGGATCGGACCGTTACTGTGCGGTTCCCGGCTGCTTTACAGAGGTGATCTGCGAGTATCGGATCTGAGCGCCGTTAATGGTCAGAAGTGGATCAGTCGTGCTCATGTCGATGGCGGTCACAATCCCGGTCGTACGGGTATCGATGGCCACAGGAGCGCCATTGGCGGCATTGGCCGTCACTTTCAGGAAATAGGTTCCATCCGGCAGCTGGCTGCCATTGCTATCCTTGCCGTCCCACTCGAACTGGTGATTGCCCTTCGCCGCGTCCATCCGGGTGGTGTAGACCGTCGCACCATCCGCGTTGATGACCTGAAGGATTGTGTCCGGTGCGTTCGCCGCTGTGGCAAAGTTCCACTTCGCCTTTCCACCCTCAAGCGTGGCGGCGGTTCCCGACCCTGTCACTTCCTTGCCAAGCAGAGAAATCGCCTGGCTTGCATTCTGAATGGCATTTGCGGTCAGCAGCAGCTCGAGGTTCCTGTTGGTCTGGATCGACTGCTCCACGCCGGACATCTGCACCAGTTGCTGCGTGAACTGATCCGAACTCATCGGGTTCGTCGGATCCTGATGCATGAGCTGGGTGGTCAACAGCTTCAGGAAAGTATCGAAATTGCCGGCAAGCGCCGTGGCGGCTGCCGATGACTTGCCGCCGGCACCTGCTGCCTGAACGGCCGCTGTAGCTGAAGCGATATCCATGATCCTGGCTCCTCTGCGTCAGACGCGAATATCGACGCCGCCATCGACGGCTAGGTTCACGTTGTAGACAGGCAGCATCTGCACCTCGTCATCCGCGTCCTGGCCGCTGGCTGCATCGCCGCCCCCGGCGAAGGACGGGTTGGAGGTGTCGTCACGCCTGTCCTTCAGTGAGAAGTTCAGGCTGTCGCCGTCGGCCTGAAGGCCGGCATTGGTGAGCGCCTGCTGCAGGGCGCGCGCATCGCGCTGCAGGAGATCGAGCGTTTCAGGGCGCTCGACCGACATATGCGCGACGACCTGCCCGTCCTTGCGGATTTCCATGCGGACGTCGATACGGCCCATCTCCGGCGGATCGAGGCGAATTTCGAAGCGGCTCATCCCTTTCTGGAGATTACGCGCCATCTGCAAAGCGATGGCTGCGGCAGGCACCTGTGTCGGCTGGCTCTGGCCAGGCAGGGTGCCGATGCGAACTGTTGCCGCTGTTCCATTTGCCTGAGCGGATTGCGGTAAACCGCTTGTGGGCATGTCGAGCGCACGGGCGCTATTGCCCGCCTCCATCGAGGCAGGCATGAGTGGCGCACCCTGGCCGTTTGGTGCTGCTGCACGCAGGATTTGCTGTGCCATCTGCTGCACCGCCTGGAACGTTGCCTTCGGGATATCACCTGACTGCTTGGCATCGGCCTTCTTGCCGGCAAGCTGTTCAGCAGCCTCGTGTCCAAGTCCCTTGGCAGGCTTCGCTTCTTCGGCCGGCTTCGTATCCGGCACGACCGCGTCCGGGGAAGGACTTGCAATGCTCGTGTCCGACGGGCGGTTCGCCATGGCCTGGGCGTCCGGCTTGCCGGGCATGGTCTCGCTCGTGGACCTTGCCTCCTTCGGCGAGGCGTCCGGGGCCGCAGTCTGGGCCGCCGTGACGTCAGGGTTCGGTGCCTCGGGCTTTGCCCTTGCGTCGGTGCCCGCAATTTGTCCGGTGTCCTTGGCTGCGGATGTCTCAGCCTTTGGGGGCGCTCCTGCCGGGACTTTTGACGCCATGGATTCCGCGACAATCGCTTCGGGCGTGGCAACAGGCGTCGCGTCTGGAGTTTCGGTGGCGGCCTTGGCCACGGGTTCCGGGGTCACATTTTCGGGAGCGGGTTCGTCCGTATCGCCGCCAGAGAGCAGAGGCGCTTCGGTCTGCTTCGCGTCTACTGTTTCATCGAGCAGGGATAGCGCCGCAACCGTTTCAACTGCCGGAGCGGTGGATACCTCGTCCTTTGCCGTTTCGCGTGGCTCGCTCGTCCTGCGGCTTTCCGCCTTTTCATCTCGTGTCTCGCGAGGCCGTTCGGGCGCGCGCTCGGCACGCTCGGCGCTCCGGTCATCGCGCCTGCGGCCGGCATCCGAGCGGGCATTTTCGGCGAGATGGCGGGCAAATTCATTCGCGGCCATGGCCGTCGTCACCCGGACGGAGCCCGGCTGAATGGAGAGAGCCTCGGAAGTCGAGCTGCGCTGCGTGGCCGAAGAAGACAGATCCATGGGGTCACCTGGTAGAGAATGCGGTCCAGCCCATTGGAAGCAAGCCGCAGGCCATGAAAGGCGATCCGAAAATATCAATTAATTCATTGGGTTGGGCTTGACGCGCCGGAGCGCGGACCCGATATTCCCTGCCGATCCGGCAAGTTTTGCCGGGCAGGAGCCGCTTCATGCGCCGCGCATTCGATGAGACGACAGGACTGAACAGCCTCGATCTTCCGGGCCGCCCGGAGGAAACGCGTGTTGTCGTCGCCATGTCGGGCGGGGTGGACAGTTCGGTCACGGCCGCGCTTCTCAAGGAGCAGGGCTATGATGTGGTCGGCATTACCATGCAGCTCTACGATCATGGCGCCGCTATATCCCGCAAGGGGGCGTGCTGCGCCGGACAGGACATCCACGATGCGCGCCGCGTGGCCGAACAGATCGGCATCCCGCATTATGTGCTCGATTATGAGGATCGTTTCCGCAGGGCCGTGATGGAGGATTTTGCGGAATCCTATGCCGCAGGCGAAACGCCAATCCCTTGCGTAAGATGCAATGAGCGGGTGAAGTTCCGCGATCTGCTCGATACGGCGCGCGATCTCGGTGCGGCGGCATTGGCGACGGGTCATTATATCGCGAGCACACCAGGCAAGATGGGCCGGGAGCTTCGCCGTCCGCGCGATCTTGAGCGTGACCAGAGCTATTTCCTGTTCACCACGACACGCGAGCAGCTCGACTTTCTTCGCTTTCCGCTGGGCGATCTCACGAAGCCCGAGGCGCGGGCGCTTGCCGAGCGAATGGGCCTCGCTGTGGCGCAGAAGCCGGATAGTCAGGACATCTGTTTCGTGCCGACGGGGCGATATACGACCATCGTGCAGCGGTTGAAGCCGGAAGCGGGGGGAGCGGGTGAGATTGTTCATCTCGATGGACGTGTCCTTGGGCGCCATGACGGCATAATCAATTTCACCATCGGCCAGCGCCGCGGCCTTGGCATCGGCGCCGATGGGCCGGAAAGCGAGCCTCTTTTCGTCGTCAAGCTGGATCCCCTGCGGCGGCAGGTGGTTGTGGGCCCCAAGGGCGCGCTCGAAACCCGTAAGCTGCATCTGCGTGACGTCAACTGGCTGGGCGACGTAACACTCGATGCATTGCCTTCGAGCGGTATGGAGATTCTCGCGCGTGTCCGTTCGACACGGGAGCCGGTTCCTGCCCTGCTTATGGTTGAAGAGGGCGGCGCCACCGTAACCCTTGCGGAGGGTGAGGGGGGCGTGGCGCCGGGCCAGGCCTGCGTGTTCTATGACGCGGCCGATCCAGCTCGCGTTCTGGGGGGTGGCTGGATCGCGCGAACGCAGAACGATTGGCAGGTGGTGCCTGAAGCTGGAGGGTTTCCGCTGGCCGCGCCTGTCTGATAACGCATTTTGGCCTTATTCGGTCACATATAGTGTTGCGGGCGAGGGCCCTTCGGCTCAAAGTTGCGGAAGCGAAATTTGCGGGGTGCGGAATTTTGAACGGGATTGTCCGGATAGACGAACAATCGGTCATCAAGGCCTATGCGCGGTGGGCGCCCGTCTATGATTTTTCATTCGGTCCAATCGCCGATGCCGGGCGAAAGCGCGCCATCGATATCATCAACAAGCGTTCGGGCAACCTGCTTGAAGTCGGTGTCGGAACTGGTGTCGCCCTGCCACGCTATGCGCCGCACCTTACGGTGACGGGCATCGACCTATCTCCTGATATGCTTCGCATTGCGCGGCAGCGCGTGCGTGAAAAGCGCCTGAAAAACATTGCAGGCATCTACGAGATGGATGCATCTGAACTTACCTTCGAAGACGAATCCTTCGACACGGTGGTTGCGATGTATGTGATGACAGTGGTTCCGGACCCGGTGAAGGTGCTGCGCGAGCTTGAGCGTGTCTGTGCGCCAGGCGGTGAGGTGCTGATCGTCAATCACTTCGCCCAGGACCACGGCATGCGCGGTTGGGTGGAGAGTTTCATGGCACCGGCGGCGCGCGCGCTTGGCTGGCACCCCGATTTCCGGGCCGAGACGATCACGGATGCGACTACTCTCGAGCTCGTCGAAACGGTCAAGCTCAAGCCGTTCGGGCTGTTCACGATGCTGCGTTTTCGCAAGGCAGAAGAGACCGGGAAGGGCTCTGCGGGTGAGGCCGCTGCACCGGCTTGAGGCCGGTTCATCTGCGTTCCCGGCCCTACGCCAGACCTTGATTGCCCTTGCTTGACAGGCCCGCATGTCGCCCCTTATATCCGGGGCTTCCCGGGGAGCCGGGAGCTTCAAGGACTGCCGAATTCCGGCGGTTTCAT
>JAHBYK010000038.1 GCA_019635965.1 Parvibaculum sp. | reverse complement strand
CGTCACCCATGCCGACTGGCTGCTCTCCTTCGTGGGCCTCGGCAACAACATGCTGATCGGCCCCTACCAGCCGATGGCGCTGCTCTACAACAACACGGCGGTCATTTTCGGCCTCGTCTATGTCCATCTGCCCTTCATGGTGCTGCCACTCTATGCCGCGCTCGACCGGCTCGACCGGACCTATCTCGAGGCGAGCCTCGATCTCGGCGCCGGGCACTTCCGCACCTTCTTCCTGATCGTGGTGCCGCTGGCACTGCCCGGCATCGCATCGGGCGTCATCATCACCTTCATTCCGGCCATGGGCTCGTACCTGACGCCCGACCTCCTCGGCGGCACGGACAGCTACATGATCGCCAACGTGATCGCGAGCCAGTTCAAGCAGGCGAACAACTGGCCCTTCGGCGCGGCGCTCTCCTTCCTGCTCATGTATGCGACCTTCTTCGCGCTGGCGCTCCGCGCCGTGCTGATGAGGAAGGAAGGACGGGGAGACAGGCGATGAGACTGTTCCGCCGCAACCCCGACCCGATGGGCCCGCTCGACTATTCGAGGCGCCTGTGGCTGCGCGCCTTCGTGGCGGTGACGCTGTTCTTCCTCTATGCGCCGATCATCGGCCTTATGGCCTTCAGCTTCAACGACAGCCGCCGCAACGTCGTCTGGCGCGGCTTCACCACCGATTATTATGTGAAGCTGTGGAACAACGACTCGCTGATGATGGCCTTTGCCAATTCGCTGACCATCGCCGTGATGACGACGATCGTCAGCACGATCCTCGGCGCGCTGACAGCCTATGTGCTTTGGCGCTACCGCTTTCCCGGCAAGGCCGTCTATGAAGGCGGCATGGCGCTGCCCATCGTGATCCCGGAAATCTGCATGGGCGTCGCCATGATGGTGTTCTTCGCGCGGATCGGCTGGCCGGCCGGCCTGCCCTGGCCGATCAATCTCGGCTCCATCACCATCGCGCATATCGCCTTCGCCTTCCCCTTCGCGGCCATCGTGATCCGCGCAAGGCTCGAAAGTTTCAACCGGGAGCTCTCGGAATGCGCGCGCGACCTCGGCGCCAGCGAATATCGCGTCTTCCGCGACATCGTGGTGCCGCATATGAGGCCCGGCCTCATTGCGGGCGCGCTGCTTGCCTTCACGCTCTCGCTCGACGACTTCGTCATCACCTTCTTCACCGCCGGTCCCGACACGGTGACATTCCCGGTGAAGATATATTCCATGGTGCGCTTCTCGGTGACGCCGGAAGTGAACGCCGCCTCGACCGTTCTCATTCTGGTGACGCTGGTCGTGACCACGATTGCGCTGTGGATCCAGAACCGCAACAACATGATCGGCAAGTCTGCCCACTAGGAATTCGAGTGAACCATGTCCGACGCGCCCATCATCCAGATCAAGAACGTCTCGAAGCTCTATGGCGGCACCGTGAAGGCGGTGGACGGCGTGGACCTTGAAGTCGGCCGCGGCGAATTCTTCGCGCTGCTCGGACCGTCGGGCTGCGGCAAGACAACGCTGCTCAGGATGCTGGCGGGCTT
This sequence comes from Parvibaculum sp., assembly GCA_019635965.1. GTDB lineage: Bacteria > Pseudomonadota > Alphaproteobacteria > Parvibaculales > Parvibaculaceae > Parvibaculum. The sequence goes on along the minus strand of JAHBYK010000038.1, from coordinate 23,004 downwards.
CGAGGTGCCGACCGCCGGACAGGTCATCATCGACGGGCAGGACATGGCGACCGTGCAGCCCAACAAGCGGCCGGTGAACATGGTGTTCCAGTCCTATGCGGTATTCCCGCACATGTCGGTCGAGCAGAATGTCGGCTATGGCCTGAAGATGGAACGCCGCCCCGCCAAGGAGATCAGGGAGCGCGTTGCCGAAGCCCTCGAACTCGTGAAGCTCGGCCATCTCGGCAAGCGGATGCCCGACGAAATGTCGGGCGGCCAGCGCCAGCGCGTCGCGCTCGCCCGCGCGCTGGTGAAGCGCCCGAAGGTGCTGCTGCTCGACGAACCGCTTTCCGCGCTCGATGCGAAGCTGCGCGAGGCGATGCAGCTCGAACTCGTGCGGCTGCAAAAGACGGTCGGCATCACCTTCGTCATCGTGACGCATGACCAGTCGGAAGCCCTTTCCATGGCGAACCGCATCGCGGTGATGAACCAGGGCAAGGTGCAGCAGGTGGCGCCGCCCGCCGAACTCTATGAAATGCCGGCCAACCGCTTCGTTGCCGACTTCATCGGCAAGATCAACATGATCGAGGGCGATTCAACCGCGGCGGGCGACGGCGAGGTGCGCGTGAAGGCGCATCCGCTGGGCGAGATGACGCTGAAGGGGACGGCGACCGGCAAGGTCGCGCTTGCCGTGCGGCCGGAAAAGATTTTCGTGGACGAGAAGGAACCCACCGACCCGAACCTCATCAAGGTGAAGGGCAAGGTGGGCGAGGTCGCCTATTTCGGCAGCTACTCGAACGTGTTTTTCGATATCGGCCTCGGCCAGCCGCTTCAGGCCGACATTTCGAACGTCTCGAGCGACATTGAGGAATATACGTTCAAGGCCGGCGAGCAATACTGGATCTATTGGCGCAAGTCCGACACGCTGGTGCTGGGCGACTGACGCCCGCGCCTCAATCCTCGCCTTCGATCCTCGGCAATTCGCCGCCGCTCGCGCTGACCTGCTCGACGAGGCGGACGATCCGCTCGATCATCATCAGCGGCAGCACCTCGTTGAGAAAGCGGATGCCGGCGACGCCGAGCCGCGCGGCTTCGGGCTGATCGAGCTTGTCGCCGAGACGGCTGTAGAAGCCGACCACTGCGCGCCGCGCCATCCAGTCCGTCATCTGCACATAGATGTCGTAGCTGTCGACCGTGTAGCCGATATCGGGCGTGAAGCCGAGGCTGCGCGCTTCGGCGATCAGCTCCATCACCCGCACATTGCGCTGATTGAGCCAGTCGCCATCCTCGCGCCGGTCGATGAAGATGAAACCGCTCGCGGCAAAGGCACGGATGTCTTCCAGCGGGATGCCGGTCTTCTTCGCCACATCCTCGATGCGCATGGGGCTGAGCTGGCGCCCTTCGGCGAGCAATGGCCCGAGCGCGACCTCAAGCCCGATCAGCCGCTCGAAGCCCTGCGCCGGCGTGTCCACCATTTCGGAATTGACGATGGTCTTGATGACGGAAAGCGGCAGATGCCGCTCCTGCTGGAGACGGCGGATGAGATTGAGCCGGTTCACATGTTCCTTGCCATAGGCGGCGACATTGCGCTTCGGGCGCACCGGCTCGGGCAGCAATCCTTCACGAATATAGTAGCGGATGGTTTCGCGCCCGATGCCGGTCGCGGCCTCCAGTTCCTTCATCTTCATCTTTTGACTTCTTCATCCCTCTGCCGGCAACGCACGGACGGCGCCGCGGATTTCCGGGCACTCTAGCAGAGTCCGGCAGAAAATGCGTAGCATGAATACGAAATCGGCGGAATCTCCCCGCCCGCTCCTAGTGATCGCCGCGCTTCGTGCCGGGCCGCACGATCTCGTTCATCAGCTCGACCTGGATCTGCTGGATTTCCATCAGTCTCTGCCACTGGTGAATGAGCAGGTGGTCGAGCTTTTCGTGCAGGTGGCGGATTTCGAGTTCGGCCTTGAGATTGACCTTGTAGTCGTTCTTGGAGCGGATGCGGTCGCGCGCCTCCTGCCGGTTCTGGCTCATCATGATGATGGGCGCCTGTATCGCCGCGAGACAGGACAGGACCAGATTGAGCAGGATGAAGGGAAAGGGATCGAAGGGCCGCGCGAGAAGCCCGACGATATTGAGCGTAATCCAGCCGCCAAGCACCACACCGAAGGCGATGATGAATTTCCAGCTGCCGCCGAAACTAGCGATCGAATCCGACAGCCGCTCGCCGAAGGTCAGGCTCCCGGCAAACTCCTCTTCGGCATTCTCGGCCAGAATGTCGTTTTCCTTCAGGCTGCGGAGCACCTCGTTCTCAAGCTCGTCGAGCTGGCCCTTGTCGGCCTCGATGGCGCGGCGGATGTAGAGATCGCGGTAGGAATTGAGATGTTCGCGGCAGATCTGCGCATCGGCCGCGATGTCGCCATGATCGGCGCGGATCAGCGCGAGGATCGGCTCGCGCACCGAGGCAAGCGGCACGAGATTGGCGCGCCTGTGCGACGGGCCGCAAATGATGCAATGGCGCCCGTGCCGCTCCCCCTCGCGTGACATCGACATGCATTTTCTCCCTGCCTGTGCGGCCGGATTATAAGCAAAGGTGCCGTGAAAACGGTGCATGAAAAAAGGGGCGGCGCCTGACAGCGCCGCCCCCGTTTCCGGCCAGGCCGAGGCTCAGAGGCGCTCGATGATGGTGACGTTGGCCAGACCGCCGCCTTCGCACATCGTCTGGAGACCATAACGCTTGTTGCGGGCCTTGAGGGCATAGACGAGCGTCGCCATGAGCTTGGTGCCGGAAGCGCCGAGCGGATGGCCGAGCGCGATGGCGCCGCCATGGACGTTGAGACGCTCGGGATCGGCGCCAAGCTGCTTCGCCCATGCGACCGGCACGGAGGCGAAGGCTTCGTTCACTTCATAGAGGTCGATGTCGTCGATCTTCATGCCGGCCTTCTTCAGCGCCTTTTCGGTGCCGGGGATCGGGGCTTCGAGCATGATGACCGGATCGCCGCCGACGACCGTCATGTGATGGATGCGGGCGAGCGGCTCGACGCCGAGCGCCTTCAGGCCCTTCTCGTTGACGATCATGACGCCCGATGCGCCGTCGCAGATCTGCGAGGAGGTGGCCGCCGTGATCGCGCCGCCTTCGGCGAGAAGCTTCACGCCCTTGATCGCCTCGAGCGAGGCGTCGAAGCGGATACCTTCATCGACCTTGTGGATTTCCTTCGAGCCGTCTTCCAGCGTGATTTCGAGCGGCACGATTTCATTGTCGAAGAGGCCGGCCTGCGTCGCCTTGATGGCCTTCTGGTGGCTGTTGTAGCCATACTCGTCGAGCTGGTCCTTCGTGAGACCATACTTCTTCGCCATCATTTCGGCGCCGGCGAACTGGCTGAACTGGATGTTCGGATAACGCTCTTCCATCTTCGGGCTCTTGTAGATGCCGAAGCCGTTCTTGAAGGGCAGCGAGATCGGCATGCCCATCGGCACGCGCGTCATGCTTTCGATGCCGGCGGCGATGACGACATCCATCGCACCCGACATGACGGCCTGTGCGCCGAAGTGAAGCGCCTGCTGCGAGGAACCGCACTGGCGGTCGACGGAGGTGGCCGGCACGCTTTCCGGCAGACCGCCCGCGAGCACCGCATTGCGCGCGATGTTCATGCCCTGCTCGCCCGCCTGGTCGACGCAGCCGACGATCACGTCCTCGATCAGCTCAGGGTCCACGCCCGTGCGCTTCACGAGATCCTGGATCACCTTGCCGCCCATATCGGCGGGGTGCCAATCCTTCAGTTTGCCGCCCTTGCGGCCGCCGGCGGTGCGCGCGGCTGCGACGATATAGGCTTCAGCCATCTCGGTCTCTCCTTGGTTGACGTGCCCCGCCCGCCCGCGGCGGAGGAGGCAATGACGCTTCCTGCATATGTATATACACGGTCGGCCGCTGCAAGCCGTCAAGCCGCATATTTGCCCGGTATCTTCAACATGGGGCGGGGCTTGTCCAGCCGGAAACAAGCCCTTGCAACTTCGCCAAACTCTGACCAGAGTTGCGAGAAAGCGTTGCCGCACAACAACTTGGCGGTTTACGCAGCGTCAAAGCGGCCCCGGAAGAGGGCTGAGCGAAATTGCACCGCGCCACCGCGAAAAGGAACAGGGCAAAGCGCCCCGGAGGACCCGAATGAGCGACAAAACCATCGACAATGCGATTGTCGACCCCAAGACCTATGCCCATGTCGACGCGTTCCACAGGCTCTTCACGAAGCTGCGCGCGGAAGACCCGGTGCGCTGGACGCAGCCCGATGGCTACCGCCCCTTCTGGACCGTGTCGAAGCACGCCGACATCATGGAAGTGGAGCGCCAGAACGACAAGTTCCTGAACGATCCGCGCCTGACGCTCCAGACCGTCGAGGTCGAGGAAAAGATCAAGCAGATGACGGGCGGCTCCAATCACCTGATCCGTTCGCTTGTCGACATGGACAATCCAGACCACCGCAACTATCGCGGGCTGACGCAGGCCTGGTTCATGCCGCCGAACCTGAAGGCGATTTCGGCGCGCGTCGATGCGCTGGCCGAAAAATACATCGACCGGCTGGAAGCGCATGGCGGACAATGCGACTTCGTGTCGGATGTGGCGGTCTGGTATCCGCTGCGCGTCATCATGACGGTGCTCGGCGTGCCGGAAGAAGACGAGCCGATCATGCTGAAGCTGACGCAGGAACTGTTCGGCTCCACCGACCCTGAAATGGCGCGCGAGAACGCGACCGATTTCGCCAATACGGTGACGGACTTCTTCAACTACTTCAATGCGCTGACCGAGGACCGCCGCAAGAACCCGAAGGACGACGTGGCAAGCGTGATCGCCAATGCGACGATCGACGGCAAGCCCATCGGTCATCTCGAGGCGATGTCCTACTACATCATCGTCGCAACCGCAGGCCACGACACGACAAGCTCGACGGCGGCGGGCGGCCTTCTCGCGCTGATGCAGAACCCGGACGAATTCGCAAAGCTGAAATCGGACCCGGAGAAATATCTCAATGGCGCGATCGACGAGATGATCCGCTGGACGACGCCGGTCAAGCATTTCTTCCGCACCGCCGCCGAAGACTATGAGCTGCGCGGCCAGAAGATCAAGGCGGGCGACAATCTGCTGATGTGCTACTGGTCGGCCAACCGCGACGAGGAGGCCTTCGAAGATCCCTTCTCCTTCCGCATCGAACGCTCGCCCAACAAGCATCTCGCCTTCGGCTATGGCGCGCATCTCTGCCTCGGCCAGCATCTGGCGAAGATGGAAATCCGCGCGCTCTACAAGGAACTGCTGGCGCGGCTCGACCATATCGAACTGGCGGGCGATCCGGCTTTCGTGGAAGCGAGCTTCGTTTCCGGGCTGAAGCGCCTGCCCGTGCGCTACCGCATGAAGCGCAAGGCGGCGTGAAGGCGAGGACACGGCAAAACAAAAAGGCGGCTCGCAGGAGCCGCCTTTTTTCATTCCGTGTGACCGGACTTATTCGTAGACGAATTCCTTGCCGGTGAGGTCGATCTTCGGCACCACATCCTTCTCGGTCCAGTAGTCCTGGGTGTGCTGCCATTCCGGCTTGTCGCCGCATTTCGGCAGGAGATGCATCCCGCGCATGAGATAGCCCGGGTTGAAATTCTCCGGATCGATCCAGGGCTTGAGCGCCATGTTGTGATCTTCCGGGCGCAGCGCCACCGTGACCTTCTTCTTGCCGGTCTTCGTCATGTGATTGAGAAGCCGGGTCACGAAATCGCCGAGAATATCGACGCGCAGCGTCCAGCTGGCGCGGAAATAGCCGAACACCCAGACGAGATTCGGCACGCCCGTGAACATCATGCCGCGATAGGTGACGGTATCGGCGAAATTGACCGGCTTGCCATCGACCGTGAAGGCGATGTCGCCCATCACGCAGAGATTGAAGCCCGTCGCCGTGATGATGATGTCGGCTTCAAGCTCCTTGCCGGATTTGAGCAGGATGCCCTTCTCGGTGAAGCGCTCGATCTCGTCGGTTTCGACCGACGCCTTGCCCGACGCGATACCCTGGAAGATGTCGCCATCGGGCACGAAGGCGACGCGCTGCTGCCAGGGACGGTAGCGCGGCGTGAAATGCTTCTGCACGAAATCTTCCGGCAGGAAGAGGCGGACGGCATCGAGCAGTTCCTTCTTCACCGCTTCCGGCTCTTCGAAGGAACGGCGCGCAAATTCCTTCTGGTTGTGCAGGATTTCGCGGCGCGTGATCTCGTGAATCCAGGCTTCATCGACTTGCAGCTCGCGCAGGCGGTTTGCCAGTTCGTTCTCGTTGCGGCCCGGAATGAAATAGGTCGGCGAACGCTGGAGCAGCGTCACATGGGCGCAATCGCCGGCAATGGCGGGAACGAGCGTTGCCGCCGTCGCGCCCGAACCGATCACGATGACATTCTTGCCCTTGAGATCGAGATCGTCCGGCCAGGTCTGCGGATGGACGATGCGGCCCCTGAACTTCTCCATGTCCGGCCAGTCGGGCGTATAGCCTTGCGAATGGCGGTAATAGCCCTGACACATCCACATGAAGTTGCAGGTGAAGGTGAGGCGCTCGCCCGTATCGGTGCGGATGGCCTCGACCGTCCAGAGATTGTCCTTGCTCGACCAGCTTGCCGAGAGGATGCGATGGCCATAGCGGATGTGGCGGCCGATGTCGTTTTCCTCGATCACCTCGTTCATATAGGTGAGGATTTCTTCCGCCGTCGCGATGGGCGCGCCGGTCCAGGGCTTGAAGCGGTAGCCGAAGGTGAAGAGATCGCTGTCGGAGCGGATGCCCGGATAGCGGTGCATGAGCCAGGTGCCGCCGAAACTCTCGAGCGCCTCGAGAATGACGTAGCTCTTGTCCGGCGCCTGCTGTTGCAGATGCCAGGCCGAGCCGATGCCGGAGATGCCGGCGCCGGCGATCAGCACGTCGAAATGCTCCACCTTCGCCGGGCCTTTGGCGGCCGGCCTTTCAAGCGTTTCCGTTCCAGTCATTTCCTGCCTCTTTTCTTGCGACGCTTCTTGGGTCGCCGGATTCCAATGAACCTATCTTGAGGCCATGAAATCTAGGGTCAATACCCTAAATCCGTCCCGGACGGTCCAAATTGACGCAGGGTCATGGCAGCGCCCGGCGATAGAGATGCCAGGTGGCATGGCCGAACACCGGCAGGACCACGAGAAGCCCGAGGAACAGCGGGATGGAGGCAGCGAGCACGCATAGCGTGACGAACACACCCCAGCCGAGCATGACCACCGGGCTCTGGAACACGGTCTTTATGGAGGTGATCATGGCGGTGACCATGTCCACCTCGCGCTCGAGCAGCAGCGGGATCGAGATGACCGTGATCGAGAACAGGACGAGCGCCAGCACCGCCCCAACAATATGGCCGGCGGCAAGGAAGATGAGGCCGTCCTGCGTGGTGAAGATCACGGTGAGGAACTGCTCGAAGGAGGCGAAGGAAACAAGGCCGAGGAAGAGCGCGATCAGGAGCCGCACCTGATACATCCAGATCCAGAACACGAAGAGCATGACGAAGGCCATCCACGAAACTTCGCGGCGGCGCTGCGCCCAGATGACGGCGAAGACATCGCCCCATGACGGGCGCTCGCCCGCCGCGAGCCGCCGGCTCACCTCGTAAAGCCCGACCGCCGCGAAAGGCCCGACCAGCGGAAAGCCGATGGCAAAGGGATAGATGAGCCAGGGAAGCTGCCAGATGGTGAGCGAGGCGACGATGACCGCGCCGATCAGCGCGAAGACGCCGCCAATCACGAGGCCGAACAAGGGCGCGCGCAGGAAGTCGCGCAGGCCCGCCTTCAAGGCAGCGGCAAGATCGCCGAATGTCATGGTGTGGATACGCGGCAGGCTTCCCGGCGCGGCGGACAGATCGGACATCTTCTTCCTCCCCTGAAACGAAGACGCTGACAGGGAATTATGAGCAGAAGAAGAAGCGCAGTTCCAGCGGCGTCATGCCGCAGCGGCAGGTGCCGCCGCATGGCCGCTCGCAAGATAGGCCAACCAGGCGGCAAGAAGCGGAGCCGCCTCGCCCGCGCCGAAGACATAGCGGTCCGGCCGGACGAGCAGCGCAGGCGCACCCGCCATCAACGCCACGAAGGCTTCCGCGCCGCCTTCGAGCGCGGAAAGAGCGACGGTGAAGCCGCCCGACGCCGCAAAGGCGCGCGAGGCCTCGCTCTCCTCGCGGGTGAGGAGAATGGGCGCGAAACCTGCCGCATCGTCGAGCCTTGCACCCTGGAAGCGCGCATCGGGCGCGACCATGCCGCCGCCCGGCAGGACGCCGGACTTCATGCCCTCTAGCGCGATGATCTCGTTCATGCGCTTGTCTTCCGGCGCGGCGAGCATGTCCCTGTCGCGCGCGGCGGCGGCCTCGCGGTCCTGCGTGCAGACGATCTTGCCGAGCGCAACCGCCATGCCGGTAATCATGCGCAGATGCGGCTCGCGCTCCACTTGATAGGAGTTGAGCAGCGCATCGCCCGCGCGGCCGCGAAGCACCGCCTCGATCTTCCAGGCGAGATTGGCGGCATCGCGCGTGCCCGAGCAGAGACCCTGGCCGAGAAAGGGCGGCATCTGATGGGCCGCGTCGCCCGCGAGAAGGACAGGCCCCTTGCGCCATTCCTTTGCAACCAGTGCATGGAAGCGATAGACGGCGCGGCGCTCGATCTCGAACTGCGCCGGATCGTGATAAGGCGCGATCATGGCGGCGATCGCGGCATCGCTCGTGACGTCTTCCGGCTTTTCATGCGGCAGCAGCATGAATTCGAAGCGGTGACGCCCCGGCGCCATCGGCATGGAAGTGACGGGCCGCGCGGGATCGCAATATTGCAGGCCGACGGTCGAGATGCGCGTGACGCCGCCTTTCAGCACCGTGTCGATGACGAGCCAGGGCTCGTCGAAGCCCATATCGTCGAAGGCGATCCCGGCGCCGCGCCTGACCGTGCTGTTGCCGCCATCGCAGCCGATGAGAAAGCGGGCGGCCAGTTCCTTCGCACCGTCCGGCGTTTCCACTTCGGCGATGACGCGCTCGCCCTCGATGCGAAAGCCCTTGAGCGACTGACCGAGACGGACAGAAACGGAGGAAAGCGTGGCCAGCCGCGCGCGCAAGGCATGTTCGAGCGTCGGCTGGTGGAACATGGAGGTCCAGGGCCAGCCTGTCGGCGCGAGCGCACCCTTCGGCGAAAAGCCCATCAGCAATTCGCCCTGCGCATTGCGGAATTCATAGGCGGAAAGCGGCTGGCTCGCCTTCGAAACGGCCTCCGCCCCGCCCGCGAGATGGAGGAGCCGCATCGTCTCGTGATCGAGATGGGCCGCGCGCGGCATGGGATAGACATCCATGTCGCGCTCGACGGCGATCACCTTCACGCCCATGCGCCCGAGATAGACGCCGAGCGCCGCGCCGACGGGGCCAAGCCCCACGATAAGGACTTCCGTTTCCTCGCGCATTCCCCGCCCCTTTTTTCTTGTCAGCCGATGATCGTCTCTGCCTTTTCCGGCACGACGCGATTTTCGATGTAACCGAGCTTCTCGACCTCGACGCGGACGACATCGCCCGCCTTCAGGAACTGCATCGGCTTCATGGCGGCGCCGACGCCGCCCGATGTGCCGGTGAAGATCACATCGCCCGGATCGAGCGTGAAAGCCTGAGAGAGATGCGCGATCTGGTCGAAGCAGTTGAAGATGAGATGCTTCGTGTTGGAATTCTGGCGAAGCTCGCCATTAACCCAGCACTTGATGGCAAGCGCATGAGGATCGCCGACCTCGTCGGGCGTCACGATCCACGGGCCGATGGGGCCATGCGTGTCGAAGCTCTTGCCGATCTGCCATGTATTGGTACGGAGCTGCCAGTCGCGCACGCTGACATCATTGCCGACGAAGTAACCCGCGATCACCTCATGCGCGCGTTCCTTCGGCACATGCTTGCACCGCTTGCCGATGACGAAACACATCTCCGCCTCGTAATCGAGAAGCGAGGAGACGGCGGGCAGCGCCACATCGTCGTAAGGGCCGGTGATGCAGTTGTGCTGCTTGTTGAACCAGACCTGATGCTCGGGCATGGGCTGGCCGGATTCCTCGACATGGTCGCGGTAGTTGAGACCGATGGCGAGCACCTTGCCGGGAAAGGGAACGGGCGCGCGAAGATGCACATCGGCGAGCGGAATGGCATCGCCTTTCGCCGATGCGGCGCGCGCTTCGGCCAGCGCCTTGTCGCTGGAAATGAGCGCCACCATGTCGCGCGGCAGCGACGGCGCGGCGGCAGCCAGATCGACGATACCCTTGTCCGTCACGACGCCGATCCGCGTTTCGCCCTTGTAGTCGAATGTTGCGAGTTTCAATGTCTCTCTCCTTGCTGCGCGTCAGGCGCCCATTGTGGGCGGCGCGGGCGGGCCCCACTGATTGCCCATCAGTTCCGCAATGCTCGTGACGTTAGGCGGCGTCTCGTTGTTGAAGAGGTCGCCATCGGTCCAGTGTTCGACCGTGTGTCCCCAGGGATCGCGCCAATAGTCGAAGATCTGGCTGCCGAGAATGTGCCGCCCGACGCCCCATTCATGCTTGCGGCCGGCCTGTACGAGCACTTCGCGGCCCGCCATGAGATCGTCGAAATTCGCCACTTCGAAAGCAGCGTGATTGAAGCCGGGCGTGCCGGTGCCGACGGGGAACAGCGTGTGATGATCGACATGGATCGCGCCCCGGTCGCAGCGCAGGAAGGCGCCGATCGGCACGCCGGGCGCGATCTCGATTTCATCCGAAGTGACGAGGCCGAAGCGCGACTTGTACCAGACTTCGGACTCACGAAAGTCACGCACATTGATGACGCAATGGCCGAGGCGCTTCACCTGAGAGGGGCCGGGCTGAACGCGCAGCGCAGCGCCGCGCCGCACACGCGCCTCGCCATCATTGTGAACGAGGCGGCGCTCGACCGGGAGCGCGGCCGGCATCTGCTGGCCGGCGACGACATCGACCTCGAAGCCATTGGGATCCTTGAAGCGCACACGCTTGCCGCCGCCCGGCGCATCGCTCGTCTCCGGCGAAAGACCATGCGCGCTGGCAAGGCTTTCAAGATCGGCGATGCGCTCGGCATAGAAGCCGAGACCGATGAAACCCGGCTCGCCCAGCTCCGTCACATGGCCGAAGGGAAGCGGGTCCGTGCCGCGCATGAAGAGCGCCTTGTCGCGGCGCTCCGCACGAACCATGCCGAACTCGAGAAGGAATTTTTCCATCTCATCGAGATCGGGCGCGCGAAAGCGCACATAGGCAATATCTGTCACCTTTATCATGTCGTCCTCCCGCGCTGTTGCGCCTAGCCGAAGAGTTTGATGCCGCTCGCATCGAAGGGGCGGGCGAGAATTTCCTCGATCTCGCCATGGCCGAGGCCGAGGCCGGCGAGCAGCACGGCCGCCATCTGCCGCGCATAGCCCTCGCCCCGCAGAATGTCTGCGGCCGAACCGCCCGAGGGAACCGTGTCGAGCAAATGGCGGATGGTGATGGTGCCGATGGCGACGACGAGATGAAGCGCCGCAAGCTCGCCCGGCACATCGATGCGGCGCTTGGCGATGCCGTCGCGGATGTCGGACAGGAGATGCGCATTGCCATGCGCATCGAGCGAGGCGCCGCTTTCATAAAGCCGTGCGAGCATCGCCGCCTTAACCGGATCGAGCACGACACCGGCCATGAAGAGGCGCACGCCGCGCGCGATCCTCTCCGCCGGATCGTCGATGCCGCGATTGATCTCCTCTACCGCTGCATTCATCGAATGACGGACGAAGGCGGCGACGGCCCGCGCGATGTCGGCCCGGTCGGTGAAGTAATTGTAGAAGGTGCCCTTCGCCACACCCGCGACGCTGACGATCTCGTCGATCGTCGTCGCATCCACGCCCTGCCTGGCAAAGAGGCGAAGCGCGGCCTCGACCAGAATGGCCCGCATCCGTTCGCGCCGGCGCGAACCCGGCTCATCCGCCTTCATGGCTGTGCTGCTTCGAGGGGCCATCCCGTTTCCTCCCGCTTGATATGACTAAATAGTCATATAGTGACCAAATAGTCAATTAGACGGCCAGTCAGTTTCGCCGCCGGGAGCAGTTTCGAGACGTGGCGGGGATCAGTTGTGGATGAAGGGGCGCTGCCGCATGGGGCAGCCTTCCTGGAGGAGCCCGCGGAAAATCAGATCGAGCTGGAAATCGACGAGCCGCGCGCGGTCGGTCCAGGGAAACTTGTCATGGGTGATGAGAAGCGAGACGAGGCCATGCCCCGCCGCCCAGACCGCTTCCGCGAGCAGGTCGGCATCGGCATAGCGTGTGCGCCCGGCCAGCACCACATCGCGCACCGCACCGTCCAGCACATCGAAGGAGAGCGAGCCCTTGGACGGGGCGTGACGCGCCTCGTCGGTGCGCGGCACGGCAAGCCCGGCCCGCGCGAGGCCCGACATGGGCGTCATGAAAACGAGACGGTATTCCTCCGGCCGCGACAGGCCATGCTCGATATAGGCGCGCATGGCGCGGCGCAGCCTGTGAAGCGGCTCGGATTCGCTCGCAACCGCGGCTTCGAGGGCGGCCAGCAGCTCGCCGAAGAAGCCTTCGATGATGACGAAGAAGATCGCTTCCTTGTTCTCGAAATGCTGATAGATGGCGGCCTGGGTGATGCCAACGCGCCTTGCGATCTTGCGCATCGAGACATGGTCGATGCCTTCGGCGGCAAAGAGCGCACGCGCGGCGGCGACGATCTGCGCCCGCCGTTCCTCGGGCGAGAGCCGCTTGCGGCGGGGCTTTGCGTGACCCGCGCCCTGCTGCCCCTGCGGTTTCCAGGTTTTTTTCGCCATGCCGCTAATTAACACCGTTCGGTAGGCTTGACCAGCACCGCCAGCCGCTTAAATAAACACTGTTAGGTAATCGAGGGAGGCTGGGATGGGGCTGTCGCGGCAATTCATGCTGGGCGCATTGCTGGGCGCGGGTCTGCTCGCAGGCTGCGGCGAAGCGCCGGGCGAGGCGGCGGAAGCCGCCGGCGAGGGCGTGCCCGTGCTGGTGGCGGAAGCCCGGCCGGCCCCGGAGGCAAACCTGGTGCGGGCCTATGGCATCGTCCGGCCCGACAGGGAGGCGATCCTCTCCTTCAAGATTTCCGGTCTCGTCAAATCGATCGCCGCCGACAAGGGCGACCTCGTGAAGAAGGGCGATCTGCTGGCCGAACTCGACCAGCGCGAGATCGAGGCCGATGCGCGCCGCGCCGCCGCCGCGCTCGCCAAGGCGAAACGCGATGTGGAGCGGCTGAAGCCGCTCGCCGAAAAGGGCTTCGCCAGCCGTCAGGCAATACAGGATGCCGGGACCGCCTATGAGCAGGCGCTGGCGGAGCGGAGCCGCGTGGAGTTCAACCGCTCGCTCGCCCGCATCACCGCGCCGGCCGACGGCGTGGTGCTGGAGCGCATGGCCGAACCGAACGAGATCGTCAGCCCCGGCCAGCCAATCCTCACCGTCAGCCAGGGCGGCGGCGGTTTCATCATGCGGGCGGGACTGGCCGACCGCGAGGTGGCGCGCATCCGCCTTGGCGCCGTGGCGCATGTGACGCTCGACGCCTTTCCCGGTCTGGACGTAACGGGAACGGTGCGCCGCATCGCCGCCGCGAGCGAAGCGCGCACGGGCACATTCGAGATCGAGATCGAACTCGGCAATCTGCCCGAGGGCGCGGCAAGCGGCTTTGTCGGCGAAGCGCGGATCGAGCCGGAGCGCGCGGCCGGCAGCGCCAGCTATCTCGCCGTCCCTGCGACCGCCATTCTCGAAGGCCATGGTTCGACCGCGAATGTCTTTATCGTCGACAACGAGACCATGACCGTGCGCCCGGCCCGCATCGCCGTGTCGCATCTTTCGGGCGCCGACATGATCGTGACCTCGGGCCTCAATCCCGGCGACCGCGTGGTGAGCGCGGGCGCGCCCTATCTGCGGCCCGGCACGAAGATCCGCATCGTCACCGACCTCAAGGCCGCCGGGACGGAGCGCAAGCAACCATGATGCTGAGCAATATTTCGGGCTTCGCGGTCCGCAACTGGCAATTCACCCTCGTCGTCTTCGCCATGCTGGCGGCGATCGGCCTCAATGCCTTCAACGCGATTCCGCGCGCGGAAGACCCGGAGCTGAAAGGGCCCTTCGCCGTCATCAATGTGGCGCTGCCCGGCGCCGATCCCGCCGACATCGAAAAGCTCGTCATCCGCCCGATCGAGGATGCGGTGAACCGGCTCGACGATCTGAAGGAGATCAAGAGCCGCGCCGAGGACGGGCTTGCCGTCATTCAGGTCGAGTTCGACTGGTCGACCGATCCCGACAAGAAATACGACGACGTCGTGCGCGAGGTGAACGCCCTCAGGCCGTCGCTGCCTTCGGGCATCCGCCGCCTCGACATCAGCAAGTTCCGCACCTCGCTCACCAGCATCGTGCAGATCGCGCTCGTATCGGAAACGGCGCCGAACCGCGTGCTGGAGGATCTCGCCGACGACCTGACGGACGAGCTTTACCGCGTGCCGGGCGTGCGCGATGCGGAAGTCTGGGCGCTGCCGCGCTCGGAAGTGCGCGTGGCGCTCGACTTCGGACGCCTGGCCGCGCTTTCCATTCCGGTGACGGCGGTCGCCAATGCCATCGGCGCCGATGCGCGCGAGCTTCCCGGCGGCCCCATCCATGCAGGCGCGCAACGCTTCAACCTGAAGACCGCGGGCGGCTATGACGATCTCGAGGAGATCCGCAATACGGTGGTCGGCAGCTTCGGCGGCAATATCGTGCGTGTGCGCGATGTGGCGGAAGTGAGCTGGGCAACGGAAGAGGCAACCTATCTCGGCTGGTACAATGGCGAACGCGCGGCCTTCGTCACCGCCAACCAGAAGGAAGGACAAAACGTCTTCAAGGTGCGCGACGGCATCTTCGATGTGCTTGATCAATTCGAGGAGCGCCTGCCCGCCGACATTCGCATGGAACGCGCCTTCGACCAGTCGATCTCGGTTGCGGGCCGGCTGAACCGCCTCTATCTCGACTTCGCCATTGCGGTGAGCCTCGTCGTCGTTACGCTTCTGCCGCTCGGCCTGCGCGCCGCCGCCATCGTCATGGTGTCGATCCCGCTGTCGCTCGCCGTCGGCATCGCGCTTCTGAACGTCACCGGCTTTTCGCTGAACCAGCTCTCGATTGCCGGTCTCGTCCTCTCTCTCGGCCTTCTCGTGGACGATTCCATCGTGGTGGTGGAGAATATCGAGCGGCATCTGCGCGAAGGAAGACGGCGCTACGAAGCGGCGATTGCCGCGACATCGCAGATCTCGCTTGCGGTGGTCGGCTGCACGGCGGCGCTGATCCTCGCCTTCCTGCCGCTGCTCTTTCTGCCCGAAGGGGCGGGAAAGTTCACGCGCTCGCTGCCCGTTGCCGTTCTCTTCACGGTCGCCGCCTCGCTCGGCATCGCGCTCACCATCATTCCCTTTCTGGCGAGCCGCCTTCTCAGCGACAAGGCGCATCCCGAAGGCAATATCTTCCTGCGCGTCGTGATGCGCGGCATTCACACCTTCTACCGGCCGATGCTGCATATCGCGCTGACCTGGCCGCGCACCACCGTGATCGGCGCCATGGCGCTCTGCTTTGCGAGCTTTGCGCTGATCCCCGTGATCGGCTTCAGCCTGTTTCCGCCTGCGGACAGCCGCCAGTTCGTCGTCCGCATCGAGACGCCGCAGGGCACGAGCCTCGAGGAAACGGGAAAGGCGCTCGACTATGTGACGCAGAAGCTCCTCGAGCGCGACGAAATCGAATGGGTGATGGGCAATCTCGGCCGCTCCAACCCGCAGATCTTCTACAACGAGAATGCGCGCGAGCAGCGCCCCAACAAGGCCGAAGCCTTCGTGCAGATGACGGAGTTCAACCGCGAACGCACGCCGAAGCTGCATGACGAATTGCGCGCCGAATTCAACAAATATCCCGGCGCCCAGATCGTGCTGCGCACTTTCCAGAACGGCCCGCCGATCGAGGCGCCCATCGCGGTGCGGATTTTCGGACCGGACCTTGCGATCCTGAAAGAGCTTGCCGCGGAAGTGACGCGCATCATCGAAGGCGTGGAGGGAACGCGCGACGTGGTGAACCCGGTCCGTCTCGACCGCACCGACTACAATCTCGGCATCAACACGGAAAAGGCAGGCCTTCTCGGCGTTCCGCCCGGCGAGATCGACCGGACGATCAGGCTTGCGATCGTCGGCGAGACGGTTGGCGCCTTCCGCGAGGCGAATGGCGACGAATTCCCGATCGTCACCCGGATGCCGCTCGACCGGCATCACAATATCGAGGCGCTGGACAGGATCTATGTGCCGGTGGCGGGCGGCGAGGCGATGCCGCTTTCCCAGCTATCCCATCCCCGCCTCGAATCCACGACGGCGCGCATCGACCGTTTCGACCGGCAGCGCCTCACCACCGTCACCGCCTATGCGCAGACCGGCTACAACACGGAAAAGGTGACGAACGAAGTGTTCCGCCAGCTTGCCGGACTGCAACTGCCGCCCGGCTACCAGATCGCCGCGGGCGGCGAAATCGAGGCGCGCCAGCGCGGCTTCGCGGGCCTCGGCGATGCCATCCTGATCGCCATTTTCGGCATATTGGGCGTTCTGATCCTCGAGTTCCGCGCTTTCCGCACCACGCTCGTCGTTGCCGGCGTCATTCCGCTCGGCATGGTGGGCGGCCTGATCGGCCTGCTCGTCTCGGGCTATTCGCTCTCCTTCACGGCGGTGATCGGCTTCATCGCGCTGATCGGCATCGAGATCAAAAGCTCGATCCTGCTGGTCGATTTCACGAACCAGCTCCGCCGCGAGGGCGTGGAACTGCGCGAGGCGGTGGAGCGCGCAGGCGAGATCCGCTTCCTGCCCGTGCTGCTGACATCGCTGACCGCCATCGGCGGACTGACGCCGCTCGCCATCCAGGGCTCCGGCCTCTACTCGCCGCTCGCCTTCGTCATCATCGGCGGCCTCGTATCATCGACCCTGCTGTCGCGGCTCGTGACACCCGCCATGTACTACCTGCTGGCACCGCGCACACTGGATGAGGATGTGCCGGGCGCCCTGCCCGCCGGCCTCGCGCCGCGCGCGGGCGACTGAGCCTCGGGCCGCAGAAGCAAGGGCGGACTCCCTCATCCGCCGCGGCCAAAGAGAAAGGGCGGCACCTCTTTCGAGGGCCGCCCTTTCGATTGCGTATCGCCTTGCGTGCGATCAGTGACCGCGCATCACCGCACGCGCTTCCTCTTCGGAGAGCGGCTTGCGCTTCAGCGGCCAGAGATACTCGAACACCGCAACGAGCGCCGGCAGCAGCGTCACCGCACCGAGCATGTTCACGATGAACATGAAGGTGAGGAGCAGGCCCATGTCGGCCTGGAACTTGAGCGCCGAGAACGCCCAGGTGCTGACGCCGATGGCGAGCGTGAGGCCGGTGAACATCGTCGCCGAGCCCACGTCGTACAGCGCCTGCAGATAGGCTTCATGCGGGGTCTTGCCCATGCGCATGTAACGCTGCATGCGGTTGTACTCGTAGATGCCGTAGTCGACGCCGATACCGACGGCGATGGCGAGCACGGGCAGCGTCGAGATCTTGAGGCCGACGCCGAAGGCGGTGAGGAACCAGTCGCCGATGATCGTTGCGAGAATGAGCGGGAGCACACAGCAAAGCGCGCCGCGCCATTCGCGGTAGGTGATGATCACCAGCGTCATGATGACCGCATACACATAGAGCAGCATGGGCAGCTCGGACTTGTGCACGATCTCGTTCGTCGCCGCGACGATCGGCACGTTGCCGGTGCCGATGCGCATGTTGAGGCCGGGATAGGTATTCTCGGCAATGTAAGCCTCGAGCTTCGCCCGGACATGGTTGACGGTCTTGGCCTTGGTGTCGCGGATGAAGATCGCGACCGCCGCCGTGGAGCAGTCCGTATTCACGACGCCCGATGCACTGGAGATGCTGGAAGTCGCCTGTGCCAGAGCGGCAGAGTTGCGCGGCAGGTTACGCCACTTCGGATTGCCCTCCTGCCACATGCTGTTGATGGCACGGGCAAGAACCGGAAGGCTGATGACCGACTGCACACCATCGACGTTGCGCATGTACCAGCTCATCTTTTCGAGATGGTGCATCTTGCCGTAGTCGATGCAGACGACGCCGTCGGATTCGACGATCACGGTCAGCACGTTGAGGCCGAGAGCGAACTTCTCCGCGATGTAGCGGCTGTCCTGATTGTAGCGCGCATCCGGCCAGAGCTCGCCGGCACCTTCATGCACGTCACCGATCTGCTTGTCGCGCGCTTCGTAGAGACCGACCATCGCCACGATGAAGGCGAGACCGACGAAGGGGAACGCGAAAGCGGGCTTGGCGATCTTGGAGAGCGCCGGCCAGAGCTTCGCGCGCGTTTCCATCGCACGGCGAACCTTTGCACCATATTCCTCTTCCGGCGGCGCCACATAGGAAACGAGCAGCGGCAGCATGACGAGGTTCGAGATGATCTTGAACCCGAGACCGATCGAGGCCGTGATCGCCAGCTCCTGAATCATGCCGATCGGAATGATGTAGAGCGTGGCGAAGCCCGCAAGCGTGGTCAGAAGCGCGACGACGCCCGGACGGAACAGGAAGGTGAAGGTCGCGCGGGCGGCAGCCATCTTGTCGAGGCCGGCCGCCATTTCGGCGCCCACCATGTTGATCTGCTGCACGCCGTGGCTGACGCCGATGGCGAAAACGAGGAACGGCACCAGCACGCCCAGCGGATCGAGACCGAAGCCGAGCAGATGAAGCAGGCCGAACTGCCAGACGAGCGAGCAGAGCGACGCGCCGACCGTGACGGCCGTGAGAATCCATGAGCGGCAATAGAGCCACATCATGAAGCAGGTGAGCGCGAAGGCGATGGAGAAGAACTGCACCACCGAACGTGCGCCGTCTGCGATGTCGCCGGTGAGCTTGGCGAAGCCGACGATCTTCACGTCGGTCGTATCGGAAACGTATTTGTCGCGGAGATCCGTTTCGAGTTTCTTGGCGACTTCGAAATAGTCGAGGCGCTGCTGCGTCTCGGGATTGAAGTCGAGAAGCTCGGCGCGGATCATCGCGCTGCGGAAGTCCGTCGAGACGAGGCGGCCGACGAGATCGGCGCGCAGCGTGTTCTGGAGAACCGTGTCGATGTCGGCATCCGTGCCCGCGAAATTCGCCGGGATCACGTCGCCCGCTTCAAGGCCTTCTTCCGTCACCGCGATGAAGCGCGTGTTCGGCGTCCAGAGCGACGTCACCGTATGACGCGCGACGCCGGGAATATAGAAGAGGTCCTGCGTGATGTCGTTCAGCTTGTAGAGGAAGTCACGCTGGAAGATATCGCCTTCCTTGTTCTCGAGAACGACGAGAATACGGTTACCGCCGCCGAAGCTGTCGGAATACTCGAAGAAGGTTTCGATGTAGGGATGCCCGATCGGGAGCATCTTCGTGAAACCGGCGTCCATGCGGAGCTGCGACGCAAAGAATCCCATGACCAGCGTGAAGGCCAGCAGGATGATGAGAATCGGCGCGCGCAAACCAAAGACGATATTTTCAATACGCTGCAAAATAACCTCCCCGTGGGATCGGCACCCCTTTGCAAGTTGAGTGCTTCGAAGGCTTTGTGTTACGGCGAGAGCTTTAGCTCTTCTGTTCTAGAGGACCGGCGGAACGGCCGTTTGAAATCGTTCCACCCGGTTGTAGCGGCAAGACGGTATATCCGCCTCGCGTCGCCCGGGATTTGTTTTGAAGATCGCACCCCTGGTATCGCGCATCGCCGCCCGATTGCCCCTGCCGAGGCGGAGGCGGAATAGCCGCTTTCGCAGAATTTCGCAATCTTGCCACCCTGACGGGCGGTCTCAATTATCACGACATACTGCTTTGGCACAGTCTAATTGTGGACGAAATGTATCAACAAACGGATATAGGCCCGCCGAAACATTGAAACTGCCTGTATCTTGCGCAGCGTTCTGAAAGCCGGCCGACGTCAACTCTCGACATGCCTCGACTTTGTTGGTTAACGCGGCTTTGCACTCCGCATCCTGACTTTCCCGCATACCCGAACTCGCAACACCCATGCCGGCCGGACGCCGCCACCCGCCAGACGGGCGGCCGCGCGAATGTGACAATTTGCAGCGCGGCAAGCTGGCAGATTCACTCATGTCCTTACATGTGCTAGGGTTTTAACCAAGCTGGATGGGGGGCTTATGCAGCGCGATTCGCGTCTTGCCGGTCCTTCACTCCTGCCACAGAGGCAACGGAAACAAGGAAAGCGGGACATGGCGATTTCAGGCGCGCCCGGCACCACCCCTCCCGGCATCATGACGAGTTCGGCCTGGGCCGTCGTCGTCGCTCTCATCGCCGGTGCATTTCTCTTCATAGCGATCGCGGCCAATGCGCAGGATGCGCCGATGGCCGTCCATGCCTGGATCTTCGTCGCGGCGTTCCTTGCGGGCGTTATGGCGATCGGCAACCGCCACATGAACGCGATGCAGGGCGGCGCGCTCGCCGATGACGGCACGGGCTATGCCGACGGCGTGGTCAAGGCGGGCGCCATCGCCACCCTGTTCTGGGGCGTGACCGGCTTCCTGGTGGGCGTCGTCATCGCGCTCCAGCTTGCCTTTCCGGTGCTCAATTTCGACACGGATTTCCTGAATTTCGGGCGGCTGCGCCCGCTGCACACCTCGGCAGTGATCTTCGCCTTCGGCGGCAACGCGCTGATCGCAACCTCCTTTTATGTGGTCCAGCGCACCTCGCGCGCGCGCCTTGCAGGCGACATCGCGCCCTGGTTCGTCTTCTGGGGCTATCAGCTCTTCATCGTGATTGCCGCGACCGGCTATCTGATGGGCGTTACCCAGTCCAAGGAATATGCCGAACCCGAATGGTATGCCGATATCTGGCTCACCATCGTCTGGGTCGTCTATCTGCTGGTTTTCCTGGCGACGCTCGCCAGGCGCAAGGAACCGCACATCTATGTCGCCAACTGGTTCTATCTCGCCTTCATCGTCACGATCGCGATGCTGCATATCGGCAACAATCTCGCGATCCCGGAGACGCTGACCTCGTCCAAGAGCTATGCGCTCTTCCCCGGCGTGCAGGATGCGCTGATCCAGTGGTGGTACGGGCATAATGCGGTCGGCTTCTTCCTGACCGCGGGCTTCCTCGGCATGATGTACTACTTCGTGCCGAAGCGCGCCGAACGGCCGGTCTATTCCTACCGGCTGTCCATCGTCCATTTCTGGTCGCTGATCTTCATCTATATCTGGGCCGGGCCGCACCATCTGCACTTCACGGCGCTGCCGGACTGGGCGCAGACACTCGGCATGACCTTCTCGATCATGCTCTGGATGCCCTCCTGGGGCGGCATGATCAACGGCCTGATGACGCTGTCGGGCGCCTGGGACAAGCTCAGGACCGACCCCGTGATCCGCATGCTCGTCGTCTCCGTCGCCTTCTACGGCATGTCGACCTTCGAAGGCCCCGTCATGTCGATCAAGGCGGTAAACTCGCTTTCGCATTATACCGACTGGACCGTCGGCCACGTTCATTCCGGCGCGCTCGGCTGGGTCGGCTTCATTTCCTTCGGCGCGATCTACTGCCTCATTCCCTGGCTCTGGAAACGCGAGCGGCTCTATTCGCTGGCGCTGGTGAGCTGGCACTTCTGGATCGCCACCCTCGGCATCGTTCTCTACATCACGGCGATGTGGGTGTCGGGCATCCTGCAGGGTCTGATGTGGCGCGCCTATGATGCGCAGGGCTTCCTCGAATATTCCTTCGCGGAAACGGTTGCGGCGATGCATCCCTTCTATGTCATCCGTGCGCTGGGCGGACTTCTCTTCCTCGCCGGTGCGCTCATCATGGTCTACAATTGCTGGATGACCATCAAGGGCCGCTACCGCGAAAGCGAACCCCTGTCCGTTCCCGCGCCCGCGCGCGCCATGCCGCAACCGGCCGAGTGAGGAGCAAGGTCATGTTCAAGAAGTTCTCGCATGAAAAGATCGAGAAGAACTCGATCCTGCTCCTCATCCTCACGCTGATTACGGTTGCGATCGGCGGACTTGTCGAAATCGTGCCGACCTTTCTCATCAAGAGCACGATCGAGGACGTGAAGGGCGTGCGCCCCTACAGCCCGCTCGAGCTTGCCGGCCGCAACATCTATATCCGCGAAGGCTGCTACAACTGCCACAGCCAGATGATCCGCTCGCTGCGCTCGGAAGTGGAACGCTATGGCCACTACTCGCTGGCGGCGGAAAGCAAGTACGACCATCCCTTCCAGTGGGGCTCGAAGCGCACGGGACCGGATCTCGCGCGCGTCGGCGGCAAGTATTCGGACGAGTGGCACCGGCTGCACATGGCCGATCCGCGCGCCGTGGTGCCGGAATCGGTGATGCCGGGCTATCCCTTCCTCGAACGCCGCCCGCTGGACTACCGCAATATCGAAAGCGGCTTGCGCGCGCTTGCCCGCGCCGGCGTTCCCTATGACGACGAGCACATCGCCAATGCGCGTGCCGACCTCGAGGCGCAGGCCACACCCGATGCCGATATCGACGGTCTGATGCAACGCTACCCGAAGGCGCAGGCGCGCGACTTCGACGGCAATCCGAAAATGATTTCCGAACTCGATGCGCTGATCGCCTATCTGCAGATGCTCGGCACGCTCGTGGACTTCAGTGCCTACGAGAATGCCGACTTCCGGCAGTAGGCATGCAGGGTGGACAGCGCGATGACCTATGACATGGCGAGAACCTGGTTCGGCACGGGCGGGCTCATCCTGATGGTGGTGCTTTTCGCCATCGTCCTCGTCTATGCGCTGCGCCCGTCGAACAAACAGAAATTCGACCATCTGGCCGCGCTTCCGCTCAAGGAAGACGGACCCGGAGAGGCCGGCAAGCCGCAACACGGCAAGAAGGACACGGAGAGCGGAGCATGAGCGAGAAGCACAAGGACGATGTCACCGGCGTCGAGACGACCGGCCATGAATGGGACGGCATCCGCGAGCTCAACAACCCGCTGCCGAAATGGTGGATCTA
>JAHBYK010000037.1 GCA_019635965.1 Parvibaculum sp. | reverse complement strand
GAGACGCTCCTCGGCAGACCTGTCCCCGCCATTGGCGTCCGGGTGATGCCTTTTTACCAGTTCCTTATACCGTGCCTTGATCTCATTCAAGGATGCGGAAGCGGGCAAGTCCAGCGTATCGAGCGCCTGTTGCTCCAAAACACGGGGCTTACGCCGGGTTTCCCGCGGCTCTGGCCGCTCATGCCCGGGGCCTTCGTCAAAAAAGCCAAAGCTGTCGCGAAAAGGTGAGCCTTGACGGAGCCGTGACGCGAAAGGCGAACCGAATGCTGCCTTGGCGGCGTTCACACCCAGCCCCCAGGTTGGACGGTGGCCGGTCAGCGCCTCGCGCTGGAACCTCGCCACATCCTCATCGCTCATGCCCTTGAAAAAATCGTAGTTCTGGTTGAATTCACGGATATGGCTCTCGCAGAACCAGCTGTATTGGGCGGACGACCCGGAATCGAGCGGATTGGTTGCGGCGGGCGCGTTGGCGCGGGGCGCACGGAACTTGCCCTGTTCGCGGCAGCCGGCCCATTCGCAACGCTTGGGCGCTTCTTCCCGGACCATGCGGCGGATATGAGGGGGCTGTTCCACGCCGCGCTGTTTCCGCGGGGCGATCCGGATGGAATCGAAATATTTCGAGTTCAGCTTCACGGTCAAATTATGGGTTGGCTGAGCGTCCAAAACAAGGAAGCATGGCCGCTTCGGAGTTAAAGAACAGCGTATCGGAAATGGCCATGTCGGTCGCGGAGACAATCAGACGCAAGCTGGAACAGGCACTCGCGCCCGAAAGGCTCGAAATCGTCGACGAATCGCATCTCCACAGGGGACATGCCGGTCACCGGCCGGAGGGGGAGACGCATTTCCGGCTGACCGTCATTGCCACGGGATTTGCCGGCCGTAGCCGCCTCGAACGTCAAAGGCTTGTCACGGCGGCGCTGCGCGAAGAGATGGGAAACCCCATCCATGCCCTTTCCATGAAAACTTTGACGCCGGAAGAGGCAGCGGCAGCCTGCGAGTGAGGCCTATTCGGCGGCGCCGGTTTTCCGGTGGTGCTGGCGCTCCGGCGAAATACGCAGTTGCGCCACCTGATTGCGATGGCGCCGAAGGATCTCGAACCTGAAGCCGTGGAAGGTGAAGGTCTGTCCGACATCCGGGATAGCCCGGGCTTCGTGAATGACAAGGCCGGCAATGGTCGTCGCTTCTTCGTCCGGCAGGCTCCAGTCGAAGGCGCGATTGAGGTCGCGTATCGGGACGGAGCCGTTAACAACGACGCTTCCATCCGGTTGTACACGGACGCCGGCGACTTCCACGTCATGCTCGTCCGAAATGTCGCCGACGATCTCTTCGAGAATGTCCTCAAGCGTGATGAGGCCCATCAGGACGCCATACTCGTCGACGACGAGGGCGAAGTGCGACTTCTGCTTGAGGAACGCGTTGAGCTGATCCTGCGCCGGTGTCGTGTCCGGCACGAACCAGGGCTTGAAGGCGAGCTTCGGTATGTCGATGGCATCCGGCTGCCAGTTGGCGCCCGCCAGGGCGCGCAGCAGATCGCGTGCGTGGAGAACACCGATAATGTTTTCCGGTTCATCGCGCCAGAGGGGAATGCGCGTGTGCGGGCTCGCAATGGCCTGCGCGATGATTTCGGAGTTCGGCTGGCCTGCGTCGATCATGGCGATGTTCTTGCGATGAACCATGATGTCGCTTACTTCGAGGTCACGCAGATCGAGAATGCCGCCCAACATGTCGCGGTCGATCTTGACCACGCTGCCTTCATGGTGATGAAGGTTGATCGCGCCGCGCAGTTCTTCATGCGCGGAAAGAACCTGCTGCGTGTCGTCGACATTCAGGCCAAAGATGCGGAAGGTATGCCGAACGATGAACTGCACGGCGGCCGTTACCGGTGCAAAAATGGAAATGATCAGGCGTAGCGGTTGGGACACGGCCAACGCCACGCGATCGGTATTCGTTATTGCGAATGTCTTGGGGGCAACTTCCGAGAAAATCAGCACGACTGCGGTCATCACCAGTGTCGCGTAGACAACGCCGGCATCGCCGAAAAGAGCAAGAAAGAGGCTTGTCGCCAGCGCCGATGCAAGAATATTGACCAGATTGTTGCCGAGCAGGATCGCGCCGATCAGCCGTTCACGATCGTCGGTCAGCTGCAGAACAATCCGTGCCTTCTTGCTTCCCTCTTCGGAAAGCCGGTGCATACGCGCGCGCGAGGCAGCCGTCAGCGCCGTTTCCGAGCCCGAAAAGAAGGCGGAAAAGATCAGCAGGAGAAGAATCGCGGCCAGTATGGCGCCGAGCCCGAGCGAAACCATGGTCAGGCGGGCTCCCTCTCCCGCAGCAGTTCCCGCAGGGCGCCGGGATCGACGTCGCGCGTGATGAATGCCTCGCCAATTCCGCGGGCAAGGATGAAGGTGAGTTTGCCGTCGACCACTTTCTTGTCCTGGCCCATCAGCGATATGAGCGTATCTGCATCAGGCAACCCGCCCGGAACGTCGGACAGGCGAAAGGGAAGTCCGGCGCGTTTGAGGTGATTGCGGACGCGCACCGCATCCTGACGGGGGCAGAGTCCGAGGCGGGCGGAAAGTTCAAAGGCGAGCGCCATGCCTATTGCAACGCCCTCGCCATGCACCAGACGCTCAGAAAAGCCGGTTGCTGCTTCAAGTGCGTGACCAAAGGTGTGACCGAGATTGAGAAGCGCGCGCACCCCGCCCTCGCGCTCATCGGCGGCGACCGTTGCGGCCTTCGCTTCGCAACTTTTCACAATGGCGTGTATGCGGGCGTCGATGTCGCCCTGCTTCAGCTTGTCGAGATTTGTTTCGAGCCAGTCGAAAAATTCGCGGTCGCCGATCAGGCCGTATTTCACGACTTCGGCATAACCTGCGAGAAACTCGCGCATGGGCAACGTTTCGAGGGCATCGGTATCGGCGAGCACGATGCGGGGCTGATGAAAGGCGCCCGCGAGATTTTTGCCATGCTTCGTGTTGATGCCGGTCTTGCCGCCCACCGAGCTGTCGACTTGCGAGAGAAGCGTGGTTGGAATCTGCGCAAAATCGACGCCGCGCCTCAGGATCGAGGCCGCAAAGCCTGTCAGGTCGCCGATGACGCCGCCGCCCAGCGCGATCACCAGATCGCCACGTTCGATGCTTTCCCCGAGAAGCCATTCGGTAAGCCGCTCGAGTTCGGCAAAGCTCTTCGTGCCTTCACCCTGTGGCAGGACGATTGATGAGTGGCGTATGCCTGCTGCGTCGAGGCTCTTCTCCAATGTGGGCAAATGGAGCCTTGCCACCGCATCATCGGTCACGATGGCGACACGCTGGCGCCGAAGAAGCGGCTTCAGATAGGTGGCTGCATTGGCGATGAGGCCGCGTCCGACCAGGATGTCGTATTTCCGGTCGCCGAGATCGACGATTACCTTGCGTATGGCGTCAGTCATTTTTCTGTCCGGCCTGTGCGGCACGGAACTCCTTGAGCTTCTCGATAATCTCCTCGACAACCGCTTCATGCGGGCCCTCGAGGCTTTCAATCGTTATGTCGGCTTGCGCATAGACGGGATAGCGCTCGTCGATCAGGCGTTTCATCGTTGCGCGCGGATCGCCGTTCTGAAGTAGCGGCCGGTCGCCGCGCTTGCCGACGCGTTTCATCAGCGTGTCGAGGTCGGCCTTGAGCCAGATGGAAATCCCACGGGCTGCGATATTTGCCCGCGTCACCGGGTCCATGAAGGCGCCGCCGCCAGTCGCCAGAACCTGGGGCGCGCCCGCCAGAAGCCGCGCGATCACCCGGCGTTCGCCAGCCCGGAAGGCCGCTTCGCCGCGGCGTTCGAAAATTTCCGGGATGGTTTCACCGGCGGCTTCCTCTATTTCGGCATCGGCATCCACGAAGGCAAGGTCGAGCCGCTTGGCGAGACGCCTGCCAACGGTCGTTTTGCCCGCGCCCATCAGGCCCACCAGCACGACCCAGCGGGCGTCGAGTGGGGCGGGTGAGAGCGTTTCGACCGGTTCGGCGTCCACGATCATGACTTGGCTCTTGCTCCTAGCGACCGCCCGGCATCCTTGCCATTCTGGCGGTCTTAACCTTGTTGGCCTACTCTCCGGGCCGATTTCCGCAGGCAAGGCGGTCATCGTAACCAATTGTGATTGGGGTTGCAGCCTTGCCGGGGCTGTAGATAAGCCTTTAAAGCCGCCGCGTCGCGCCCAAATTTCGCCGCAAGCGGGCCCTAAAGCTCATTTCCGGTTCCGGCGGCATGTACCCGAAGGGTCTCATGAGGGCCCAAAAAGAGGAAAGATCATGAGCCGTGCTTCAAGCTTTCTCGTCATCGCCTTTATCGTCGTGGCGGTCATTGCGGGTGGGCTTTTCTATCTGGACCGGGCCGTGCAGCCGGGTGTCCAGTCAGTGGAGAAGGTTCTCCCGAATGACCAATTTGCGCGCTAAACCGGGCAAGCGGTCCCTCGCCGCCGGACTTGCGTTTGCCGCGTCCATGTCGCTGGCCGGGACACAACTTGCCGCCGAAGAGGCGAATGTGCTGCAGGCGCCTCCCGGCATGGCTCCTTCGGGAGGCGCGCCGCAGCAGCTTTCCGCACCGGGCGAGGGTCCGCAGCGGATTGTCCCGCCCGGCTATGGCGCAACCGTTCCGGGCTCCGCCGCGCCGGTGGCGGACGAACCGCAAGGTCCGTCCCAGTTCTTTCCTGCCGGTGCCTCGGCAAGCGAGCCCAGTGTCCGTGTGCTCAGCGCCGTTCCCGGGCAGCGCAATACCGGCATTGAAATTGGCACGCTGACGGGCGTTGGTCCGGCGACCTCGGGGCTTATCAGCCCGCAGCAAGGCGGGTTTGGCTCCGATATGTGGCAAGGTGCCTCGCGCACCGATATCGACACCTATCTTGCGCGGCTGCCAGTGCCGGGAGCCTCGCCGGTGATGAACGATCTTGCGCGACGGTTGCTGCTGACAGGTGCGCAGCCGCCCTCAGGCGCGGGTAGCGGTATCACCCTGCTTGCGACGCGCATCGACCGCCTGATTGCTGCAGGCCATACCCAGGCCGCCGTCGAACTCGCCAGTTCGGCGGGCCAGGACCGTCCGCCGCTCGTTGCGGCGGGGCTCGCGCGCGCGGCACTTGCACAGTCGAACGAACAGCTTGCCTGCGAGGCTTTGAAGGACATTCCGCCGGGGCGCGATCCTGCCCATGACGCGATGGCCGCCTTTTCGGTGAAGCTCAGTACCTATTGCCAGATTGCTGCGGGCAACCCTGAAATTGCCAGCCTCACGCTCGATCTCGCGCGCGAAGAAGGCATGGACGACGCGCTTTTCTATTCGCTGGCGAGCGAGGCGGCTCTCGGCATCGTGCTGCGTGCACCGGAGCCGAACGGCCTCACCATCATGAACTTCGCCTTCTACAAGCTCGCTGGCCGCGAGCTTCCGAAGGATGCCGTTGATATTGCGGAGCCTGCGCTTCTGCCGGCGTTCCTGAATGATGAGACTGTTGCCCCTGAGGCGAAAGTCGCGGCGGCCGAGCGGGCCGCTTCCTATGGTCTGATCGATGGCCGGGATCTGGCGGCGGTCTACCGCGAGCCGAGCTTCACGCCCGAACAGATGGCAGGGCTTCTGACCTCCGACATACCGGAGCCGTCGCCGCTTCGCCGCGCGATGATTTTCCAGGCCATTGGCAATGCGGTGGCGGCAGACGACCGGATGCGGCTTTTCCGCCTTGCTTTCGCAACGGCGGAATCCGCGGGGCTCTATTACCCGACGATCGAGGCGCTCTATCCCGACCTTGACCGGCTTGTGCCATCCGATGCCCTGCGCCCGCTAGCCCCTGCTGCGGCACGCGCCTTCATCGCGCTTGGCGAGCGATCAAAGGCGCAGGAGTGGCTCGCGTTGATGGGCTCCGGCGGGCAGATGCTCGGCCGTGACATGCGGGAGCTCGAGGGGCTGCTGCGCATCTCCGGCGGATCGCCCGATGCCTTCGACCGTTCGAAAGTTTCGGCCGAGATCGCAAGCGACCTTAAGTCCGGCGTCGCGCAGACAAGGGCCTATGCGGCGAGCGAAGCAATGCTTCTCGAGGCATTGGGTTTCCAGCTCGATTCGTCTGTCTGGGATGCGCTGCTCGATGCACGCGGTGCGCTGACGGGGCAGGTTCCGCCAGAGGCGTTGCTGAACCAGCTCAATGTGGCAAGCCAGAAAAGATCCGTCGGCGAGACGGTCATGCTCGCTATCGAGGTCATCGGAACGAATGGCGCAGGAGCGGTGCATCCGCGGGCAGCCGCTCAGGCCGTGTCGAGCCTCAGAACGGTCAATCTCGAGAACGAGGCGCGGCGCCTCGCGCTCGAGGCGCTCATGGCGCGCAGCAGTGCCGGGCGCGGTTGAGTAAAACAGGTGAGTTGAATGGTAAAAGAATCCCGGATGCAGGGTCATCACATCGAGGCCTTTCTTGAGATGTTGAGCGCAGAGCGCGGTGCTGCGCGCAACACGCTCGATGCCTATGAACGCGACCTGAGAGATTTCGCCGGGTTTCTTTCATCGCGCGACCGCGCATTGGATGCCGCCACGTCGCGCGACATCCGCGATTATCTTGAAGGTCTCACGGCGCAGGGCCTGTCGGCGTCAACCGCGGCCCGGCGCCTTTCCGCGCTTCGTCAGTTCCACGGGTTCCTGTTCGCAGAATCCATTCGCAAGGACGATCCTTGCGGTTCGATCGAGGGTCCGCGCCGTGCACGGCCCTTGCCCAAGACGCTGACGGTCGAGGAAGTGGATGCACTGCTCGCAGCGGCGCGTCTCGCCGAGGATGGCCGCACTCAGGAAGAGGCTGTGCTTGCCTACAAGCGTGCGCGGCTTGTCTGCCTGATGGAAGTTCTCTATGCGACGGGCCTTCGCGTGTCGGAGCTTGTCGGCCTTCCGCTGACGGCCGTGCGCGGCGATGAGCGATTCCTCGCGGTGAGCGGCAAGGGTGGACGCGAGCGGCTCGTGCCATTGTCCGAAACGGCGCGGCAGGCGATCGACGCGTATCTGCCGCTCAGGACCATGCGCCTTGGCGATCATGTGTCGCCCTGGCTTTTCCCGTCGCGCGGCAGACAAGGCCACCTTACACGCCATCGCTTCGCGCAGTTGCTCAAGGATCTGGCCGTTTCGGCAGGTCTTGATCCGACGCGCGTCTCTCCACATACGCTCCGCCACGCATTTGCGAGTCACCTGCTTGCGAATGGCGCAGATTTGCGCGCCGTCCAGCAGATGCTCGGTCATGCCGACATCTCGACGACACAGATTTACACGCATGTGCTGGACGAACGGCTGAAAGAGCTTGTCCAGACGCATCATCCCCTCGCCAGGAAGGGCAAGGCGTCCTGAGCTAGGACAGGTGCCTGAGCTTGTCGGGATTGCGGATCGCATAGATCCTGACGATGCGTCCATTCGCAATGGCGAATGCAATCACGTTTTCGATCTGACCGTTGACCGACATCAGGAAACCGGGCTCACCATTGACGAGAGCCTGGCGCGTTTCCAGCACGCCTTGCAACTTTGCCGCAATACCGAGCAGAAAGCGGCTGACATTCCGTGCGCCATAGAGCGGGTTCAGTGCAGCGAGCACCTTGCCGCCGCCATCCGAATAGAAAATGACATCGTCGCTCATGCAGTCGATCAGGGCTTGCGGGTCGGCGGCTGCAATGGCGCTTTCAAGGGCCGATGCGAGGCGCCGGTGTTCGCTTGCATTGGTGTCGAACCGGGGCGATGCGTCTCGCACGCGTTTGCGCGCACGGCTCACCGTCTGGCGGCAGGCCGCTTCCGACTTGCCGAGCAATGCAGCAAGCTCGCCATAGTCATAGTCGAAAGCGTCGTGCAGAAGGAATGCTGCCCGTTCTTCGGGTGCGAGGCGTTCAAGCATATGGAGCAGGGCGATGGAAATGTCGTCGGCGAGTGCAAGGCGGTCTTCCGGCGATGAGTGCGCGGCCCCGGTCTCTTCGACAACGGGCTCCGGGAGCCAGGGGCCGACATAGATTTCGCGTCTTGCGCGGGCGCGGCGCAACTGATCGATGGCAAGCCGCGCGACAGCCGTTACCAGCCAGGCTTCAGGATTGTGGATGCCTGTGCGGTCCACATTCTGCCAGCGCAGCCAAGCGTCTTGCAGCACGTCCTCTGCATCCGCGACCGAACCCAGTATGCGATAGGCGGCCTTGAAGGCGCGCTTGCGGTGACGCTCGAATATGGCGTCGCTCAAAGCCGCCCTTTCATCCGCCTTGCTCATGCCGCCTCCCTTGGGCGCGCGATGGCCGTTTCTTCGCCGATCACGACCCGCTGGCAGGTTTGAGCATAGCCCATCGCGCGTTTGAGCGTGGGGTAGGAGCGAGTAGTTGCAACGACAAAGGCGATTTCCGCGAGGCCGGCTTTGCCCCAACGGCGTTCGACCTCGGTGCGCAACCCTTCGGCTGCGATGTCGCGGGTGGCGACCGCATAGGCAAATTCATAGGCAAGCCGGTTGTTGTCGTCGAGCGCCTCGACGGCGCCGGTTGCCGCGGCGCGGACGATGGCTGGGGAAATGCCTGCCTTGAGCGACAGGTTCACGGAAATCTGGACGCATGGGCCGCAGTCCTCCGCACGGACCGCCGCGATCCCGGCTACGGCATAGACTTCGGGCGGCAATGCCTTGGCGTAGCGGAAAAGTGCCGCCGCCAGTGCAAAGCGCCAGAAGACGCCAGGTGAACCTGAATAGATATCGCGCATATAGCTGGCGCTTTCGCCGGTGATCCTCTCCTGCATGGCGATCAGGCGGCGAGCGATAAATGCGAACATGGTGTTCTCCCCTTTTCGTGGGTTTGGGCGGGATCAGCGGAGCGCAGGTGCGCACCACCAGGCGAGGGCGGCCGATATGACCGGCGGCAGGAAGACGCCCGGTATATCCAGCAGAATGTGTTCAGCGGGCAGGCGCGCGGCGGCGATGTCCCAGACGTGGAGGAGGGCATGAAGGCCCAGATAGACCGTCACACCGCCAAGGAGCGGCAAGGTGGCGGCAGGCCAGCGGATGGCTGCTGCCGTCATCAGTCCGATGGTCAGATAGGCGATGCCGATATCCCGGACGAAATGGACGTTATAGGGACCCGTATTGCTGACGCCGTCGATGTCCTGGTACCAGCCGGCCGGGTCGGCGAGCATCCAGAGGGCATTGCCAAGCCAAAGAGCGGCCCAGAGGCTCATTGCAGCTGCTTTGAGGGGGCCGGGGCGGGCGCCGGCCAGTGATAGGGCGGTCATGGATTGCTCCTGAAGGATCGAACATGCCTTCAAGACGAAGCGGGGCCGGGCTTTGTGACAGGGGGCAGGTGAAGCGCGGGATTCTGCGGTTTACCGCGTCCAAACCCGCCGGTTGACAAGGGCGCGGGGGCGGGCCAGTGTGCCGCGCACTTGCAAAATGACGGGTCCATTACAGGCCCGTTCGCCGGCCCTTCAGAAGCGGCCGACGGGAGCCGCCGGAGCACGATGCATACCTACCTCGATTTCGAGAAGCCGATAGCGGAACTGGAAGGCAAGGTGCAGGAGCTTCGGCTTCTGGCACAGGAAGACCCGTCGGTGAGCATCGGCGATGAGGTTTCCAAGCTCGAAGCCAAGGCTTCGCAGCTCCTTCAGGACACTTACTCCTCTTTGACGCCCTGGCAGAAGGTTCAGGTGGCGCGCCATCCGGCGCGGCCGCATTTCCTCGATTATGTCGAGCGGCTGGTCGAGGATTTCACGCCGCTGGCCGGGGACCGGGTTTATGGCGAGGATGCCGCGATCGTCGGTGGCATCGGCCGCTTCCGTGGCCGTTCGGCAATCTTCATCGGCCATGAAAAAGGCTCGGATACGAAGAGCCGCATCAAGCACAATTTCGGCATGGCAAAGCCCGAGGGCTACCGCAAGGCGATCCGGCTGATGGATATGGCCGAGCGTTTCAAGATCCCCGTGGTGACGCTCGTCGACACTTCCGGCGCCTATCCCGGCATGGAAAGCGAGGAGCGCAGCGTTGCCGAAGCGATCGCGCGCTCGACCGACCGCTGCCTGTCGCTTGGTGTGCCGCTCGTATCTGTTGTGATCGGCGAGGGCGGCTCGGGCGGCGCGGTTGCGCTTGCCTGCGGAAACCGGGTGCTGATGCTCGAACATTCGGTTTACAGCGTGATTTCGCCGGAAGGCGCCTCCTCCATTCTGTGGCGCAGTTCCGACAAGGCAAAGGATGCCGCGACGGCGATGAAGATCACTGCGCAGCATCTCCATGAGCTTGGCGTGATCGACCGCGTTCTGCCCGAACCCATCGGAGGGGCGCATCGCGAGCGCAACCAGATGATCAAGGAAACCGGCGATGCGATCGCCGAGGAGCTGAAGGGTCTGGAGAAGCTCGACACGGATTCGCTGCGCCGCACGCGGCGCGAGAAATTCCTTGCCATGGGCCGCCTTGGGCTCTCCTGAGCCGCATTCCCGCGATTCACCTCTCGTTAAGCATGACCACCTAGAAAGGAACCGGGCATTCCGGTTCTTCTCGCGGCAGGAAAAGTGTCATGCTCGCCGAACCCGATGTATTGCAGACCGCAGGCGCCAGAATTTTTTTCAGCTACTGGGACAGTCTGCCCAAGAAGGATTTTGTACCGGACCGCAGCGATTTCAGTCCCGGACGGATCGCGGCGCTGATGCCCGCCGTGACAATTCTCGAAGTCGTGTCCGAAGACCTGATCCTGCAACGCCTTACCGGTACGGCCATATGCAGGGCTCTGGGTTTCGATCCAACGGGCGGCAATGCACTCGAAATGATGCAGCCCAGTGTCCGGCCCGACTATCTCAATCTCATCAGAAAGCAGATTTCGACGCCTTGCGGCCGGTGGAATCTCATTCGCAGCCGCCGCGACAATCTGATCGACCGCGTCGAAGTCCTCACCCTGCCGATGCGCCACGCGCCGACAGGGCACTGGATGATACTTTCCTATTTCGGCACGATTGAATCGATCTCCTACGATCCCGGGCCTTACGAAATTCTGGCCTATGAGAATACGAGTTGGGTCGACATAGGGGCCGGTGTGCCGCGTTGACCGGGCTCATGCCCAGATGAAAAGGATCATCGGCACAGCCACGATCGTCACCACGATTTCGAGGGGCAGGCCAAGGCGCCAGTAGTCGGAGAACCTGTATCCGCCCGGCCCCATGACGAGCGTGTTCGACTGGTGCCCGATCGGCGTCAGGAAAGAGCAGCTCGCGCCGATTGCGACGGTCATCAGGAATGCATCCGGATTTGTGTCGAGTGCCTGAGCGATGGCAATCGAGATCGGCGCCATGATGAGTGCCGTTGCCGCATTGTTGATGACGTCGGTAATCGCCATCGTGATAACAAGCAGCAGCGCGATGAGGGCCCAGAGCGGCAGAGTGCCCGCCAGTTCGACAATGCTCCCTGCGATCAGGCGGTCGGCACCGGTGTTCTGCAAGGCTTGGCCGACCGGAATCATCGCACCGAGCAGAACAACAACCGTCCAATCAATATGCCGGTAAAGATCGCGGAGGGGCAGAATGCCTGTCAGCAGGTAGAGAACGATCGCGCCGAGGAAGGCGACGGCGATCGGGATTATTCCCGCCATGGAAAGGGCTATGGCGACGGCAAAAATGGCAAAGGCGGTGCCGAGCTTGCGTGGAATACCGAGACGCAGGCCTCGTTCGGGCAGAGGAAGCAGGCCAAGCTCCGCCGAGAGCGCGGGATCCTGTTCCTCGCTTGTCTGAAGCAAGAGCACGTCGCCAGTCTGGAAGCGGACATTGTGCAGCCGTCCACCGATGGGTTCGCCCTGGCGGGCTACGGCGAAGAGATTGTACCGGCCCTGCGACAGCCGGACGAGTGTGCGCGGCCCGAAGCCCGTTAGTGGAGAGTTCGGTCCGACGACCGCTTCGGAGAGGCGCAGATCGGCACTCTTGATGTCGGCATGATCGTCGCCATTGGTCGAGACGAGTTCAAGGCCCAGCTTCTCAAGCACATCGCCAAGGTCGGCCGGATCGGCACGCAGGATAAAGATGTCGCCCGCCGCCACCGGCTGCCATGGCTCCGGCTGCACGATCTGGCCGTCATCATTCACACGGGCTGCAACATTGATGTCTTCGCCGGTGGCAAGATCGAGATGGGTGACCCGCTTTCCGGCGAGCGGGCTTTTCTCGCCCACGCGGACCTCGATGACATATTCCTCGATGCTGAACAGCTCCTCTGGCGCGGCGCCGCCCTTGCGCTCGCGCGGAATGAGCCGCCAGCCGCCCAATGCAATGAACAGGATGCCGATGATCGCCACCGGAAGTCCGACCCAGGCAAAGTCGAACATGGCAAATGACGTATCCGTATAGCTTTCGCGGAAACTTGCGATGATGATGTTCGGCGGTGTGCCGATGAGCGTAATCATACCGCCGAGCATGGAGCCAAATGCGATTGGCATGAGCAGAATGGCTGCGGGCCTTCCGCGTTCCGCCGCCGTTGCCATCGCAACCGGCAGCATGACGGCCAAGGCGCCCACATTGTTCATAAAGGACGAAGCCAGCGCGACGACGGCGGTCATGATGCCGATATGGCCGGTCGTCGTCTTGGTGAGCGGCAGGATCTTTTGTACCACCGCATCGACAAGGCCTGAACTGCGCAGGGCCTCGGAAATCACGAGAACGGCGGCGACGGTAATGACGGCGGGATGACCGAAGCCCGAAAGAATTTCATTCGGGCCGACAAGGCCCGTCAGCGATACCGCGATCAGGGCGATAAGCGCCACGACGTCATGACGGAACCGGCCGGAGGCGAAGAGAACAAGCGCAAGCGCCAGGATGCCGAATGCCAGTCCCTGATCGAACGTCATCCGCTCTTGCCTCCCGAAACGACACCCATGTCGCGGAATGCGTCGCGCACGTCATCCGCGAAGAGCTCCGGCTCTTCCATGGCCGCGAAATGGCCGCCACGATCCATCATGCGCCAACGCACGATATTATAGCTTCGGTCCGCCCAGCTTCGCGGTGTATCGGGCAAGGTATCGATCGGATATTCCGAATAGGCGGTCGGCACGGTGACCTTCTCGCCTGGTTTCAGAAGCGCGGAGCCTTCCGCAGGCCCCGCCTTGTAAAGCGTATTCGCCGAATTGATCGTGCCGGTGAACCAGTAGATCGAGAATTGTGTGAGGATCGTGTCGAAGGGAAAGCGAGCGATCATGCCTTCCATGGTGTCGGTCTTGTCGGTATCGCCCAGCCGGTAATATTTGTCAGCGAGCCAGCCTGCGAGGCCTGCGGGGCTGTCCATCACGGCGAAGGCAAGCGCCATCGGCTTTGTCGACTGGATGGAGCGATAGCCCTCTTCCTGCCGCCACCATTTCTGCATCTTGGCGATCCAGTGGCCCTCCTCCTCGCTTACCGGCTTCTGACTTTCATGCTTCAGATGGGGCCGGAGCGGCAGCATGGTGAGATGAATGCCGAGAAGGCT
The DNA here is from genome assembly GCA_019635965.1 of Parvibaculum sp. Lineage (GTDB taxonomy): Bacteria > Pseudomonadota > Alphaproteobacteria > Parvibaculales > Parvibaculaceae > Parvibaculum. Next base: position 12,567 of record JAHBYK010000037.1, on the reverse strand, counting down.
GTCCGCATGCTGGAGGGCGAGGCGAGACGTGACGAAGCTGCCCCAATCGCCGGCTTCCGCCGCATAGCGGTCATATCCCAGTACTTCGGTCATCAGACGGTGCCAGAGGTCGGCGATCCTCGCAGGGCCAATAGGTTTGCGAGGCAATGACGAGAAGCCATAGCCGATGAGCGATGGTACGATCACATCGAATGCCGGACCTTCACGTCCATATTTTTCCGGGTGGGCGAGCGGGTCGACCACGTCGAGGAATTCACGGAATGTGGATGGCCACCCGTGAGTGAGAATGAGTGGCACCGGATTGTCGCCCGATCCGCGCTCATAGATGAAATGGATGGTATGGTCCTCGCCTTCATCATCCGTCAGCGTTGCGCGGTATTGCGGAAAGCGGTTGAGCTTTTCCTCCTGTTCACGCCAGTCGAAATCGTCACGCCAGTATTCGACGAGCCTTTCCATGTAGGAAAGGTTCGTTCCGTACTCCCAATGCTCGTTGCCGAGCGGTTCGTTCGGAAAGCGAGTCCGTTGCAGGCGGCGCTTCAGATCTTCGATCTCGCCATCGGAAACCCGAATGGTGAAGGGATCGGCAGGAACGATGCGATGTGTCATGGAAACACTCAGCCCTTCACCTGATTGACGAAGGCGAGAACGTCATCCGCGAAGACCGCTCCGGTTTCGAGCGCCGCAAAATGGCCGCCGCGTTCAAAGTCTGTCCAGCGGGCGATGTTGTAGCCCTTATCCACCATGCTCCGCGGCGGAAAGACGAGAAACTCCTTCGGGAAGTTGGCAATGGCGGTGGGCACCTCGACCTTCGTGCCGGGGGCCATGTTGGTTCCGCCTTCTTCCATCATGCCGCGATAGAACCATGTTGCCGTGCCGAAAGTGTCGGTCACGAGGTAGATCATGATGTTGGTGAGGATCTGGTCCTTTGTGAAGGCGTTCTCGATATGATCGCTGCCATCCTTGCCGCGACGGTCCGACCAGCCGTGGAATTTTTCGGTGATCCAGGCGGCAGCGCCCACGGGGCTATCCATCATTGCGTAGGAAAGCGTCTGTGGCTTCGTCATCTGGAGGCGCAAATAGGCGCTTTCCAGTTCGAAGGTCATGGCCGCACCCGCCGCCCATTTCTGTTCGTCTTCGGTCTCTGGCAGCACGGAGGGGCGAACGCCCCACATGTTCAGATGAACGGCCTTGCATCCGCCGCCCCTTGCGACCGAGTGCTCATAGGCGAGCCAGCCCGAGACGACCGAGCCCCAATCTCCGCCCTGGGCAATGTAGCTGCGATAGCCCAGAACCTCTCGCATCAGCTTGTCCCAAAGGGCTGCTGTCGCTTTCGGTCCGAGCGGCTTTTTCGGTTTGCCGGAGAAGGCATATCCCGGCAGCGACGGCACGACGACATTCACGCCGTCCTCCGCCTTGCCGCCAAACTTTTCGGGATGGGCGAGGCGTTCGATCACATCAAGGAATTCGAAGACGGAGCCCGGCCAGCCATGGGTCAGAATAAGGTTTTCGGGGTTTGTGCCGGAACCTTTGACATGAATGAAATGGATCTTGAGACCATCCACGTCAGCATGAAACTGGGGAAATCTGTTGAGCTTCCTTTCCGCGGCGCGCCAGTCGAATTTCTCCACCCACCAGGCGCAAAGCTCTCGCATGTAGTCCATGTCGGCGCCATAGGCCCAGCGGTTTCCCCCCGGCGCGATCTCCGGCATGTCATGCCACTCATAGGCGCGTACCTTGGCGAGGATCGCATCGAGCTTCCCTTGCGGAATGTCGATGCTGAAGGGAACGGGCTTTGCCGCTGACATATGGCCTCTCCTGACTATTTGTTGTTGCAACGATTATGGCAGGGGCACGGATGGCTGCAAGCGAGGCCGGCCGCCTACAGCAAGCAAAAAGAGCCGCACTTCAAAGTGCGGCTCTTGTACGTTTGATGACGACCTGCGTTCAGATCGCGCCGTGGCAGTGCTTGAACTTCTTGCCAGAGCCGCAAGGGCAGGGCGCATTGCGCGAAACCTTGCCCCAGGTGCGGGGATCCTTCGGATCGGCGGCGACGCCCGGGTCGTTGCGGACAGTACGCTGAAGCGTCTCGCCGTCCGCCATTTCGTCCTCGCCGGTCAGCGGATCGACATGGTGTGCATGCATTTCGGGCAGGGGCTCGTCTTCGAGCCTCGGTGCCTGTTCCTGCGTTACGAACTGAGCGACGGAGAGCTGGCGCGTCACATCCTCGCGCAGGCGCGAAAGCAGGCTCTCGAAAAGCTCGAAGGCTTCGGATTTGTACTCGTTAAGCGGATCGCGCTGGCCGTAGCCGCGCAGGCCGACCGCCTGGCGCAGATGGTCGAGCATCAAAAGGTGGTCGCGCCAGTGATGGTCGAGCGTCTGTAGCAGAACCGCCTTTTCCACCTGCCGCATGAGCGAGGGGCCGACCTGGGCAGCCTTGGCGGCCATGTGGCGATCCGATGCGGCTCGGATGCGTTCGCGGATTTCCTCATCCGCTATGCCTTCTTCCTCGCCCCATTGTTCGATGGGCAGGTCGAGATCGAGCGTCTTCTTGACTTCTTCCTTTAGGCCCGCGAGGTCCCACTGCTCGGCATATGCCTTTTCGGGCACATGCTTCGAAACCATGTCGTCGATCACCTGACCGCGCATGTCGTCGACCGTCTCGGAAACGTCTTCCGAGCGCATGAGGTCGATGCGCTGCTCGAAGATCGCGCGCCGCTGATCGTTCATGACGTTGTCGAACTTCAGCAGATTTTTGCGAATATCGTAGTTGCGTGCTTCGACCTTTTGCTGCGCCTTTTCAAGCGCCTTGTTGATCCAGGGATGGACGATCGCCTCGCCTTCTTCGAGACCGAGCTTCTGCAGCATGCCGTCCATGCGGTCGGTGCCGAAAATGCGCATCAGATCGTCTTCGAGCGAGAGATAGAATTTCGAGCGGCCGGGGTCGCCCTGACGGCCAGAGCGGCCGCGAAGCTGATTGTCGATGCGCCTGCTTTCGTGGCGCTCGGTGCCGATAACATAAAGGCCGCCTGCTTCCAGCGCCTTCTGCTTCTTCGCTTCGACATCGGCTTTCACTTCGGCAATCTTGCGAGCGAGAGCGTCCGGATTCTCGATACCGGCCGTTTCGTCCGCAAGGCGCATCTCGAGATTGCCGCCGAGCTGAATATCGGTGCCGCGGCCGGCCATATTGGTCGCGATGGTGACAGCGCCCGGGACGCCTGCTTGCGCCACGATATGAGCTTCCTGCTCATGATAGCGGGCATTGAGCACCTTGTGGGCGACCTTCTTCTTCTTCAGGAACTCGGAGAGCGTTTCCGACTTTTCGATCGAGGTTGTGCCGACAAGCACAGGCTGGCCGCGCTTGGCGCAATCCTCGATTTCGCCGATCATGGCTTCATATTTTTCCCGCGCGGTGCGATAGACCTCATCGTCTTCGTCGACGCGGGCGACAGGCTTGTTGGTCGGGATCTCGATCACTTCGAGCCCGTAAATGTCGCCAAACTCGGTCGCTTCGGTCATCGCCGTGCCGGTCATGCCCGAGAGCTTGTCGTACAGCCTGAAATAATTCTGGAAGGTGATCGAGGCGAGCGTCTGGTTTTCAGGCTGGATCTGCACGCGCTCCTTCGCTTCGAGCGCCTGGTGCAACCCGTCCGAATAGCGTCGGCCTTCCATCATGCGGCCGGTGAATTCGTCGATAATGACGACCTTCCCCGCCTTGACGATGTAGTCCTTGTCCTTCTGGAACAGCTTGTGCGCGCGCAGCGCATTGTTCACATGATGGACGATGGAAATGTTCTCGATGTCGTAGAGATTGCCTTCGGTCAGGATGCCGCGCTCGCGGAGGATCGCTTCGATGCGTTCATTGCCATCTTCGGTCAGATTGACCGTGCGCTGCTTCTCGTCCAGCTCGTAATCGTCTTCGCTGATAAGCGGGATTACATCGTCGATCGAGAGATAAAGATCCGACTTGTCGTCGAGCGGGCCTGAGATGATGAGTGGCGTGCGCGCTTCGTCGATCAGGATGGAGTCGACTTCGTCGACAATCGCGAAATTGTGACCGCGCTGCACCATGGAGGCGAGCTGGTACTTCATATTGTCGCGCAGATAGTCGAAACCGAGCTCGTTGTTGGTGGCATAGGTGATGTCGGCGGCATAGGCCTGCCGGCGCTGGTCGTCATTCAGACCGTGCAGGATGACACCGACTTCGAGGCCGAGGAAACGGTGAACCTGGCCCATCCATTCGGCGTCGCGCTTGGCCAGATAGTCGTTAACCGTGACGATATGGACGCCCTTCCCGGGCAGCGCGTTCAGATAGGCGGCAAGCGTGGAGACCAGCGTCTTGCCTTCGCCGGTCTTCATTTCCGAGATATTGCCCTCATGGAGCACGATGCCGCCGATCAGCTGCACATCGTAATGGCGCTGACCGAGGCTGCGCTTTGCAGCCTCCCGGACAGCGGCGAACGCCTCTGGCAGGAGTTCATCGAGCGTCGCGCCGTCGGCAAGCCGGGCGCGGAATTCCGATGTCTTGGCCTTCAGAGCGTCATCGCTCAGGGAGGCCATTTCCGGTTCGAGCGCGTTGATCGCCTCGACACGAGCCTTGTAAGCCTTGATCTTCCGGTCGTTGGAGGAGCCGAAAAGACGCTTGGCGAGGGCGCCAAAGCTTGCCATCAGGTCAAAATCCTCTTGCGGTGCGCCTTCGATGTAAGGGTGCGCCCCATTCTTGTCAATCGAACGGAATGACCTTGCGGTGCCGGGCCGCGCCCCCGAATCCGCCGGTTTTCCAGGATTATCAGCCTTGTTAGGGACGGTCTGTGGCGCTTGTGTGGCTGCTGGCGCCCCGTCATTATGTGCCGCCCAAATTCCGCCGTTTCCTGCCGCTTGTCTCATGGCGGTCTCGCAAGTGGCGAGGGGCGTTCAGATCCGCCCCTTGCGCGCAAATTTCAGGAAGGACCGTCCCGATGCCCGTTTTTGTCCGCCTTCTGGCCGTTCTGGCTCTGATTATGCCGGTTCTGGCATCCGAAGGAGCTTCAGCCCAGGATGAGGTTGCCGACGAGGTTATCGCCCGCGTCAACGGGACGCCGATTCGATATTCCGATGTTTCCTTCGCCGATGAAGAAATGAGCGCGGCTCTGGCGCAGCTCGAGCCGAATGTCCGGTTCCAGTATCTGCTGGGGCTCCTCATCGACCGCCGTATCGTGGCGCTGGCGGCAGAGGAAAAGAAGGTTGGCGACGATCCTGCGGTGAAGCGGCGGCAGGAATACTTCAATGAGAAGGCGCTTCGCGATTTCTATTGGGTTCAGCTCATGCAGGACCGGGTGAGCGATGAGGCGGTCCGTGCCTGGTATGACAAGAATATTGCATCGGCGCCGCCGGAGCAGGAGGCCCATGCCCGGCATATCCTTGTCGATACCGAAGCAAAGGCAAAGGCAATCGCGGCCGAGATTGCAGCCGGCAAGAGCTTCGAGGACGCCGCCAATGAACATTCCAGAGATGGCAGCGGTCAAGACGGCGGCGATCTCGGCTGGTTCGCCAAGGACGATATGGTCGAAGCCTTCGGAAATGCGGTCTTTTCGATGAAGCCGGGCGACATCTCCGGCCCGGTTCAGACCCAGTTCGGTTGGCACCTCATTCAGCTGGTCGCTTTTCGTGAAATGCCCAAGCCCGCCTTTGAAGAAGCAAAGGAGGAAATCTTCCGAAAGCTTGCCCGCGAGGAGGGGCAAAAGCTGATCGAGAGTTTGCGCAAAGAGGCAAAGATCGAGATTATCGGCGTTGGCGAAGCAGCACCGTCGGGCGGGCGTCCGCAGATCGTGCCGCAGCAATAGTGAACAACGTCCAGGCAGGCGGAGCGGCGGATGGCGGTCAGGAAGGGTGCGAAGGTTTCGGTGAAGCCGAAGCGCAAGGTCAGCGGCAAGGCGAAGGCGAAGCCGCATAGCAAGGCAAAGCTGACGCGCGCGAAGCGCAAGGTCGCGAAGCCGAAGAAGCCGGCCGTAACAAGGGTGAAGGCTGACGCGCCGGCGAAAGCTGCCCGCAAGTCAGCCAAGAAAAAAGCGATCGAGAAAATCTCGCCGCTCGCGCCCAAGTCCTATCCCGTCCTGCCCCCGGTGGGCGGCGTCCTGCTCGGTACGGCGGCAGCGGGCATCAAATACAAGGGGCGTACCGACCTTCTCGTTGCGCAGATGCCGGAGGGAACCCAGGTCGCAGGCGTTTTCACAACGTCGAAGACGGCCTCCGCGCCCGTTGAGTGGTGCCGCGGCAATATCGCCGACAATGGCGAGGGGCGTATGCTTGTCGTCAATTCCGGCAATTCGAACGCCTTTACCGGCAAGGCAGGCGTCGCAACCGTGAAGGCGACGGCCGCGGCCGCCGCCCAAGCCGGAAATTGCCGCCAGAAGGATGTCTTTATCGCTTCGACGGGCGTCATCGGGCAGCCGATGGATCCCGAGCCGGTGGTGAAGGGGATCGAGGTGGCACTTGCCTCCGCCTCCGCCGATCGCTGGGACGAGGCGGCGCGCGCCATCATGACGACCGACACCTATCGCAAGCTCGCGACGCGAAAGGTCAAGATTGGCGGCTGCGAGGTGACGATCAACGGCATCGCCAAGGGGTCCGGCATGATTGCGCCGGATCTTGCGACCATGCTCGTGTTCATTTTCACTGATGCCGCCATTCCTGCGAAGATCCTGCAGACGCTGCTGCTGCTCGGTGTCCGTGACAGCTTCAATTCGATCACTGTCGATAGCGACACTTCGACATCCGACACCGTTCTCGTATTTGCAACCGGGGCCGCCATGAAGGACGAGGCGCCGGTGACCCGGGCGGGCGATCCGCGGCTGCGCGAATTTCGTGCCGCCCTTGACGATCTCATGCTCGACCTTGCCCATCAGGTTGTGAAGGACGGTGAAGGCGCCACCAAGTTCATCCGCATCACCGTATCGGGCGCCCAGAGCTTTCAGGCCGCACGCCGGGTTGGCATGGCAATCGCAAATTCCCCTCTCGTGAAAACGGCGATCGCCGGTGAGGATGCGAACTGGGGACGCATCGTGATGGCGGTCGGCAAGTCGGGCGAGGCGGCGGACCGGGACAAGCTCGCCATTCGCATCGGCGGTATCGACGTGGCCAGGAATGGCATGGCTGTTCCGGGCTATGACGAAACGCCGGTCGCCAAGCACATGAAGGGAAGCGATATCGATATCGAGGTCGATATCGGGGCGGGAAAATCCTCCGCGACCGTGTGGACCTGCGATCTCACCTATGACTACATCCGCATCAATGCGGATTACCGGAGCTGAGGCCGCTTTCCGGATTTTTAACTAAAACTCCAGGAAGCAGCGGCCTGCTGCGCCTACCCGATCATGGCAGCAGAATTTCTTAACCAGATGGCGCAAGCATGGACGACAAGCGTGTGAGCAATCCGGGCGGCCCGAAGCCATTGGTGCTCGTTGCGGCTTGCGCGCTTGTCGATGCCGATGGGCGGGTGCTGATTGCCCGCCGCCCCGAGGGCAAGCCGCTGGCGGGCCTCTGGGAGTTTCCGGGCGGAAAAGTCGAGCCGGGCGAGGTGCCCGAGGCTTGCCTGATCCGGGAATTGAATGAGGAGCTCGGTATCGATGTCGCGAAGGCGTGCCTTGCGCCGCTCACCTTCGCGAGCCACGAGTATGAAGCGTTTCACCTTCTGATGCCGCTTTATGTCTGCCGGCGGTGGGAAGGTGAAGTGAAGGCCATGGAGGGGCAGGCGCTGCAATGGGTGCGCCCGGTGAAGCTCCGGGACTACCCGATGCCTCCGGCGGATGAGCCGCTGGTGGCAGTTCTGCGCGATCTCCTGTGAGCTCGCGCCCGCGAAAGGGACGGCCATGAAGGGTGTTGCGAATTTTCTGCGAGACTTCGCCAAAGCGAAAGATGGCGCGACAGCCATGGAATATGCGTTGATCGCAGCCGGCATTTCTCTCGTCATCATCGTGGCGGCCGGTGCGATCGGCAACTCTCTCAACACGTCCTTCTACGCGAAGATAGTCGAAGGACTGTCGTCACTTTAGTTTCCGCCTATCCCGAATTATCGGGCTTTTCGCCGGAACCATATTCCACGGTTCCCAGCGCATCCGCGAGCCGTGCTTCGGCGCTGCCGGGGCGCAGCGGTTTCTGCTGGCCTTCATGAGGCGCCCATCCCGTTGCAATAAAGATGTCGAATGTGGCGGGGACGCGGCCGTCGGGCAATCCGAACCTTTCCCGGTAGATTTCAACGGCGCGCATTAGCGTCGCGCGCTTCAGCGGTGTGCGGCGGCGCTCCGTCATGACATTCGTCTCGCCCATGCCGCGCAGATCGGCCATGAGACGGAAGGGGTCGCCGTAGCGAACCGTGACGCGATCGGTATCTGCAACGGGGAGGGCAAATCCGGCCCGTTGCAGCAAGGCGCCGATGTCGCGCAGATCGGCGAAGGGCGCGACGCGCGGCGACAGCCCGCCCTCGATTTCTATTTCCGCTTCGGCGAGCGATTGGCGAAGTTCCGTCAGGGTTTCACCGCCGAACAGTGCGGCCATGAACAATCCATCCGGCTTCAAGGCACGGCGAATTTGCACCAGCGCACCCGGAAGGTCGTTCACGGAATGAAGCGACAAGACGCTGGTTACGAGATTCAGGCTCTCATGTGCAAAGGGCAGCATTTCCTCATCCGCGACCAGCCGCGGTTGCGGTGCATGGCGCAGCATGGGAAGCGAGATGTCCGCCGACACAAGAAATCCGATCTTATCCCGGCCGATCCCGGCTTCTTCTGCGGCGCTCGCCAAAGCCCCTCGATGGCAGCCAAGGTCGGCAGCGATGTCGAAGTTTCGATTGGCGGCCGCAATCCTGCCGATGAGATCGTCGGCGGCGCGGCGTACCAGAAAATCAAACTCGGAAAAGCCCTTTGCAGCGCGGTCGCGGCGGCGGCGAAGCGCGGAACGATCGAAAAGTTCAATGCGTGGAGGCGGCGCGGGCATGGCGCGCATCATGGTTCCGTGCGGCCTGCTCCGCAAGTCCCGCTCGAAAGTGCCAGCAGCCATGCTAGGCTTGAAGCCGTTGGGGGGTATCCATGCAGACCAGCCGGATCATGCATTGGACGGCGGCAGCGCGAAGGGGTCTCTCCCGCTTCGCCGATATTGCTTTGCCGCCGCTCTGCCTCGGCTGCGGGCGAGGCGTTTCTGCCCATGCCGCCCTTTGCGGCGATTGCTGGGCCGGGATCGATTTCATCGAGCGGCCCTTTTGCGCGGTGACGGGGATCCCTTTCCCTTATGACGCGGGCGACGGTGCGGTCAGCGCGGCGGCGGTCGCCTATCCGCCCGCCTATGCGCGGGCGCGGGCTGCGATGCGCTACAGCGATGGGGCGGCACGGATCATTCACCGCTTCAAATATAGTGACAGGATGGAGTCAGCCCCTGCCTTTGCCCGCTGGCTTGCCCGTATTGGCAGCGACATTCTACCGCAAGCTGACATGGTGGCGCCTGTACCGCTCCATAAGCGAAGGCTCTTTTCCCGCCGGTTCAATCAATCGGCTGAACTCGCCCGGGCTCTTGCCCGCAATGCGGGGCTTGCCTATCAGCCCGAGCTGCTGGCCCGTGTCAGGGCGACGAGGCCGCAGGTCGGGCTTTCAGGCGATCAGCGCCGCCGCAACGTGGCGGGTGCTTTCCGCTTGGGGCCGGGCGCGCAGGCGCTGGTCAGGGACCGGCATGTGGTACTGGTCGATGATGTGATGACGACGGGCGCCACGGCCGAGGCCTGTGCCAAGGTGCTGGTTCAGGCCGGAGCTGCGGAAGTTTCGGTCCTGTGCCTTGCCCGGGTTGTACCCGCCGGTGGCGCCTCTATATGATAGAAGTAGATATTTCAGGCGCTTGCGCCGTTTTCTGGTTTTCTTCCGGAGTACCGCCATGGCGGATGTAACGATCTATACGACCATGCTCTGCCCCTATTGCTTCCGGGCCAAGGGTCTTCTCGAGAAGAAGGGCGTCTCCTTTACCGAGATCGATGTCGGCATGGATGCGGACAAGCGGCGGGAAATGATGAACCGGGCACATGGCCGCCACACCGTGCCGCAGATCTTCATCGGCGATACACATGTGGGTGGCTGCGATGATCTCTATGCGCTTGATGCGGCTGGCAAGCTCGATGCCATGCTTGCTGCCTGAACGAAGATGACCGCCTCCGGCAAGACATTCACGGCAGCCTGCGTTCAGATGCGCAGTACATGTGACGTTGCGGAGAATATTGCAGCGGCGTCGGCCCTGATTTCAGAGGCTGCGTCGCTGGGGGCGGATTTCATTGCAACGCCGGAAATGACCTCGCTGCTTGTCTCGAAGCCGGCAGAGCTATTCGAGAAAATCCGAGACGAAGGGAATGATGAAGCCCTTTCTGCTTTGCGCGCTCTTGCCGCGGAAAGGAGCGTCTGGCTTCTGATCGGGTCCCTGCCCATCAGGCTGCCGGGCGGGAAGGCGGCCAATCGCGCTTTCCTGATCTCGCCTGAAGGAAAAATCACGGCGCGCTACGATAAGATACATATGTTCGATGTCGATCTTGCAGGCGGCGAGTCATACCGCGAAAGCAGGAATTACGAGCCGGGCCGCGAGGCATCCGTTGCGTCCCTGCCGTGGGGCCGCCTTGGTCTCAGCATCTGCTACGACATTCGCTTCCCGCATCTTTTCCGGACGCTTGCGCAGGCGGGGGCTGATTTTCTGACAGTGCCTGCTGCCTTTACCCGGCAAACGGGTGAAGCGCATTGGCATACGCTGCTCAAGGCGCGCGCCATTGAAACCGGATGTTTCGTGATCGCGCCTGCGCAGGGCGGCAAGCATGAATGTGGCCGAGAAACCTACGGGCATAGCCTCATCATTGCACCCTGGGGCGAAGTGATCGCGGAGGCGGCGCATGACGAACCCGGAGTTATCCTTGCCGAGGTCGATCCGGCGCGCATCGCCGAGGCTCGTGGCCGCGTTCCCTCGCTCGGACATGATCGCGATTTTGGTCTGCCCGATATGGCTGAGACGAGGCGGGTATTATGATCCGCTATTCGCTGATCTGCGACAGGGAACATGAGTTCGATGGCTGGTTCGCGTCTTCGGACGGCTTCGATGCGCAGTTGGCCGCTGGGGAAGTGCTCTGCCCGCATTGCGGGAGCCCGAATGTATCGAAGGCATTGATGGCGCCGAATATCGCCAGAGGAAAGGCGCTCTCGGCCGATGCGTCACCTCAAGCGGTCTTTGCCGAGAAACTGGGCATGATGATGCTCGCGCTAAAAAAGCACGTCGAAGAAAATTGCGACTATGTCGGTGATGCCTTTGCTGAGGAAGCGCGCCGCATCCACTATGGCGAGGCGGAGCACCGCGACATCTACGGCGAAGCAACCCTTGATGAGGCGCGCGAGCTGATCGAGGAGGGCGTCGAGGTTGCGCCGCTTCCCGTCATGCCGCGACGCAGCGCGAACTAGCGCGGCTTTCCGGCAAGCGCCATGTAGTTCACATCGGTGTCGGATGATAGCGACCAATTACCGGTCAGCGGATTGTAACTCACGCCGCGAAGCTCCTTGAGCGACAGGCCAGCATCTGCGATGCCCTTTTTCATTTCGTCCGTCGTGATGAACTTCTTCCAGTCATGTGTGCCTCGCGGCAGCCAGCCCAGAACATATTCCGCACCAATGATGGCGAAGGCATGTGCCTTGAGCGTCCTGTTCAGCGTGGCGATGAACATGAGGCCGCCTGGTCTCAGCATCGAGGCGCAGTCCTTCAGGAAGCGCATCGGTTCTGCGACATGCTCGATCACTTCCATGTTGAGGATGACATCGAAGGTCTCGCCGGCCGCCGCCAGCTCTTCGGCGGTCGTGCAACGATAGTCGATCTCGAGCCCCTGTTCGGCTGCATGGACGGAGGCTGTTGCGATATTCCTTTCGGATGCATCGGCGCTCACCAGGCTGGCGCCCAGTCTCGCCATCGGTTCGGACAGAAGGCCGCCGCCGCAACCTATGTCGAGAAAGCGCAGGTGCTCGAACGGGCGGGGCGTCTTCGAATCGAGGCCGAAATGACGGCAGGTCTCGGCACGGATATAGGCGAGCCGGGTCGGGTTGAACTTGTGGAGCGGCCGGAACTTGCCGTTCGGATCCCACCATTCCGCCGCCATGGCGGAAAAACGGGCGATCTCCTCCGGATCGATGCTGCTCCGGGCCGTGCCTTGGGTCGTCTTCTCAGTCATGGAGGCCATAATGCGAGGGTTTCCCTGCGTTCCGGAGGGTTTTGGCGCTATTTCCGCCGGTTGCGGCGCTGCCTCCGGGCCTGTATGTATGGCCGCGCCCGGTGGCGCGGGTTCATCCGTCATCCGGTCATGATATAGGGCGTCCGGCCCGGTCTGGTCCAGCGCGCCGGTTTGCGAAGTTTTGTGCCCGGCAACGGGAAGAGTGGGATTTTGCGATGGCCAGGCTGGTCATGAAATTTGGCGGCACGTCGGTCGCTGATGTCGAGCGCATCCGCAACGTGGCGCAACATGTGAAGCGCGAGGTTGATGCGGGCCATGAAGTTGCGGTCGTCGTATCGGCGATGGCCGGCACGACGAACCAGCTC
>JAHBYK010000036.1 GCA_019635965.1 Parvibaculum sp. | reverse complement strand
GCGCGGCGGAAACCTGTTCCGTATTCGCAGGCCGAAGCACCGCCTTGGGTACGCCGAGCTTGCTCCAGGCGCCCTGCGCCTTTTCCTCCGCATCCTTGCCGGTCAGTACGCCGCCATCGCCCAGCGCCGCCTTCAGCTTCGCAATGAGATCGTCCGATGCCATGTCATCCTCCCGGGATCATGTTCTTGGATGCGACTATAGCGCGAAAGTGGTTCGGGCGCGCCTCAGCCGATCACCCGCTTCACATAGCCGAGCCACCGCTCATAGCGCGCCGCCCGCTCACTTTCCGCCATTTCCGGCGAAAAGGCCCGCTCGCAGCGCCAGTGTTTCGCAACCGATGCGCGGTCACCATAGAAGCCGGTCTGCATCCCCGCCAGATAAGCGGCGCCAAGCGCCGTCGTCTCGGTGATTTCCGGCCGCTCCACCGGCCGCCCGATGATGTCGGCAAGGTTTTGCGCGAACCAGTTGTTTGCCACCATCCCGCCATCGACGCGGAGCGCCTGCGGGCTCGTGAGCCCCGCCGCTTTCATGTCGGCCGCCATCGCTTCCATGAGGTCGCGCGTCTGATAGGACACGCTTTCAAGCGCCGCGCGCACGACTTCCTTCGCGCCCGTGTCGCGCGTCATGCCGAACAGCGCCGCCCGCGCATTGGGCTCCCAATAGGGTGCGCCGAGCCCGGTAAAGGCCGGCACCAGCACGGCCTGGCTGTTCGGATTGGCGTCCCGCGCCATCTGCTCGCTCTCAGAGGAACTGCCGATCAGCTTCATCTCGTCACGCAGCCACTGGACGATCGCGCCCGCCATGAAGATCGAACCCTCCAGCGCATAGGTCGTCTCGCCGCCGATGCGGTAGGCGATGGTACCAAGCAGCCGGTTGCGGCTTTCGACGCGCTTGCGCCCCGTGTTCAGCACCGCGAAGCAACCCGTGCCATAAGTCGATTTCATCAACCCCGGCTCGAAACAGGCCTGTCCCACCGTCGCCGCCTGCTGGTCGCCCGCAACGCCCGCAATCCTTATCGGTGCGCCGAGCAGCTCCTTCGCCGTCATGCCGAAATCGGCGCAGCAATCGAGCACCTCCGGCAGTACGCCGCGCGGAATATCGAAGAGCCTCAGCAGCTCCTCGTCCCACTCATTCGTCTCGATATTGAAAAGCAGCGTCCGCGAGGCATTGGTCGCATCGGTGACATGGCGCTTGCCGCCGGTGAGATTGTAGATGAGCCAGCTGTCGATCGTCCCGAAGCAGAGTTCGCCCTTCTCCGCCCGCGCCCGTGCGCCCTCCACATTGTCGAGGAGCCAGCGCAGCTTCGTGCCCGAGAAATAGGGATCGAGCAGCAGCCCGGTCTTCGCCTGCACCAGCGGCTCCTTGCCCTCGGCCTTCAGCTTCGCACAATAATCCGCCGTCCGCCGGTCCTGCCAGACAATGGCATTGTGAAGCGGCTTGCCGCTCGCCCTGTCCCAGAGCACCGTCGTCTCGCGCTGGTTGGTGATGCCGATGGCGGCTATATTCGCCGCCGCCGTGCCGCTGGTCAGCACGCCCCGGCAGACCTCCAGCGTCGCCGTCCAGATTTCCGCCGCATCATGCTCCACCCAGCCATCGCGCGGGAAAATCTGCCGCAGTTCCTTCTGCCTGACCCGCATGGGCGAGCCCGCATTGTCGAACAGCAGTGCCCGCGTGCTCGTCGTTCCCTGATCGATGGAAAGAATGTAATCCGCCATGAGCCTCCCCTTTTCTTGGAGCAAAGGCTAACCCGGCGCGCCGCCCGGCAAAAACCCCTTTGAGCCAAGGGGACGAAATTTCACCCGCCCGATGCTATATTCCGGTCATGGACATGGACCGCCCCGCCGCAAAGCCGGAACTGATCGACCCCTTCGGGCGGACAGTCTCCTATTTGCGCGTCTCGGTGACGGACCGCTGCGACTTCCGCTGCGTCTATTGCATGTCCGAACATATGAGCTTCCTGCCGAAGCGCGACCTGCTGACGCTGGAAGAGCTCGACCGCCTCTGCTCGGCCTTCATCGCCCGGGGCGTCCGCAAACTCCGCCTGACCGGCGGTGAGCCGCTGATGCGCCGCGATGTCATGGTGCTGATCCGCGCCCTCGGCCGTCACCTTGAAACCGGCGCGCTCGACGAACTGACACTGACGACGAACGGCAGCCAGCTCGCCCGCTTTGCTGACGATCTCTTTGCCGCTGGCATCCGCCGCGTGAACGTCTCGCTCGACACCCTCGATGACGCCCGCTTTCAGCAGATTACGCGCTGGGGCCGTCTCCCCCAGGTGCTGGAAGGCATCGGGGCAGCCAAACGTGCTGGTCTCAAGGTGAAGATCAACACGGTGGCACTCAAGGATATGAACGAGGCGGAAATCCCCTCGCTCGTCGAATGGGCCCATGGCGAGGGCCATGATCTCACGCTGATCGAAACCATGCCGATGGGCGACATCGACGGCGACCGCACGGATCAATATCTGCCTCTGTCTGATGTGCGCCGCACGCTTTCAAGCCGCTGGACGCTCGATGATCTTGCCGAGCGCACCGGCGGCCCCGCGCGCTATGTCCGCGTGAAGGAAACCGGCGGCAAGCTCGGTTTCATCACGCCGCTCACGCATAATTTCTGTGAAAGCTGCAACCGCGTCCGGCTCACCTGCACAGGCACTCTTTATATGTGCCTCGGACAGGAAGATGCGGCAGACCTCCGCGCGCCGCTTCGCGCCAGCCAGACCGACGAGCTTCTTCATGCCGCCATTGACGAAGCGATCGGGCGCAAGCCCAAGGGTCACGATTTCGTCATCGATCGCGCGCATCGCCGTCCTGCCGTTGCACGCCACATGTCGCTCACAGGCGGCTGAGCCTCACCCCTGCGTCTGCCCCCGCGCCCAGTCGAGATAATCCTCGTTCCCGCCCGCAATCGGCAGCACCAGCATCGCCGGCACCTCATAGGGATGAAGCGCCCGGAGCCGCGCCATGACCTTCTCCTTCAGCGCCGCCCGCGTCTTGATGAAGACGGCCGCCTCCGCCGCCTTCTCCACCGTCCCCTTCCATTCGTAGACGGAGCGCATCCCCGGATGAATGTTGACGCAGGCCGCCAGCCGCTCGCGGACCAGCACCTCCGCCGCCCTCTCGGCCTCCTCGGGCGAACCGAATGTCGAATAGAGGAAAATGAATTCACCCTCCGCTTGCTTATCGCCGCTCATATGCTTACCTCTGCTGACACTCCGGGGCCCGGCCCCTACTATGCCAGCGCAAGCAGCGAAAGATGAAGCCGATGAGTTTCGACAAGATCGCCTTCGTGGCGACCGAAATGCCCGAGGCGCAGACGGCGCTGGCCCGTCTGACCGCGCAATATGGCAATGCCTCGCCGGACGAGGC
Organism: Parvibaculum sp.; assembly: GCA_019635965.1. GTDB lineage: Bacteria > Pseudomonadota > Alphaproteobacteria > Parvibaculales > Parvibaculaceae > Parvibaculum. The sequence continues at coordinate 22,617 of JAHBYK010000036.1, read as the reverse complement.
GGATGTCATCGTCGCGCTGGGCGGCGACGGGCTCATGCTTCAGACGCTTCATGAACATATGCACCGGCAGATACCGATCTACGGCATGAACCGGGGTTCCGTCGGCTTCCTGATGAATGAATACCGGGACGACAATCTGAAGGAACGCCTCGCCGCCGCTGAATGCGCCACCATCCACCCGCTCAGGATGCGCGCCACCCTGGCCGATGGCAGCCGCCACGAGGCGCTCGCGATCAATGAAGTCTCGCTGCTGCGCGAAACCTATCAGGCCGCGAAGATCCGGATCTCCATCGACGGCAAGACGCGCATGGAGGAATTGATCTGCGACGGCGTGCTGGTGGCGACGCCCGCCGGATCGACCGCCTATAACCTCTCGGCGCAAGGGCCCATCGTACCGATCGATGCCGCGCTTCTTGCGCTCACGCCGATCAGCGCCTTCCGGCCCCGCCGCTGGCGCGGCGCGCTGCTCTCGCACCGCGCGAAGGTCCGTTTCGACATTCTGGAAGCCGACAAGCGCCCGGTCAGCGCCGTTGCCGACCATACGGAGTTCCGCCGTGTCCGCGATGTCGAGGTCGAGGAAGACAATTCCATCGACCTCTACATGCTCTTCGATCCCGACCACGGGCTCGAGGAACGCATCATCACGGAGCAGTTTCTTTATTGAAACGAGGCGTCACCCGGCCTTCGGCTTGGCAACATTCGCCACCGCCGAAAGCGGCTCGTCGGTGACGATGTATCCCGCTTCCGCCGGAATACGAAGGATCGGCTCGCCCTTTTCGTTCTTCGTCACCTGCGGCTCGACGGTCACGACCGGCGTCTTGCGCGCCGTCTCGATGGCATGGGCGACATTGGGGCTGCGGCCGACTTTCTCCACATTCATCCGTGTCGGGAAGATGATGGTGCGCTTTCCCTCATCCGCTTCCCGAAGGGCAAGCTCCGGCCTGATCCAGACGCTGTCGACCGACTCCGACCCGTCATGCACGGCGAGGTGATCTTCGGGTGCGCTGGCGAGATAGAACCTCGTGTCGAAACGCTTCGGCATCATGTTGGGCGTGATCCAGTGCGCAAAGGGCGTCAGCATGTCGCCCGCAAGGCGAAGCCCCTCCCGCGCCAGGAAATCCGCAATGCCGAGCTCGCCCTTGTTCAGCGGATCGCGGAACTGTTCGAGCTTCTTGAGCCGCCCGGCATCGATCAGCGAACCTGTCTGCTCGCTGCGCGCCAGCAGCACACCGGATTCCTCGAACGCTTCGCGGATCGCCGCCACGCGCATTGAGAATTCCCAGTCATCGAGACCTTCCATGCCGTCCGCCCGCTCGCGGACGCCCGGCGCCATGTCGAGCTTGTCCACCTTGCCGCCCGGAAAGACGAGCGCGCCGCTCGCAAAGTCGATCTGATGGTGGCGCACCACCATGAAAACCTCGAGCCCTTCCATGCCATCCCGCAACAACAGGATCGTGGCTGCGGGAATGAGCCCGTTGCCGCCGGATTTCCCCTGACCATCGGCCATCAAAACCTCCCATTGCATCCAATTTGATGCATCTTGTTCACTCTTTGGCGACGTTGTCCGCCGCTCGTCCGTCACGGTTAAGCACTCGGAAAGGGTCTGCCTTCAGGCTAGTCCCCAGTGTTGCGCGTACCGCCCGGACAAGAGATGTACAGCAGTTCCTTCCGCCTGACCAATCGGGACATCGACATCGCTTTCGGTGCCGGGCACCTGCATCTCGTCTGCCAGCCGAAGCTCTGTCTGGCGACCGGCGAGGCGCTCGGCGCGGAGGCCTATATTCGCTGGAATCACCCGGATTATGGGTTGTTGCCGCCCGGTCTCTTTCTGTCCTTCATCGAACGCCGCGAACGCAGCGGCGAGCTGACCCGCTTCGTGGCCCGCGCCGCCGCCCGCACGCTTGCCGCATGGCAGACCGCCGGCCAGAACTGGCCGCTGTCGATCAACCTCTCGGCACCTGACCTCGCGGATATGGGACTGCCCGGCGCGCTCGATGAGATCATGGCCGAACATGGCCTCGATCCGGCCTCGCTCATCCTGGAAGTACCGGAAGGCGCCTTTGCCCGGCATGGCGAGACCGCCCAGCGCACACTTGCCGATTTCCGCCGCCTCGGTTTCCGGACGGCGCTGGACGGCGGCGGCGCGGTCATCGTGCCCGACGATCTCCTTACGCTTGAACATTTCGACGAAGTGAAGATCGGCGGTGCAGCGATCATCCAGTTTGCGCGGCGCCTGAAAAACACCGGCCTTGGCTTTGTCGGCAAGCGCGTTTCCCTCGCCGCCTCGCGCGGCCTCGCGGCAACCGCGGTCGGTGTCGAGGATGCGACAACGCTCGCCGCCCTCCCCGCGCTCGGCTTCACCGCCGCGCAGGGCGCGCACATCTGCCGCCCATCGGCACCGGCTGAACTTTTCGGCTGGTCCGCGCCCCATCTCGTGCCGGAGCCCGAGCCGGAGCCAGCCACCCCGGCGGAAGACGTGATGGAACTGCACGAGCCGCTCCCCGATGACGCTCTCGCCGAAGCCGCTTCCGATACGGTCCTCGAGCTTACAGATCCCATTGTCGAATATTCATGGGAAGAAGCGGACATCATGATTCCCGGCGAGGAAGTGCGCGGTGTCGCCTGGCGCATCGACCGCGTCTGCCTTTTCCCGGACCGTCACCTCGTCGCCATGATCCGGCGCAAGCGCGTCCTGCCCCACATGAAAAAGGCAGAAGCAAAACGGCCCGCCCGCCAGAAGACCGCCGCCAGGGCGCTCGTCGCCGCGAAGGAAGCCGCGCCGGAGGAAAAGCCCGTCCGGCGCGCGCCGCCGCGCCGCATCTCGAAGCGCGCGCCCGCCGGCCTCGTCACGCGGCCGAGCCTCGTACAGTTCGCCCTTGGCTTCTGAGCGCGTCACACGCGCTCGATCACCATCGCAATGCCCTGTCCGACGCCGATGCACATCGTGCACAGCGCATAGCGGCCCTGCCGCTTTTCAAGCTCATACATCGCCGTCGTCACGAGCCGTGCGCCGCTCATGCCGAGCGGATGGCCAAGCGCAATCGCGCCGCCATTCGGGTTCACATGTTCCGCATCGTCGGGAAGCCCGAGATCGCGCATCACGGCAAGGCCTTGGCTGGCAAAGGCTTCGTTCAGTTCGATCACGTCGATATCGCCGATATTGAGCCCCGTCTTTTCCAGCACCTTGCGCGTCGCCGGTGCCGGACCGATGCCCATGATGCGCGGCGGCACACCCGCCGTCGCCATGGCGACGATCCGCGCGCGCGGCGTAAGACCGTTCGCCTCCGCCGCCTCCGCCGAAGCGAGAATGAGCGCGCAGGCGCCGTCATTGACGCCGGACGCATTGCCCGCCGTCACCGTGCCGCCCTCGCGGAACGGTGCCTTGAGTTTTGAAAGCGCCTCGAGCGTGGTATCGGGGCGCGGATGCTCGTCGCTGTCCACCACCGTCTCGCCTTTCCGGCTCGCAATCGTCACCGGCACGATCTCTCTGGCAAACCGGCCCGACGCCATCGCCGCGCCCGCACGCTGCTGGCTCCGCCACGCAAACGCGTCCTGATCCTCGCGCGAAATCTGGAAATCCTCGGCGACGTTCTCCGCCGTCTCCGGCATGGAGTCGACGCCATATTGCCGCTTCATCAGCGGGTTCACGAAACGCCATCCGATCGTGGTGTCGAAAATCTCCGCATCGCGCGAAAAGGCACTCGTCGCCTTGCCCATCACGAAGGGCGCACGCGACATGCTTTCCACGCCGCCGGCGATCATCAGCCCCGCCTCGCCGGACTTGATTGCCCGCGCCGCCGTGCCGATCGCGTCCATGCCGGAGCCGCAAAGCCGGTTGATGGTGGAGCCCGGCACGCCTTCCGGCAATCCCGCGAGCAGCGACGACATGCGCGCCACATTGCGGTTGTCCTCGCCCGCCTGATTGGCGCAGCCGAAGATCACATCGTCCACCCGCCCCCAGTTCACATCCGGATTGCGCGCCATCAGTGCCATCAGCGGAACCGCGCCCAGATCGTCCGCGCGCACGCTTGCAAGCGATCCGCCATACCGCCCGATGGGGGTGCGCACCGCGTCGCAGATATAGGCTTCCTGATGATGGCTCATGGGTGTCGTCCTCTCCTGAATTCCAGAGGGCGAAACCTAGATCATTTATTGACGCAGGGGAATTGGGCTGTCAGGCGACGTTCTGCTTGCGCAGGGCAGCCGGCATCGCAGCCACGCGGGCCAGCTTGTCGATCATGCTGTCGAGGTCGCTTGCTTCCACATGCTCGTAGATTTCGCGCAGCCCCTCCAGCACATGATGCCGGTAAAGCGCGAGGTCGAGCGAGCCGTCCGAACTGCGGACGGCATGATAGGTGTCGAGCACCCGGCGGAACGCAGGATAAAGCGCCTCCGGCATACCGGCGCGGGCATATACCGCGCGGAAGCCGAGCGCCCCCACATCGTGGATGAGCCGCCAGATGCGCTCGTCGGGCACCGCCGTCAGTTGCGCAAAAGCCGCCTCGACAAACCGGATCTCGCCTGAGCAGGCCGCCCGCAGAATGAGCGTCGATGTCAGGCGGCCATTTGACGCAAGCTGCACGACCAGCGCGCACAGATCTTCCTTGCTCATCCGCTTGATCGTGTCGGCCGTCGTACGCTCGCGCGCCTGCTCCTCGAGCGTCGCCGCCACGCGGTGATCGACCTCGTGTTCCTCCACGAGATACTCGCGGATCTGCTCCGAAATCATCGCGATCAGGCGCTCGACGAGAAGTGCCGGAAGCTCACCGCGTTTCACGAGCGGCGCCGCGACATCTGCATCATCGGCATATCGTTGCGCAAGCATTGTCGCTGCCGCCTCGTTGATGACGGCACCGGAATTGTGAACCAGCGTCAGCACCGCCGTGCGGTCGCCGCGATGGGCAATCGCTTCTGAAACCTGTGCGCGCACTTCCGGCCTGCCGGCAATGGCGCGCTGCTTGGCGGGCGATCCGTAATAGACGAGCCCGACGAGATCTTCATCCGTCAGCACCGGCGAGCGTTCAAGCACCGGAATGGCCACCTGGTCGATGTCGCGCGCAAGCTGAAGCACGATGCTGCGTGGCGCCGCCGCATTGTCCGTCAGACAGCGGGCGAGCGACTCGCGGACCGAAATAGCGACGTCGTGAACGAGATAGCCGAGAATCTCATGCGCAAGCTCGCGCTCGCGGGGGAGAAGCTCCACCTCCGCGAACTGCCGGGCGACTTTCGCCGCCACTTCCGCCCTTGCGTTTTCCGACGGATCCGAGAGGAGACGCTCCACATCGGCAATCGTCAGCTTTTCCGAGTTCATTTCGGCCCTCAGCCCATCAGGCTCGCAATACGCCCGAACAGCGAGCGCACCGGCCTTCAGCCTAGGCAAGAACCGTTTCCGAACGGTTTATTCAGCCCCCGGAAAACATTAAGCAAACTAGCGATTCTGCCGTTGATGCATGAAGATCGAGACGAGGATAAGCGCCCCGATCATGCTCAGATGCTCCGTGGCCGTATGAAAACTGTTAACCTTTTGCGGGCCCTCCGGCATCGCCCAGAAATTGTGGACGAGCAGAATGGTAAGGAAGGTGAAAACGCCGAGCGCCCCGGCCCCGAGCCAGACATAGCGCCCGGAGATGACCAGCGCCGAGCCTATGAGCTGCGTCGCCGCGGTCGCAATCACGACGACTGCCGGTTGCGCGAAGCCGAGCGAGGCGAAAGTCTCGACGCTCTGGTTGAAATTGGCGAGAAGGCCCAGCCCCGAGCCCCAGAATACGAAGGTCAGAAGTACCCGCGTCAGGATGGCGGTCGCCCGCGCATCGAGAATGGCCGCAACAAATCCCGGTGTCATGAAATCCTCCCCCCGGACAATTTCCCGAAAATCCCGGAAGGCATCATTCGCCTGCCCGTGAGTCCTGTCCAGCCGGATTCAGCTGTCCCCGCCCCGCCCGGCACCGGATTTTGACTCCCCCGGCTTTTCATGGATGATCCGCCCCAACCAGAAAATTCAGCTAACGGGGTCAGGATTCCATGCTTGCAGGCATAAAAGTCATTGAAATGGCGACCTATATCGCGGCACCCGGCGCTGCCGGTATTCTTGCCGACTGGGGCGCGGAGGTCATCAAGGTGGAGCCGCTGTCGGGCTGCCCGATGCGCTACACCATGTCGAATGTCGGCGCCGACCACCTCAAGGGCTCGCCCATCTTCGACCTCGACAATCGCGGCAAGAAGGGCCTCGCCATCGACACGTCGAAGCCGGAAGGCGTCGAGGCCGTGAAGCGTCTGGTGAAAGACGCCGACGTCTTCATCACCAATGTCCGCCCCGGCGGGCTCGAGCGTGCGGGCCTCGACTACGAGTCCCTCAAGGCGATCAACCCGCGCCTCGTCTATGCGAGCGTGACGGGTTACGGCCTCGAAGGACCGGACCGTGACCGTCCCGGCTTCGACATCGCCGCCTTCTATGCCCGCTCGGGCGTCGGCTGGCTGCAAACGGTGAAAGGCAAGGAGCCTGTCACGCTCCGCACCGGCATCGGCGACCACACCACCAGCATGGCAACCGTCGGCGGCATCCTCGCCGCGCTCGTCGAACGCCAGAAGACCGGCACCGGCCGCCTCGTAGAAGCCTCGCTTCTCCGTGCCGGCATCTATGCGGCGGGCTCCGACACCGCCGTCCAGCTTCGCTATGGCAAGCTCGGCTCCACCAAGTCGCGCCATGAGGCGCTGATGCCGATCAGCAACTTCTTCCAGACGAAGGATACATGGATCGTCATCGTGCCGCGTCAGGGCACGGTGGACTGGACGGCCGTCTGCCGCGCCATCGGCCGCCCCGAACTTGAAACCGATCCGCGCTTCGACAATCCGAAGAAGCGCCGCCAGAACGCCGCCGAACTGGTGGACATACTCGACGCCGCCTTTGCCGAACATGATCTCGACTACTGGCGTGCAAAGCTCGACGCGGAGGACATCATCTGGGCACCGTTGATGCGCCCGGCCGATGTTTTCGCCGATCCGCAGGCTCACGCGGCGGGTGCCTATGTGAAGGTGCCGGAAGAAGACGGCTCGGGCACCTATCTCTCGCCCGCATCGCCCATCCGCTTTCCGGGCTATGACGACACGCCGCGCTCCGCCTCGCCCGCACTTGGCCAGCACACGGTCGAAACGCTGAAGCAGGCCGGCTACAGCGATGCCGAAATCGAGGCCCTTCGCGCAGCAGGCGCTATCAAATAGGCCATCACTACCCATATAAAGCCGGAACACATCGCAGATGGAGTGCACGCCGTGACCGACAATTCCTATGTGCCGCCGAAAGTCTGGACCTGGAACCAGGACCGGAACGCCAACCGCTTCTCGAATATCAACCGGCCCATCGCCGGTCCGACGCAGGAGAAGGAGCTTCCCGTCGGCAAGCACCCGCTACAGCTCTACTCCCTCGGTACGCCGAACGGCGTCAAGGTCACGGTGATGCTGGAAGAGCTGCTCGAAGCGGGTCACAAGGGCGCCGAATACGATGCCTGGCTCATCAATATCGGCACGGGCGATCAGTTCGGCTCCGGCTTCGTCTCGGTCAACCCGAACTCGAAAATTCCCGCCCTGCTCGACCGCTCGACCAATCCGCATACCCGCGTTTTCGAAAGCGGCGCGATCCTGCTTTACCTCGCCGAGAAATTCGGCGGCGCCTTCGTTCCGAAGGATCTCGCAAAGCGCGCCGAATGCTATTCCTGGCTCATGTGGCAGATGGGATCCGCGCCCTATCTCGGTGGCGGCTTCGGCCACTTCTATGCCTATGCGCCGGTGAAGATCGAATATGCGATCGACCGTTTTGCAATGGAGGTGAAGCGCCAGCTCGACGTGCTCGACCGCCGTCTTGCCGAGAGCCGCTTCATCGCGGGCGACGAATACACCATCGCCGACATGGCGATCTGGCCCTGGTATGGCGCGCTCGCCAAAGGCCTCCTCTATGACTCCGCCGAATTCCTCAGCGTCCACGAATACAAGCATGTGAACCGCTGGACGGACGAAGTCGGCCAGCGCCCCGCCGTCAAGCGCGGCCGCATGGTGAACCGCACCTGGGGCGACCCGGCAAGCCAGCTCCCCGAGCGCCATGACGCGAGCGACTTCGACAAGATCGGCAAACCCGCGGCTGAATGAATATGGGTGAGGTGAGGCCCATGGGCCTCACCTCACAAATCCCAGCCGCCGCGCGACGCGCTTTTCAATTTCCACGATAAAGAGCAAGGCAATGCCGATGCCGACGATCACGAGCCCGTCGGTAAAGGCAACGGGCGCGCTGCCGAACACGCGCTGAAGGAACGGCACATAGGTGAAGGCGAACTGCGCCGCCGTAATCCCCGTCACGCCAATCAGCACCGCGCGCGTTCCCATCACGCCGCGCCAGGTCAGCGATGTGCCATGAACATAGCGGACGCTGAATAGATAGAAGATTTCCATGGCGACAATGGCGTTGACGACCATCGTCCGCGCCGTCTCGACCGGCAGTCCCCTTTCCGTCGCCCAGGTGAAAACGCCGAACGTCCCCATCACCATCAGCAGCGACACGAAAAACACGCGCCAGAGCACGCGGCCCGAAAGGATGGATTGCCCCGGCGGGCGCGGCGCCCGCTTCATCGCGCCGGGCTCTGTCGGCTCGAAGGCGAAGGTCAGCCCGAGCGCCACGCCCGTCACCATGTTGATCCAGAGAATCTGCAGTGGCAGCACGGGCAGCGTCAGCCCGAACAGCACCGCAAGCAGAATGGTCATCGCCTCGCCGCCATTCGTCGGCAGCGCCCATGAAATGACCTTTGTGAGATTGTCATAGACCGTCCGCCCCTCGCGCACCGCCGCGACGATCGAGGCGAAATTATCGTCGGCAAGCACGACCTCGCTTGCCTCCTTGGCCGCTTCCGTCCCCTTGCCGCCCATGGCAACACCGATATCGGCACGCTTCAGCGCCGGCGCATCGTTCACGCCGTCGCCCGTCATCGCGATCACCGAGCCATCGGCCTGCAAGGCTTCGACGAGACGCAGCTTGTGCTCCGGGCTTGTGCGCGCAAAGACGCTGGCCTGCCGCGCGACGCGCGCGAATTGCGCATCGTCCATCGCATCGAGATCGTGCCCCGTCACGGTCTGTACATCGCTTCCCATGCCGAGTTGCCGCGCAATCGCACCCGCCGTTGCGGCATGGTCGCCGGTGATCATTTTCACGGCTATGCCCGCCTCGCGGCATTCGGCGATGGCCGCAATGGCTTCCGGCCGCGGCGGATCGATGAGCGCGACGAGCCCGAGCAGCGTCAGCCCCGCCTCCGCATCAGCCGTAGCGATCTCCGCTGTCCCGACGGGCATCGCCCGCTTCGCCAGCGCGATGACGCGCTGTCCGCCAGCCGCCAGCGTCTCGATCTGCCGATGCCAGAAATCCCTGTCGAGCGCGCATGTGCCATCGGGCATTGCCGCATCCGCGCACATGTCGATCACGCGCTCCGGCGCACCCTTGAGATAGAGCACCGGCGCCCCGTCATCGCGCCTGTTCAGCGTCGCCATGTAGCGATGCCTTGCATCGAAGGGAATTTCGTGGAGCCGTGTGAAGCGCGCCCGTGCCGCCGCAATATCGTGCCCCGCCTTCATGGCGAGCGACAGCAGCGCCCCTTCCATCGGGTCGCCATCCGTGAACCAGTTTCCCTCCCTCTCGCCCAGCTCGGCATCGTTGCAGAGAAGCCCCGCCAGCGCGAACGCCTCGAGCGCCGGATAGGCCGCGACATCTATGGGCTCGCCGCCGATGAGGAAACGCCCCTCCGGCTTGTAGCCGGCGCCTTCGATCCCGACCTGCCCCTGCGCCGTCACCAGCGCACTCACGGTCATCTCGTTCTTCGTCAGCGTGCCCGTCTTGTCCGAACAGATGACCGAAACCGATCCCAGCGTCTCGACGGCGGGCAGCCGCCTTATCACCGCATTGCGTCCCGCCATCCGCTGCACGCCAACGGCGAGCGTGATCGTCATGACGGCGGGCAGGCCCTCCGGTATCGAGGCGGCGGCAAGCGCCACCAGGATCATGAAGGATTGGCGCAGATCGTAGACCGGCCCGAGCGCGGCATAGAGGAAAATGAACGAGGCAAGTGCCAGCACCACCATGGCGATCTGCCGCGCGAACTGGTCCATCTGCCGCGTCAGCGGCGTGGCAAGCTCCTCCACCTCGCCGATGAGCCCGCTGATACGGCCAAGCTCGGTTCTTGTGCCGGTGGCAACGGCGATCCCCGCGCCCTGACCGGCGGCTACGAACGTGCCCGAATAGACCATCGAACTGCGATCGCCGAGCGCCGCCCCTTCCGGCACCGGCGCCACCGCCTTGTCCACCGGCACGGATTCGCCCGTCAGCGCCGCCTCATCGATCCTCAGATTGGCAGCCTTGATGAGCCGCAGATCGGCGGAGACGCGGTCGCCCGCCTCGAGCAGCACGATATCGCCTGGCACCACTTCCTCAGCCGCAATACTGATCCGCCGCCCGTCCCGCAGCACCGTGGCATGAGGATCGATCATGCTGCGGATCGCCTCGAGCGCCTTTTCCGCGCGCCCTTCCTGAATGAAGCCTATGGTGGAATTGATGAGCACCACCATCGCAATCACGATGGCATCCGTCACATGACCGATGGACAGCGACAGCAGCGCCGCAACAATCAGCACATAGATGAGGAGATTGTTGATCTGCCGGAAAAACCGGGCAATCGGCCCGCGCCGCTTCCCATGCGGCAGCCGGTTTGGCCCATATTGGCCGATGCGCCGCTGCGCTTCCTGGTTGGCAAGTCCGCCTTCGTTCGTATCGAGAAGCGAAAGCACATCTTTTGTTGCAAGATTATGCCAAAGAGGATCGTTCGGCGCGTCCACGAGGCCCCCGTTCCGTTGCACATGTATCTGACATTATGCAGCAGAGAGGACGTGTCTGTCAGTTGGCGCCTTGCCGCAGCCGCGCATCAGGCCGCATCAGCCATAGGTGAAGCCCGAGCGCGGCAGCAGACGTGCGCGCTCGCGGTGCGCTTCGCGGCGCTCGTCCACTTCGTCACGTTCATTCCGGCGGTCCGCGCGATCCGTTTCGCCGCTGCGCGGGATGGGATCGAGCGAGGCGAGAATCTCGACAACCGTCGAATTGAGCACCAGCGGTGCCCTGCCATAGCTCGTGGTCGAGGGCGCCGCCTGACCGCCATCCGATGCTGACATGCCGATAGACATGCCGCGCGTCGCATAGCTGCGGCGGCTGTCGCCACCGGCAATTTCGCTGAGCACGCCCGCCCGCTCGGCCACATTCGCATGGCGCTTCGTGTTGGCCGGGCGCTTCGCCGCCTCCTCGGCAATCCGCGTGGCGTCCGTGCCTTCATGCTTGGAAACGAGGTTCTGATAAACCTCCTGCACGCTGCGCGGCTCTCCATCCTTCTTGTAGAAGATCGGCCTGTTGGCCTCCGCCGCCGCCGGGAACAGCAGGTCCGCCCGTGTGTTCGGCGCCTCTTCGGCCGCCGTGATGAGCTTTGCCGCCCCGCCCGCCCCCAGGAAATGGGCCACATAAAGCTCACCTTCGCCCGCGCTCCGGCCAAGCCGGTCTTCGAGAGCCGATGCACTGTCCTGCGTATAGGCACCGGCCATCAGCGCCGCCACATGCGGGTCTTTCCGCAGGGCAAGAATTTCCGCCCTTTGGGCAGCATTTGCCACGCGATAGCGGCTGCCGGTCTGCTCGATGGCCGCCGCTTCCTTGGCAAGCCCCAGCGCCGCGCCATGCTTCTTCATCGTGCCAAGCCAGCTCTGCTCGGTGAACTGGAATAGCCCGCAAGCCGTCGAAGTCGCTGATTTTGCTTGGCAATCCAGGCTGGACTCGCGCATCGCCGTTTTCAGCAGATAGTCGAAATCGACGCCGGTCCGCTGGCTCGCGGATTTGAGCGCGGAGGCGATGGTCGGCTGGACGGCAATGTTTTCGACGAGACTCACGGGGTTCTTCCTTTCCTTCTGCCGGAAAGGTCGCAAACCCCGTGCCAGCAGGGGCTCCAGCCGAAACAACGTTCCATCCTGCGGAAACCTTGCGTTTTTCGCGCGCAATTTCGTTTCGGCGCGTTAAGCTTTCCGAAAGCGCGGAGGGGAACTGCGCAATACGGGAGGGAACATGTCTGAAGTCGAAGTGGCCGCCGAGGTCGAGGAGGAGCTTCATCACCCGCACAAGGACAAGTCGGACAAGCCATACCCGAAGGCGATCTATGCCTGGTATGTGGTCGGCGTCCTTGTCGTTGCCTACACCTTCTCCTTCATAGACCGGCAGATCCTCAGCCTGCTTGTCGGCCCGATCAAACGCGATCTCGGCATCTCCGACACTGAAATGAGCCTGCTGCAAGGCTTCGCCTTCGCGGTCTTCTATTGCGTTGCGGGCCTGCCGATCGGCCGCCTCGTCGATCGCCATCACCGCGTCAACATCATCGCGCTCGGCGTCTTCGTCTGGAGCCTGATGACCGCCCTATGCGGCACGGCGCGCTCCTTCTGGCAGCTCTTCATCTTCCGCGCCGGTGTCGGCGTCGGCGAGGCGGCGCTTTCGCCCGCCGCCTATTCGATCATCGCCGATTACTTCCCGCCCAAGCGTCTCGGCTTCGCGCTCGGCGTCTATGGCATGGGCGTCTATATCGGCGCCGGCCTTGCCCTCATCATCGGCGCCGCCGTCATCGCCCTTGTCTCGGAAGGCGGCAGCATGGACCTGCCGCTGATCGGCGAGGTCTTTGCCTGGCAAATCACCTTCTTCGTGGTCGGCCTGCCCGGCATCCTTGTCGCCCTCTGGGTCTGGACGCTGCGCGAGCCTGACCGCCGCGGCCATGTCCGCACTGCCGTCGGCGAGGATGGCGTTGCCCGCCGCGTTGAAGTCCCGGTACAGGAGGTCTTCCAGTATATGGGCCGCAACTGGCGCACCATGGTGCCGCTCAATCTCTGCTATGCGCTCTCCGCCATGATGGCCTATGGCGTCGCGGCCTGGATCCCGACCCTCTTCGTCCGCACCCATGGCTGGTCCTACCCGGAAGCCGGCTTCTGGTACGGCATTGTCATCGTCATCTTCGGCACCTCCGGCGTCATCGCCGGCGGCTGGGCGGGCGACTATCTGACCGGCAAGGGCATCCGCAATGGCCGCATGATGGTCTGCGCCTTCACCGGCCTTGCCACCTTCCCCTTCACCATCGCCTATCCGCTGGTCGACGATCCCTGGATCGCCCTGCTGCTGCTTTGCCCGTCCACCTTCTTTGCCACCTTCACCACCGGCGCCGGCCCCTCCGCCCTGCAGGAGCTGATGCCGAACCAGATGCGCGGCTTCGCCTCGGCCATCCTCATCTTCGTGGTGACGATCATCGGCCTCGGCCTCGGCCCCACCTCGATCGCCCTTGCGACCGACTTCGTCTATGGCGACGAGGCCATGCTGCGCTACTCGCTGGTGCTGGTGCCGGGCATCGTCCTGTCGCTCGCCATCGTTATCGGCATCCTGGGGCTCAAGCCCTACAAGGAAAGCCTCACCTATCTGGAAAAATGGAGCGCCGAAAACGAAAAATAATTCGTTTTCAATGAGTTGATTGGTTAATTGAAACCGGAATGGCAGGCTTGGCGCAGGCCGGATGCCGGCTGACACGGAGGCCAGGAGAGTTAAAGTATTCTCTCAGCTTCCGGATTCGGCGTCTCAGGAAACCTGCCTAATGCGCGGCGTTGAAACCCTGCCGGGACTTGTCCACAGCCGGTCCGTCAGGCCGTGCGTCCATAGACCCGGAAACGCCAGGACGTGTCGCCCGTGCTGGAATTGTCCTGCACAACACGCAGCCTCGGCCGGCCCGTATCGAGCCGCCCCCTCGTCCGCGCCTGCATCAGCTTGAAGCGCAGCAGCGCCTCGTCATAGGGCTTCACGATGTAATCATCCGCGCCTGCATCGAGTGCCCGGCGGATCGAAGACGGCGAACCATCCGCCGTCACATGGAAAAGGCAAATATCCCCGCCCCAGCCCTGACGGCGGATCGTCTCGATGAGTCCGCGTCCGCCTGCCGTCTCGATGCGGCAATCGGCCAGCACAAGCTCGGGCCGCGTCCCGGCGATCAGCGCCATCGCCTCGTCCGCGACTTCCGCGCAGGCAACGCGAAAGCCAAGCCGCTCCAGCAGATGGGCGGCAGCCCGTCCGGCAGCGGCAGAGGAATCGGCAACGAGAGCTTTGGCCAAGGGTCCATGTCCGGCATGCGGGCACCACGCCCGTCTGCCGAGGACACTAGGCCCCGAGTCTTAAACCAATCGTTAACCGCGTTTCCTTCAGCCCCGGAAAGCCGCCGAAAGCCGCGCGACGAGACCTTTTGCCTCATCCGGCTGATAGGGCTCCGCCTGCCCCGCGCCCCAGACCGGCGAGGGCCAGGCCGCATCCCCGGCAAATCGCGCGATCACATGGACATGAAGCTGCGGCACCATGTTGCCGAGCGCGGCGACATTCATTTTTTCGGCCGCCACCGCTTCCCGCAGCACGGCCGAGGCAAGATCGATCTCGGCATGGAAATCCGCCTTCTCCGCCCCCGCCACATCGTCGAAATCCCTCAGGCCCGCCCGCCGCGGCACGAGAATGAGCCACGGGAACCGCCGGTCGTTCATCAGCAGCACCCGGCACAGCGTGAGATCCGTCACGAGAAAAGTGTCGGCCGCCAGCCGCTCATGCAGTTCGAAGGACATTCCAGCCTCAATATGATTTCGGCAAACCGAGCACCCGCTCCGCGATGAAACTCAGGATCAGCTCCCGGCTCACCGGCGCAATCCGCGCGATCAGGATTTCGCGCATATAGCGTTCAACATGAAATTCCTTGGCATAGCCCATGCCGCCATGCGTCATGATTGCCGTTTCGCAGGCCCGGAAGCCTGCTTCCGCCGCAAGATATTTCCCGGCATTGGCCTCGGCCCCGCAATTCTCGCCCGCGTCGTAAAGCGCCGCCGCCTTGAAGACCATCAGGTTCGCCGCCTCGAGCTCCGCCCATGAGCGCGCCAGCGGGTGCTGGATTGCCTGGTTCTGCCCGATCGGCCGGCCGAATACTTCCCGCTCCCGCGCATATTCCGTCGCCTTTTTCAGCGCGATGCGCCCGACGCCCACCGCTTCCGCGCCGATCAGCACCCGCTCCGGGTTGAGCCCGTGCAGCAGATAGTGAAAGCCCTTGCCCTCCTCGCCGATCAGATCGTCCTTCGGCACGCGCAAGCCATCGAAGAACACCGCATTGGAGTCGACGGCCTTGCGTCCCATCTTCTCGATCTCGCGCACCTCCGTCGCGCCGCCCCGGTCGAGATCGGTATAGAAGAGCGACAGGCCCTCGGTCGGCTTTGCGCATTTTTCCTTCGGCGTGGTGCGCGCGAGCAGCAGGATCTTGTTCGCGCTCTGCGCCGTCGAGGTCCACATCTTGCGGCCGTGAACGACGTAACTGTCCCCGTCCCTCTCCGCCCTCGTCGAAATGGATGTCGTATTGAGCCCGGCATCCGGCTCCGTCACGCCGAAGCAGCAGCGGTCCTCGCCGCGGATGAGCGGCGGCAGGTTCCGCTCCTTCTGTTCCGCCGTCCCGAACACGACGACCGGCATGGGTCCGAAAAGATTGATATGGATGGCCGAAGCCCCCGAAAGACAGGCGCCCGACTCGGCAATCGTCTGCGCGACGATGGCGGCCTCCGTCACGCCGAGCCCGGAGCCGCCATAGGCTTCGGGCATTGCCACGCCGAGCCAGCCGCCCGCCGCAATATCGGCCACGAAATCGTCCGGGAAACCGCCCTTGCGGTCGCGCTCAAGCCAATAGGCATCGTCATATTTCGAACAGATGCGGGCCACCGCATCCCGGATAGCCTGCTGCTCCTCGCTGAACCGGAAATCCATTTATCTTCCCCGCGCCGTTTCGTGTTGTGCTTCGCGCCGCTATAACCTAGCCGGGAGGGGCCCTGCGAGCGAGGCCCGCCGCCAAAAGAAAAGACAGGGATCAGAATGCCGGGACTTTATTTCGAGGAATTCGAGGAAGGCCACGTCTTCCAGCACCCGATCAGGCGCACGGTGACGGAAACGGACAACGTCCTTTTCTCCACCATGACCATGAACCCGGCCGCTCTCCATCTCGACCACCACTATGCCGGGACGGAAACGGAATTCGGCAAGCCGCTGGTGAACAGCCTCTTCACGCTCGGCCTCATGATCGGCATTTCGGTGCATGACACGACGCTCGGCACCACCATCGCCAATCTCGGCATGACCGATGTGACATTCCCGAAGCCCGTCTTTCACGGCGACACACTGCGCATCGAAACCCGCGTCGTGTCGAAGCGCCGTTCGAAATCGCGCCCGAAGGCCGGCATCGTCACTTTCGAGCACAAGGCCTTCAATCAGCGCAACGAGGAAGTGGCCCGCTGCACGCGCCAGGCCTTCATGATCGCAAAGACCGGGGACGCCTGAACCATGCGCTCCTTCCTCTTTGTTCCCGCCGACAGCGAAAAGAAACTGTCAAAGGCCGCAAGCTGCGGCGCGGATGCGATCATTCTCGACCTTGAGGACTCCGTCGCCCTCTCCGCAAAGGAAACGGCGCGCTATTCCGCAGCCGCGTATCTGAAAACTGCCTCCCGCAAGGGGCCGAAACTCATCGTCCGCATCAATGCGCTCGACACACCCTTCTGGGAAAAGGATCTCGAAGCCGTGATCGCCGCACGGCCGGACCTCATCGTCGTGCCGAAAACGCTCTCGGGCGCCTGCGTCAGGAAAGTCGGCGACCGCATCGACCGGATCGGCGGCGGCAAGGAAATCGGCATTGGCTGCGTAGCGACCGAAACCGCCGCCTCGCTCTTCACCCTGGGCACCTATGCCGGCTCCCATGAGCGCCTCGCCTTCCTCACCTGGGGCGCGGAAGACCTCGCCGCCGCGCTCGGTGCGCGCGACAACAAGGATGAACACGGCGCCTATACCGGCCCCTACCAACTGGCCCGCACGCTCACGCTGCTCGGCGCCGTCGCCGCCGGCGTCCAGCCCGTCGATGGCATCTGGAAGGATTTCCGCGACGAGAAAGGCCTTGAGGCCGAAGCGCGCATCGCCATGCGCGACGGCTTCACAGGCAAGATGGCCATTCATCCGGCTCAGGTCGCCATCATCAACGAGGTTTTCACGCCGAGCGAAGCCGATCTCGCCCATGCCCGCGCCGTCATTGCCGCCTTCGATCAGGCGGGCGATGTCGGCGTCGTCGCGCTCGATGGCGTCATGCTCGACATCCCGCATCTGAAACAGGCGCGCGCCCTCCTCGCCCGCGCCGGACAATAGAAGTGTTGCTTATGAAACCGTCCGTCTTTCTCGCCCTGCCGCTCGGCAAGCCCTTCGAGCGCAAACTCTCCGAACGCTTCATCGTCATCACCGATCCCGCCTCGCGCGGCGCGGCCGAAGCTCTCGTCACCATCGGCGCGAATATCACCGATGCCGCGCTGATGGATGCCATGCCGAAGCTCAAACTCATCTGCTGCTTCGGCTCCGGCCATGAAGGCGTCGATGTGGCCGAGGCCGAACGCCGCGGCATCAAGGTCGCGAACACGGTGGGCGCGAATGCCGCCACCGTTGCGGACCTTGCCGTCGCCCTCCTCCTCGCCTCGATCCGCAAGGTCGTGGAAGCGGACCGCCTCACCCGCGCCGGAAAATGGCGCGGCGACAACCCCGCCTCGCTCCTCTTCCTGCGCGGCCTCACCGGCCGCAGGATCGGCATTGTCGGTCTCGGCGCCATCGGCCTCAAGATCGCAAAGCGTCTCGAAGGCTTTGAAACCGAAATCGGCTATACCGGCCGCGGCGAAAAGCCCGGCATGCCCTATCGCTATTTCCGTTCCGCCCTCGATCTTGCCACCTGGGCGGATGCGCTCATCCTCGCCCATCGCGCCGACGAGACGAACCGCCATCTCGTGAATGCGGAACTGCTGAAGGCGCTCGGCCCCGAAGGTCACGTCGTCAACATCTCGCGCGGCTCCGCCATCGACGAGGACGCGCTGATCGCTGCCCTGAAGAACGGCACCATTGCCGGTGCCGGTCTCGACGTGTTCGAGAACGAGCCCGCGCCCCGCGCCGATCTCGTCAGCCTGCCCAATATCGTCGTCATGCCCCATCTCGGCGGCGGCACCTCGGAAGCCATCATTGCGATGGGCGATACGGTGATCGCCAATCTCGACGCCTTTTTCGGCGGCAAGCCGCTGCCGAATCCAGTCACCGCCTAGAGGAAGCGGATCGCAAGGCCGAGCGCGGCGGCAAGCCCGAGCACGCTCACCATGCCCATCTTGAACCTCAGCACGGCGACGAGCGCGCCGATGCTGAGGACAAGCGCCCATGGGTCGAGCGTCGCAACATCCGGCACCCAGAGCCGCAGCACGGATACATGCCGTTCGGCGACCTCGCCGAACAGCACATGCAGGCCGAACCAGATCGCCAGATTGAGAATGACGCCCGCCACCGCCGCCGTGATCGCCATGAAGATCACATTGAGGCTTTCGACTTTCCGCAGCCGCTCCACATAGGGCGCACCGAGAAAGATCCACAGAAAGCACGGCACGAAAGTCACCCACACCGTCACCGCCGCGCCTGCGATCCCCGCGATTGCAGGATCGAGCCCCGTCTCCGCGCGGAAGGCGCCAAGATAGCCGACGAATTGCAGCACCAGAATGAGCGGCCCCGGCGTCGTCTCCGCAAGGCCGAGCCCGTCCAGCATCTCGCCTGCCGAAAGCCAGCCGTAATTCTGCACCGCCTCCTGCGCCACATAGGCAAGCACCGCATAGGCACCGCCGAATGTCACCACCGCCATTTGCGAAAAGAACACCGCCTGCTGCGCCAGCACATGTCCGCTGCCGAGAAAGAAGATCAGCGCCGCCACCGGCCCGAGCCAGAGCACAAGACCTGTTGCGAGCGTTCCAGCTGAACGGAGCGCCATCGCCCGCATGGTCATCGGCCGTGCCGTATCATTCGCCGCTTCGTCGTCACCGGCCGGCGATGCTGAAATCAGCCCCGCGCGCATTGCAATGAAGCCGAGAAGCGCCGCCCCGGCGATCACGAGCGGGAAAGGAACATCGAAAAGGAAAATGGCAATGAAGGCCGCGCCGGCCACCGCATAGAGCATTGCCTGTTTCATGGCGCGCTTCGAAATGCGGATCAGCGCCTCGATCACGATGGCAAAGACCGCCGCCTTGATCCCGAAGAAGATCGCGTCGACAAAGGCAAGATCGGCATAGGCGGCATAGAGGACGCTGAGCCCCAGCATCACGGCGACGCCCGGCAGAATGAACATGAGGCCCGCCGCGAGCCCTCCCTTCACGCCATGCAGCAGCCAGCCGGAATAGGTCGCAAGCTGCTGCGCCTCCGGCCCAGGCAGCAACATGCAGAAATTCAGCGCATGGAGGAACTGCGACTCCGAAAGCCATTTCTTCTCATCCACCAGAATCCGGTGCATGAGCGCGATCTGTCCGGCTGGCCCGCCGAAACTCAGAAATCCGATCTTGGTCCAGACGCGGAAGGCTTCGCCGAAGGTCACCGGCGCCGTAAAATTACTATCGCTCATATTCAAATCTCGCTCAGCCGGAATGGCGAACAACAGGAGACAATCGCGCCGGAAAAACTATGGCTATGGAATTTTACGGGGAAAAGTCGCATGACAAGTACCTCTTATCCCCTATTCGGGGCGAAGAAGCAGGTACTTGGACGGCGCACCGTCTGGGAATCGGGCGACCCGCGCCAAGCCCGACAGGTAAAATCTAGCGATTCAAATGTTCCGGTTCCACAGAATTCCGATGATGGATTGACGCCACCCGCCCGCCTGTGCAGGTTGAGCGCCATCAGAACACCCAAGAGACAGTATTTTGACCGCTGAAACCGCCGCCCCCGAACTTCCCGAACGCTACCGGGACATCCTCGTCCTGATGAAGGAAGGCCGCAAAGCCGTCGCCGAACAGCGTTGCCGCGAACTGCTCGCCGGCGCCCCCGGCGATGTCGACGCCATGTCGCTTCTCGCCTCCATCATCGTCGAGCGCGGCGCGATCGCCGAGGCCGAGCAGCTTCTGCGTCAGGCGCTGAAGCTCGCGCCGAACCAGTCCACCACCTGGGTCAATCTCGGCCGCCTGTTGCAGCAGGGCGGCCGCTGGGGCGAGGCCGTCACGCATTACGAACATGCTGCGAACCTTTTTCCGAACCATTCGCAGATCGTGGCAACGCTCGGCCAGCTCTATCAGCGCGCAAACCGCTTCGCCGACGCCGAAGCGCAATATCGCCGCGCCATCGAGCAACAGCCCATCGCCGCCTTCCATGTGCCGCTCGGCATGGTGCTGCTGCGTCAGGATCGTGTGGACGAGGCCGTCGCCGCCTTCGAAAAGGCCATCGAGCTAAATCCGAATCTCGCCGCCGCTTATGGCAATCTGGGTAACGCCGAGCAGAAGCGCGGCAACATGGAAGCAGCAGCCGCCGCCTATGAACGCGCCTGCGCGCTCAATCCGAAGGACACGATTTCCTATGTGAGCTTCGGCATGGCGCGGATGAAACTCGGCCATGCGCGTGAAGCGGCGGAAATCTTCGAGCGTACCCTCGCCGTTCACGGGCCCGAGCGCCGCGCCGCCGCCTGGCTGCCTTTCGCCCGCGCGCAGGAATTCGGCGAAATGCCGTCCGGCTACCGCGCCGAGCTTGGTCGCCTGCTCACCCGCGTCACGCTGGAGACGCCGGCAGGCTATGCGAATATGGCGGAGTTCAACGCCGCGCTCGTCAAGGCGCTCGATGATGACCCGACCGTGACCTGGGAACCCGCCGGCAAGGCGACGCGCAAGGGCGGCCAGACCGGCCTCCTCCTCGACAAACCGCGCGAGCCCTTCATCGCCTTCGAGAAGGTTCTGCGCCGCGCCATCGACGCCCATTTCAACAGCATCAGGGTCCAGCCGAAGCATCCCTATTTCGGCCAGGTGCCGGAAGCCTATCACCTCGATCTCTGGGGCACGCTTCTCTCCGAAGGCGGCCACCAGCATTCGCATATCCATGTCGGCGGCTGGATGAGCGGCGTCTATTACGTTGCGCTGCCGCCGACGCTTGGAAAGGGCGAAGCCGGACAGGACGGCTGGATCGAATTCGGCCACCCGCCACCGGAATTCGATGCCGCCTTCGAGCCGCATACGATCACGCTCGAGCCGCGCGAGGGGGATGCCATCTTCTTCCCCTCCTATCTCTTCCATCGCACGCTGCCCTTCTCCGGCAACGAGCGGCGCATCAGCCTCGCCTTCGATGTGAAGCCGACACGCTGGCGCTAGCGCGGCCGCTTCATCGTGAACACCTCGTCCACCACCGAATAGTCATGGTAGCCGAGCCGCGCGATCGGCTTCATTGCCGCCGTGTCGACGATCCCGTCATGGATGAAGCGGTCCTCGATATGAATGCCCACCACTTCCCCGAAAACGAGGAAGTAGCTGAGACGCCCGTCGCGCCCCTTCATCGGCATGGTTTGCAGCCAAACACATTCGAAATGTACCGGCGCGCCTTTCACGCGCGGCGGCTTGACCATGCGCGAGGGCTCGGTCGATAGCCCCGCCAGTGCAAACTCGTCCACCTCCGGCCCCACCGTCGCCGAACTGATGTTCACCCCGTCGCGCTGGTCAAAGGTCGCCAGATTGCAGACGAACTCCCCCTGCTCCTCCGCATTGACGAGGCTGTCCTTCCGGCCATAGCTCGCAAAGGCCACGATATGGGGATCGGTCGAAACGGCGTTGAAAAAGCTGTAGGGCGCAAGATTGAGGATGCCCTCCCGGCTCACCGATGAAATCCAGCCGATCGGCCGGGGCACCACCAGCGCCTTGAAAGGGTCGTGCCGGAGGCCGTGATCGTTACGGCCGGCATCGTAGAACATGGGTATCTCCCGCTATGGACGTCTGTTGCGGCAAGCGTATCATGCTTGCAAAAGAGACGTGAAAGGGGAGGAAAGAGTGAAGCCGGAAGAAGCCGCCGCCCACATAGCCGCCGTGGAAGAACACGGCTACACCATTGTCGAAAACGCCATCGAGCCGGACCTGATCGACCGCCTGAACGACACGCTCCTCCGGCTCGAGCGCGAGATGAACATCGTGCCCGCGAAAAACAGCTTCGAGGGCCATCACACTGTCCGCATCTACAATCTGCTCGCGCTCGATCCCGTCTTCCGCCGCATCCCGGTTCACCCTTCCGTGTTGCCCGTTGTCGAAGGTGTGCTGGATGACGGCTGCCTCGTCTCCTCTCTCTCCTCCATTTCCATCGACCCCGGCGAAACCGCACAGCCGATCCATGCCGACGATCAGGTGATCCCCGCCGCCAAGCCGCATATCGCCTTTGTCTGCAATTCCATGTGGGCGCTGACCGATTTCACCGAGGAGAATGGCGCAACCCGCATCATCCCCGGCACGCACAAGCGCGACCGCTCGCCCGAATACGGCAAGCACTACGACAGCATCCCCGCCGAAATGAAAAAGGGCTCCGTGCTGATCTGGCATGGCAGCCTCTGGCATGGCGGCGGCGCCAACAGGTCGAAGGCGCGCCGCGTCGGCATCGCCATGAATTACTGCGCGGGCTTCATCCGCCAGCAGGAAAATCAGCAACTCGGCATCCCGCTCAACATCGTCAAGGAG
>JAHBYK010000035.1 GCA_019635965.1 Parvibaculum sp. | reverse complement strand
TCGTGAGGGCGGGACAGATTACGGAGCCTGTGGCAATTTTCAGCGCATGACGCAGACCGAGACACAAAAAGGCCGCTGGGACTTCTGGATCGACCGCGGCGGCACCTTCACCGATGTGATCGGCCGCGCGCCGGATGGCGCCCTTCATGCGCGGAAGCTTCTGTCTGAAAATCCGGAACATTACGAGGATGCCGCGCTGCAAGGCATCCGCGATCTGCTCGGCGTCGCGTCCGGCACATCTCTCCCTGAAGGGCTGATCGGCTCGGTCAGGATGGGCACCACCGTTGCCACCAATGCGCTGCTCGAGCGCAAGGGCGACCGCACCCTCCTCCTCACCACGCGCGGCTTCCGGGACGCGCTCGCCATCGGCTATCAGGCGCGGCCACACCTCTTCCGCTTGAAGATCGAAAAGCCGGAACTGCTTTACGAGCGCGTGGCCGAAGTGCCGGAACGCATGAGCGCCGAAGGCGAGGTGCTGACACCCCTCGACCTCGCCACCACGCGCCGTGCCCTCGAAGCCGCCTTCGCGGACGGCATCCGCTCCGTCGCCATCTGCTTCATGCATGGCTATCGCTATCCCGCGCATGAGGAGGCAGCGGCGGCCCTCGCCCGCGATCTCGGCTTCACGCAAGTCTCGGTCAGCCACCGCGTCAGCCCGCTCGTTAAATTCGTATCGCGCGGCGACACGACGGTGGTCGATGCCTATCTCTCGCCGCTGCTGCGGCGCTATGTCGACCGCGTGTCGGCCGCCATCGGCACCGGCGATCCGGCGACGCGCCTTTTCTTCATGCAGTCATCCGGCGGGCTCACCGATGCCGCGCTCTTCCAGGGCAAGGATGCAATCCTCTCCGGCCCCGCAGGCGGTGTGGTGGGCGCCGCCATGACGGCAGCAGAGGCCGGTTTCACGAAAGTCATCGGCTTCGACATGGGTGGCACATCCACAGACGTCTCCCATTTCGACGGCGAATATGAGCGCAGCTTCGAAACCGAAGTCGCCGGCGTACGGATGCGTGTCCCCATGATGCGCATCCATACCGTCGCCGCGGGCGGCGGCTCGATCCTCCATTACGAAGATGGACGCTTTCAGGTCGGCCCCGATTCCGCCGGCGCCAATCCTGGCCCCGCCTGCTACCGGCGTGGCGGCCCGCTCGCCGTCACCGATGCGAATGTGATGCTCGGCAAGTTGCAACCCGATCTCTTTCCATGCGTTTTCGGACCTGCACAGAACGAGCCGCTTGATGCGGATGTGGTGCGCGCGCGCTTCGCCGGGCTCGCGGAACGGATCGGCGGGCGCACACCGGAGGAGATTGCCGAAGGCTTCCTGCGCGTCGCCGTCGAAAACATGGCGAATGCGATCAAGAAAATCTCGGTCGAGCGCGGCCACAATGTCACCGCCTATACGCTTTCCTGTTTCGGCGGCGCAGGCGGCCAGCATGCCTGCCTTGTCGCCGATGCGCTCGGCATGAAGACTGTCCATATCCACCCCTTCTCCGGTCTTCTTTCGGCCTATGGCATCGGCCTTGCGCGCATCGCCGCCTCGCGCGCCCGCGCCATCATCAGGCTATTCGATGACGCCCTCATGCCGGAGCTTGACGCCGCCATCGCGGAACTCACGCAGGACGCCGCCGCCGAGCTCGCCGCACAAGGTGTCGACATGGCGGACATCGAAGTGACGCCGCTGCTTCACCTGCGCTATGACGGCAGCGACACCGCCTTGCAGACGGATTACGCCGCCCGCGATCGTGCCGCCGCCATCGCAAGTTTCGAGAAGGCGCACAAGGCACAATTCGGTTTCAGCTTCGAGAACAGGAGCGTCGTCGTGGAAGCCGTGGAAATCGCCGCCGCCACGCGCCTCCGGAAGACCGCCAACCAATCGGCCTCCACACCCGCAATCCGCAGCCCGGATACGGACGACATACGCAAAGTACATTTCAACGGCGCATGGCTCGATACACCCATATTCCGCCGTGCAAGCCTCGCGCCGGGTGACCGCATGGCAGGCCCCGCCCTCATCATCGAGGACAATCAGACCATCGTGGTCGAGCCCGGCTGGACGGCGGAAGTCACACCGCTCGACCACATCGTCCTGACGCGCACCTCGCCGCTCCCGCGGCGCCAATCCATCGGCACCGGCGCCGATCCCGTCATGCTCGAAATCTTCAGTAACCGTTTCATGGCGATTGCCGAACAGATGGGTGCGGCTCTCCAGAACACCGCTTCCTCGGTCAACATCAAGGAACGGCTCGACTTCTCCTGCGCCGTATTCGATCGCGCAGGCGGCCTCGTCTCGAATGCACCGCACATGCCGGTCCATCTCGGCTCCATGGGTGCAAGCGTGCGCGCCGTGATCGAGCAGAACCCGGATATGGGCCCAGGCGACGTTTTCGTGCTCAACGCGCCATACAATGGCGGCACACATCTGCCGGATGTCACGGTCGTCGCGCCCGTCTATGACGAGGCCGGAAGGACGCGGCTTTTCTACACCGCCGCGCGCGGCCATCATGCCGATATCGGCGGCATCACGCCCGGCTCCATGCCCGCCCATTCGCGCAATGTCGAGGAGGAAGGCGTCCTCATCGACAATTTCCGCATCGTGGAGCGCGGCCGCTTCCGCGAGGCTGACATGCGCGCGCTGCTCACCGGCGCGAAATATCCCGCCCGCAACCCGGAGCAGAACCTCGCCGATCTTCGCGCGCAGATTGCGGCCTGCGAGAAAGGCGCGCAGGAACTTCGCCGCATGGTAGGGGAATTCGGCCTCGATGTCGTCGAAGCCTACATGAGCCATGTGCAGGACAATGCGGAAGAGCATGTCCGTCGCGTCATCACCCGCCTGCGGGACGCACGCTTCGAACTGCCGCTCGATGATGGCTCCAGGATCTGCGTTGACGTGAAAGTGAACCGCGAGACAAGAAGCGCCGTGATCGATTTCACCGGCACAAGCCCGGCACTGGCAAGCAATCTCAACGCCCCCTCATCCGTTACGCGCGCCGCCGTGCTCTATGTCTTCCGCTGCATGGTGGATGACGACATCCCGCTCAATGAAGGCTGCCTGAAGCCGATCGAGATAATCATTCCCGAAGGCTCCATGCTCGCCCCGTCATTCCCCGCCGCGGTCGTCGGCGGCAATGTCGAGACGAGCCAGGCCGTGACCGACGCGCTCTTCGCGGCCTTCGGCGCCATGGCCGCCGCCCAGGGCACCATGAACAATCTCACCTTCGGCAATGACCGCCACCAATATTACGAGACCATTGCGGGCGGCGCGGGCGCAGGCCCCGGCTTCGACGGGGCGGACGCCGTGCAGACGCATATGACCAATTCACGCCTCACCGACCCCGAAATTCTCGAATGGCGCTTCCCTGTGTTGCTGGAAGAATTCTCCATCCGCCGCGGCTCGGGCGGCAGAGGCAAGCATAAGGGCGGTGACGGCGTCATCCGCGCGCTCCGCTTCCGCGAGAAGATGAGTCTCTCGATCCTCTCGACGCATCGCATCGTTCCGCCCTTCGGCCTTGCAGGCGGCGGCAATGCCGCCCTCGGCGAAAACGAAATCCGCCGCGCCGATGGCACCATCGAAAAACTCGGCGGCTCCGCGACGGCGGATCTCGATGCAGGCGAAACCGTGATCGTCAGGACGCCGGGCGGCGGCGGCTTTGGCACCGAGTGAGATTGTGGCCGTCCCTCCCCTGAGGGAAGATAGGCCGCTGCGAAACATCATCCGAAACCGATCGTCGAAAGAAGTCGTCCATGAAAGCCATCCGTTGCCACGCCTATGGCGCCCCTTCCTCTCTCACGCTTGAGGAACTTCCCGCACCCGAGCCCCGGCCGGGCGAAGTCGTGATCGAGACGGAGGCCGCGGGCCTTGGCTATGTCGATGCTTTGCTCGTCGCGGGCCGCTATCAGGTAAAGACGCCTCTTCCCTTCGTGCCGGGCAGCGAAGTGGCAGGCCGCGTCGTCGTGCTTGGCGAAGGCGTGCCGGAGAAATTGATGGGCACCCGCGTCATGGCGCTCTCGCCGCGCGGCGCGCTGGCCGAGAAGATCGTGCTCCCGGCCATGGGCTGCATCCCCGTCCCCGCGAACATGAGCGCGGAAGCCGCCGCAGGTTTCATCGTCTCCTATTGCACGGCGCTTTACGGCTTCGACACCTGCGGGCATCTGCGCGAAGGCGAAACCGTGCTCGTGCTCGGCGCGGCGGGCGGTGTCGGCATGGCGGCCATCGACGTCGCAAAGGCGATGGGCGCGAAGGTGATCGCCGCCGCCTCGACGGAGGAAAAGCGGCAAGCCGCGCTCGCGGCAGGCGCCGACGCCGCGCTCGACTATTCCGACCCCGAATGGCGAAAGGCGCTCGAGCCGCTCACCGGCCGCCGGGATGTCGATGTCGTCTACGATCCCGTCGGCGGCGATTTTTCCGAGGCCGCCTTCCGCTCGCTCGCGCCCGGCGGCCGCCATCTCGTCGTCGGCTTTGCGGCAGGCGATATTCCGCGCATTCCGCTGAACCTGCCGCTTCTCAAGCGCGCCTCCATCGTCGGCGTCGATTGGGGCGGCGAAATCCGCGCAAACCCCGCCGCGAACATTCCGCTGATGCAGAAACTGACGGAATGGGTATCTGCCGGAAAGATCCATCCCGAACCTGCCGCGAGCTTCCCCTTGGCCGAGGCGCCGCTCGTGCTGCAACGCCTGCTCGACCGCGAAAGCGTCGGCAAGCCGGTCATCCGCTTCCGCGCCTGAACCACAGACGGACGCCGCAAAATGCACAGGATTCGCTGAGCCCGCCTTGCCGCAGCGCGGCATACGCAACCGCACAAAACATGACGGATTTTTATACACACGCGGATAAGGGCGCGGATTCAAGGACTTGAAGGCCATTCTTGAAACACCGGAAAACGGCGCTTCACCTTGCGTTCGATTCCGCTTGCGATGCGCCGCACCGGCACCCGAAAATCTCGCTCCACCCACTAGTGGAGGCTGAAATGCTCGCAAACAAGGTTGGGTATCTGGCGACCGGGCTTGCGTTTCTGTTCATAGGTGCGGTCACCTTCGGGTTCTTCTGAACCACGCGGCCGGCGACCCGGCCCTGAAATTCAAAGGGCGCATCTTGCCGATGCGCCCTTTTTCAATTTCCGCTTCCGTGTCTGCCGCCGTCAGGCCGCTTCCTCTTCCGGCTCCGCGCCGGGCGTATAGTTGAGGATCGGCGCCAGCCAGCGTTCCACGACGCGAAGTTCCATACCCTTGCGCCGCGCATAATCCACCACCTGGTCGCGCTCGATCTTGCCGACGCCGAAATATTCCGACTGCGGATGGCTGAAATAGAGGCCGCTCACGGAAGCGCCTGGCCACATGGCATAGCTCTCCGTCAGCTTCACGCCGATCTTCTCTTCCGCATCGAGAAGCCGGAAGAGCGTCGCTTTCTCGGTGTGGTCCGGCTGGGCCGGATAGCCGGGCGCCGGCCGGATACCCTGATACTTCTCCTCGATCAGCTCGGCATTGCTGAGCTTCTCATCCGGCGCATAGGCCCAGAACTCGCGCCGCACGCGCTCATGCATGTGCTCGGCGAAAGCCTCTGCCAGACGGTCCGCCAGCGCCTGCGAGAGAATCGCGCGGTAGTCGTCATTCTTCGCCTTGAAGTCCTTTGCCACGTCATCCTCGCCGAACCCGGCGCTGACGCAGAAGGCACCGACATAGTCGGCAATGCCGCTCTCCTTCGGCGCCACGAAATCAGCCAGCGCGAAATTCGCACGCTCCGATGTACGCTTCATCTGCTGGCGCAACGAATGGAAAGTTGCCAGCGTCTCCTTCCGGTCGTCGCCGGTATAGAGCTCGATATCGTCGATCCCGACTTCATTCGCCGGCCAGAAGCCGATGACGGCGCGCGCCTTCAGCCACTTCTCCTCGACCATCTGCTTCAGCATGTCCTGGGCATCGGCAAAAAGAGAACGCGCCGCCTCGCCCACCGTCGCATCGTCGAGAATTTGCGGATAGCGCCCGGCCAGCTCCCAGGTCTGGAAGAAGGGCGTCCAGTCGATATAGGGGACAAGCCTGTCGAGCGGATAGTCGTCGAACACTTTCGTGCCGAGAAAGGCGGGCTTCACGGGCTTGTAGCCTTCCCAGTCGATCCTGAGCCTGTTCTCGCGCGCCGCCGCCAGCGTCTGCCGGTCCTTCTTCTGCTGACCCGCCGCATGGCGTGCCGCGAGATCGGCATAATTCTTCCTGATATCCGCGATGTATTCGTCCTTCCGCTCGGAGATCAGATTGGACGCAACGCCCACCGCGCGGCTCGCATCGGTCACATAGATCGCCTGCCCCGCCTTGTAGTTCGGGTGGATCTTCACCGCGGTGTGAATCTGGCTCGTGGTCGCCCCGCCGATCATCAGCGGAATGTTGAATCCCTGCCGCTCCATTTCGGCGGCCACATGGCACATCTCGTCGAGCGACGGCGTGATGAGCCCCGAAAGACCGATGATGTCGACCTTGTGCTTGCGTGCCTCTTCGAGAATTTTTTCTGCCGGCTGCATCACACCGAGGTCGATCACCTCGAAATTGTTGCACTGGAGAACCACACCCACGATGTTCTTGCCGATATCGTGCACATCGCCCTTCACCGTGGCCATCAGGATGCGTGCAGCCGCATCCTGGTCGGTGATGCCGAGTTCTTCCTTTTCCTTCTCCATGAAGGGCATGAGATAGGCGACAGCCTGCTTCATCACGCGCGCGCTTTTCACGACTTGCGGCAGGAACATCTTGCCCGAGCCAAACAGATCGCCGACCACATTCATGCCGTCCATCAGCGGCCCTTCGATGACATGAAGCGGCCGCTCATAAAGATGCCGCGCCTCCTCCACATCCTCCTCGATAAAGGCGTTGATGCCCTTCACCAGCGAATGGGTGATGCGCTCCTTCACCGGCTTTTCGCGCCAGGAAAGGTCTTCCTCCCGCTTCTTGCCCGCTTCGCCCTTGAAGCGTTCGGCAATCTCGAGCAGGCGCTCCGTCGCATCCGGCCGCCGGTTGAGGATCACATCCTCCACGCGCTCGCGCAGCTCCGGCTCGATATCGTCATAGATCGCGAGCTGCCCCGCATTGACGATGCCCATGTCCATCCCCGCCTTGATGGCGTGATAGAGAAACACCGAATGCATCGCCTCACGCACCGGCTCATTGCCGCGGAACGAGAAGGAGATATTGGAAACGCCGCCCGAAATATGCGCATAAGGCAGGTTCTGCTTGATCCGCGCGCAGGCCTCGATGAACTCAACCGCATAATTGTTGTGTTCTTCGATACCCGTCGCCACGGCAAAGATGTTCGGGTCGAAGATGATATCTTCCGGCGGAAAGCCGATCTTCTCCGTCAGCAGCCTGTAGGCCCGCTCGCAGATCTCGAACTTGCGGTCGGCCGTATCCGCCTGCCCCTGCTCGTCGAATGCCATGACGACGGTTGCCGCGCCATAGCGCCGGATCTTTCGCGCCTGCGCGAGAAAGGCCTCCTCGCCTTCCTTCAGGCTGATCGAGTTCACGATCGGCTTGCCCTGAACGCGCTTCAGCCCCGCCTCGATGACGTTCCATTTCGACGAGTCGATCATGATCGGCACGCGCGCAATGTCCGGCTCGGCAGCGATCAGGTTGAGGAACTTGATCATCGCCGCTTCCGCGTCGAGCATGCCCTCATCCATGTTGATGTCGATCACCTGCGCGCCGTTCTCGACCTGCTGCCGCGCGACCTCGAGCGCCTCCGCGAAGCGGTCTTCGAGGATCAGCTTCTTGAAGCGCGCCGAACCCGTCACATTGGTCCGCTCGCCGACATTGATGAAGTTCGCCGTGGTTTGAGTCATCTCATCCCGATCTTGCTTTAGGTGTTCTCGTTCAGCCGCGATTGGCCGCTTCGTCAGTCGGCCGCAAAGGGCTCAAGACCCGACAGCCGCATCCGCCGCTCGATTTCCGGTATCTCGCGGGGCTTGCCGCCCTTCGCCGATTCCGCGATCGCGCGGATATGGTCCGGCGTCGTGCCGCAGCAGCCGCCGAGAATGTTCACGAGGCCGGAGGTGACGAACTCGCCCACAAGTTTTGCCATCTGCTGGGGGCTTTCGTCATATTCGCCCATCTCGTTCGGCAGGCCGGCATTCGGATGCGCGGAGACGAGCGTATCGGCCACGCGCGACAGCGTGTCGATATGCTGGCGCATCTCCTTTGCGCCCAGCGCGCAATTGAGCCCGATGGAGAAGGGCTCCACATGGCGCACCGAGTTCCAGAACGCCTCCGGCGTCTGGCCGGAAAGAAGCCTTCCCGACATATCGGTGATCGTGCCCGAAATCATGATCGGCAGCGTCACACCATCCTCGTCGAACACATCCTGCACCGCATAGAGCGCGGCCTTGGCGTTCAGCGTGTCGAAAATCGTTTCGACCAGAATGATATCCGCCCCACCCTCGATCAGCCCGCGCGTGGACTCCTTGTAGGCAACATAGAGCCTGTCGAAATCGACATTGCGGTAGCCGGGATCGTTCACATCCGGCGAAATGGAGGCGGTGCGGTTCGTCGGCCCCAGCACGCCGGCGACATAGCAGACGCGGCCTGGCGTCTCCGCCTCGCAGATTTCCGCCGCCTCGCGGGCAATGCGTGCGCTCGCCACATTCATCTCATAGGCGAGATCTTCCATATGGTAGTCCGCCTGCGCAATGCGCGTCGCGCCGAAGGTGTTGGTTTCGGCAATATCGGCACCCGCCCGGTAATACTGGAGATGGATGTCGCGCAGAATGTCCGGCCGGACGAGCGAAATCAGCTCGTTATTGCCCTTCACATCGCTGCCATGATCCTTGAAGCGCTCGCCGCGGTAGTCCGCCTCCTGCAGCTTGTAGCGCTGGATCATCGTGCCCATCGCACCATCGAGAATGAGCACGCGCTTCTTCACCTCCTGCTTGAGATGGGCGATGCGCTCCTCGCGCGTCTTCGGATGGGACATGACGGTATCTCCAGAACGGGAATTCAAACGGTTGCCGGATCGGCCGGAACGGATTGCGGCCGCAGGCCCAGCACATGACAGATGGCGAAAGTCAGGTCTGCCTGATTGAGCGTGTAGAAATGGAAACGGTCAAAACCATAGGCGCGCAGCCGGTTCACCTGCTCCGCTGCCACATAGGCCGAGATGAGCTTGCGCGTGCCGAGGTCGTCATCCAGCCCGATGTAATAGTCCTCGAGCCATTTCGGAATGCTTGCGCCGCAGCGTTCGGCCATGCGCTTCGTGCCCTTGAAATTCGTGGTCGGCATGATGCCCGGCACGATCGGCACCTCGATGCCGGCCTTGCGCACCTTTTCGAGAAAGCGCACATGCTTTTCCGTATCGAAAACGAACTGCGTGATGGCCCGCGTCGCACCGGCATCGACCTTGCGCTTGAGCAATTCGATATCGGCCTCGAGCGAAGCCGATTCCGGATGCTTTTCCGGATAGGCCGAAACGATCACATCGAAATCGGCAATTCGCCGGATACCCTCGATGAGCTCCGGCGTCGACTGATAGCCTTCAGGGTGCGGCTTGTAGGGCGCGCCAAGCTCCGGCATGTCGCCGCGCAACGCCACGATATGACGGATGCCCGCCGCCCAATAGGCGCGGATCACCTCGTCCACCTCCGCGCGCGAAGCGCCGACGCATGTCAGATGCGCAACCGGCTCAAGCGTCGTTTCGTCGTGAATCCGCTTCACGGTCGCATGGGTGCGCTCGCGCGTGGACCCGCCCGCGCCATAGGTGACGGAGACGAATTCCGGGCGCAGCGGCTCGAGCCTGCGGATCGACTTCCACAAGGTCTCTTCCATTTCCGGCGTCTTCGGCGGGAAGAACTCGAACGATACTTTCGTCCGCTCCGTCCGTTCCGGCTTCTGCGCTTTCGTCATCGCTTACTTCGCTCCCTCGAATTCAACCGGCCGCACAGCGCGGTTCGCCGCCTTGCGGCTCTTGTCGGCAACCCAGATCCGGACTGTCAGCTTCGCATCCTCTCCGCCTTCGGGCGGCAAGGTTCGCGTTTCTCCGACGGTAAGGCCCGCATCCGCCAGCCAGCCCGTCACCTCGTTCTCCGCGAAGCCGAGGCGGCGATGCGCATGGCTGTCGCGCAGATAGTCAAGCTCGTGCGGCGCAAAATCCGCGATCAGCAGCCGTCCACCCGGCTTGAGAACACGCGCCGCTTCCGCGATCGACGCAGCCGGATCGTCGAGAAAATGCAGAACCATGTGCAGCGTCACGAGATCGGCGCTCTCGTCCTGCAACGGCAGGTCATAGAGATCGCCCTGACGCACGGAGCAATGCTGAAGCTCCGGCCGGTCGAGCTGTGCCCGCGCCAGCGCCAGCATTTCCGGGCTGAGATCGATGCCGAGCCCGGCCTTCGCCATCGGGCCGAAGAGTTCGAGCATGCGCCCCGTGCCTGTACCGAGATCGGCAATGAAATCGAGCCCGTCCCGCGCGCCAAGCTCGACCATCGCCTGCTCGACCTTGTCTTCCGGGACATAGAGAGAGCGGATGCGGTTCCATTCGCCGGAATTGGCCCGGAAATAGGCAGCCGCCTTTTCCGCCCGCGCCGCCCGCACCGCCTCAAGCCGCTCGAGGTCGCGCGCAATCACGATATCTTCCTTGGGGATGAGCCCGCTCAGCACTTCGGCGAGTTCGCCCGCCTGCCCCGCCCCGGCAATCCTGTAAAAGACCCAGCTCCCCTCACGAAACCGCTCCAGCAGTCCCGCCTCGCAGAGAAGTTTCAGATGGCGGCTGACCCGCGGCTGGCTCTGGCGCAGAATCTGGGTGAGTTCCGTAACGGTGAGCTCGCCCCGCGCCAGCAGCGCCAGCAGGCGGAGCCTGGTTGGCTCGCCGGCCGCCCTCAATCCTGCCAGAAGTTGCTCCATCGGGTCTTGCTCCGCCAAATGTCGAGGCAGATATAAACATATCTTTATGTCTTTCCCAAAGGTTTTTTCCGGGCGCTACATTTTGGCAACGTCTGGCCGAAAACTGTGTCGGCCGGGCCTCTGCCTCGCTGGTTAATGAGGTTGTCATATGATAGCTAGGTACCCCTCTGAAGTGGGGGAATCGGCGGAAATCAGCGGAAATTCCTCGATTTTCCGGCTTCATTCACCTGGTTTTAATCCGCGCGCTGAATGCTCGCGTTATAGAGCGGACGGTGCCGAACGCGGCACCCTTGCTTCCAAGGCAGAGATCGGACGGTCTTCATGAAGGTAATCCGTGGTCATGGCGCGGCAGCGATGCGGTTTGGCTTTGCCGTTCTCTTTGCCATTTCGCTGACGGTGGCGGCGCCGCAAGGCTTCTCGGCCGCGCAGGCGCAGGACAATGCCGCCAGCGACGAGAACGATCCGCTCGAGCCGATGAACCGCTATTTCTTCGAGCTCAACAAGTTCTTCGACACGATCCTGCTGAAGCCGGTCGCCACCTGGTATGACGGCGTTGTGCCCGAGCCGGGCCGCGACAGCGTCCGCAACTTCCTCGACAATCTTCGCAGCCCGGTCATCCTCACCAACGACCTCCTCCAGGGTGAATGGGACCGTGCCGGCACGACTGCCAGCCGCTTCGGCATCAACACGACGGTCGGCGTGCTGGGCCTGTTCGACCCGGCCGCCGGCTGGGGCATGCCCAAGCACAGTGAAGATTTCGGCCAGACGCTTGGCGTCTACGGCACCCCGGAAGGCGCCTATCTCTTTCTGCCGGTGCTCGGCCCTGCCCCGCCGCGCGACCTCGCGGGCTTTGCGGTCGATCAGTTCTTCGACCCGCTCACCTATATTTATTGGGACCGCCCGAAGACTGTTCCCATGACCCGCTTTGTCGTGAACGGCATCGATCAGCGCGCCCGCAGTCTCGACACGCTCGATCAGATCGAGCGTACGTCGGTCGATCACTACGCCACGGTCCGCAATCTCTATCGCCAGATCCGCAAGAACGAGATTGCCAACGGTCAGCGCGATTTCAACGACCTGCCGGACATCGACAACCTAAATTTCGACACAAACGAACCCGACAGTCCCGACATGCGTATGTGATGCAGCGCCTGCCTCGCAAGGAGGCAAGGCGGCGCATCCAGGGATAACAGGTTCAGGAGACCTCGATGGTAGCGTTCATCAAAGGCATTCCGGCGCGCCTGCTTGCCGCGCCGCTGCTGCTCTGCCTTGCCCTTGCCGTCACACCGGCTCAGGCATCGACGGACGAAGCGATTTCATTCGTCAAGAATGTGTCGGAGCAGGCGATCGCCATCATCAGCGACAAATCGGCCAGCGCCGCAGAACGCGAGGTCGCCTTCCGCACCTTGCTGAACGAAAATGCGGATATGGACCGGATCGCGGCTTTCGCGCTCGGCCAGTATCTGCGCACGCCGAATGAGGCGCAGCGCGCCGAATACCGCAAGCTCGTCGAGAACTTCATCGTCAAGGTCTATGTCACGCGCCTCAGCGACTACAACAATGAGAAGCTGACCATTCTCGGCGCGCGCGAACGCGGCGAGAACCAGGCCATCGTGCAGAGCGAAATTCGCTTCACCAATGGCCGCCAGCCCGTTTCCGTCGATTGGTGGCTCGTTCAGAAGAATGGCGCCTACAAGATCTTTGACGTGAATGTCGTCGGCGTCTGGCTCGCCCAGGAGCAGCGGTCGGCCTTCACCAGCGTCATCCGCTCCAATGGCGGCGATTTCGATGCGCTTCTGAAGCATCTGCGGACGCAGATCAGCCGCGCCGAGGCAGGCGAGGACATCAATATTTCAGCCGCCAACTGAAGCCGAAAGGCTGCCTTGAATGGAATGGCGCATCCCGGAAACGGGCTGCGCCGTTTTCATTTTCCGGCACCCGCCAAATTGCCGCACCATGACACCGAAGGGCCCTCTATTCAGAACCCATTAACACGTCGGAGCGACACTGGCCGCGAGTGGTGTTCTTGTCCGCCTGAACGAGGTAGGGCCGTGCGTATCGAGGCCAACCAGACAATAGAACCTGATGAGCGTCCGGTACCGGCACGATCGCCGAAAAGTCTTGCCTTTCAGAAGGCATGGGAAGCGATCCCGAAGGAAGGCCTCATTCCGGACAAGTCGTCATTCCGGCCGGAACGCTTTGCCCAATTTCTCAATAGCATATTTCTTGTCGAGCTGAGCAGCGATCCGGCGCGCCGCATCGTCTTCCGCATCGTTGGCCAGACGATCCGCGACGCTCTGGGCCGCGAACTGCGCGGCATGAGCTATTCCGATTTCGTCCCGGAGGAACATCGCAGCCAGGCCGGCAGCTCCATGCAGCTCATGTTCGGCCCCCGCCCCTGCGGGCGCTGGGTCGGCAAGGAGGTCGTCCATCTCGATGGCTACCGAGAGCCCGTCGAAATGACGCAGCTTCCCATGACCGACAATGCGACGGGAGCCCGCCTCGTCATAGGCATCGTGGAAGGCTTCGGCACGCCAGAGCCTCATTCGGCTGATGGAAAATTCCGCTTTGAAAGCTGCAACGGGGAATACTTCTTCGACATCGGCGCCGGCGTACCGGACTAACCTGTTTCAGCTTCCCGCCCGCCGCAAATCGGGAAACGCCGCCCGCGGCGCGGGCACCTGCCCATATCGATCTTCGAGCACACGCCCGATCTCGATGATGAGTTCGCGGTGGTCGATCGGCTTGCCGACATAGCCATCCGCACCAAGCTCGCGATACCGTCCGTTATTCGGTCCAAGCGAATCCGCCGTCAGGGCAATCACGGGCACGTTGCGGATCGCAAGATCGCCATGCTCGCGGATATGGCGCAGCGTTTCGCTGCCATCCATCACCGGCATGTGCATGTCGAGCAGGACGAGATCGAAGGGCTGCGTCTGCAGCCAGCGGATCGCTTCCTCGCCATTTTCCGCCTCGACGATCGAAATGCCGAGCGGTTCGAGGAAAAGCCGCGCCACCTTGCGGTTGAGCGCGTGATCGTCGACGAGCAGCGCCGAAAGCCCCTTCGCCCAGCGCACGCCGCCCGTCTTGTCGACATCGGCGTTCGCTGGCGCCTCGTCGGCACGGCGGCCCGCAGCCGCCTGGAAGGTCAGCGTGAAAACGGACCCCTTGCCCGCTTCGCTTTCCACGGTCACATCGCCGCCCATGAGCTGCGCCAGCTTGCGGCTGATTGAAAGACCGAGCCCGGTGCCGCCAAAGCGCCGCGACGTCGAAGCATCTGCCTGCGTAAATGGCGCGAAGAGCTTGGCCGCTGTATTCCCGTCCATGCCGATGCCGGTATCGGCAACACGGATATTGACGTCGTAAGTCCCATCTTCAAGCGGCGACGCCGAGGCGCTGACGGTCACGCCGCCCTTGTCGGTAAACTTGATCGCGTTCGAAACGAGGTTCGAAACGCATTGGCGCACGCGCACCGGATCGAACCGCAGGAACGTCGCAGACTCGGGATCGATGTCGAGCTTGAGCGTGAGCCCTTTCTCCATTGCGCGCGGTGACCAGAGTTTTTCCAGCCGGCGCAGCAAATGGCCGAGATCGTTGTCAATCGGCGAAATATCGAACTTGCCCGCCTCGATCTTCGACAGATCGAGCACATCGTTCAGGATCGCCATCAGCGTCTTGCCGCTGTCGAGAATCGTGTCGAGCTGATCGCGCTGCTCCGGCGTGAGATCGGAAGCCGCCATGAGCTGCGCCATGCCGAGAATACCGTTCAGCGGGGTGCGGATTTCGTGGCTGATATTCGCAAGGAAGGCCGATTTTGCCTCATTTGCGGCCTCAGCTTCCTTGCGCGCCTTGCGAAGCTCCCTCTCGCGCTCGCGCAGCGCCGTCACATCGGCGCCCACACCGACGAAGCCGCCGAATGAAAGCGGGATTTCGACTACCTGCATGATCGTGCCATGTGCCGTCTTGAGCTCGACATGTTCGCCGCGCCCAAGGGCCGAGACAATTCCTTCCGCGATTTCGATACTCTGCTCAGGCGTGAGATCCGGAATTACGGCGTCGACGCCGCGTCGCGTTGCTTCGAGCCAGCTGCAGCCTTCACGCAACGCCTGATTGGTGACGGCGAAATCCCGCGCGTTCTGATCGTTGGACATGAGGATTTCATGGTTCGGTCCGAAAATGGCGAAGCCGCCCGGCAGGCGGTTCACCGCCTCCAGCACGATCGCTTCCATGTCCCAGTCTTGCTTCTTTTCGCTCATGCCGAGCCACTTCACGCCAGCGCAACACGCAATTTCTGCGCGCCCGCCGATGCGCCTCCATTCCCCCTCGAAGAGATAAATCTAGGGAGAACAGAATTAACGCCACGTGAAGATCACCGGCAAAGAAACACAAAGACGCTGCGGAAACCTGCCCTTCGGCCGCCAGTCCCGTAATTACCGGCTGAAACGCTTGTATTTGATCCGGTGCGGAATCTCGGCTTCCGGCCCGAGGCGGCGCTTCTTGTCCTCCTCGTAGTCCTGGTAATTGCCCTCGAACCATTCCACATGGCTGTTGCCCTCGAAGGCGAGCATATGGGTGGCGATACGGTCGAGGAACCAGCGGTCGTGGGAGATGACCACGGCACAGCCCGCAAAGGCGACCAGCGCATCTTCGAGCGCACGCAGCGTTTCGACGTCGAGATCGTTGGTCGGTTCGTCGAGCAGCAGCAGGTTCGCGCCCGACTTCAGCATTTTGGCAAGGTGAACGCGGTTGCGCTCGCCGCCCGACAGGAGCCCCACCTTCTTCTGCTGGTCCGAGCCTTTGAAATTGAACGAGCCGACATAGGCGCGGCTCGGCATCGTCACCTTGCCAAGTTCCACGATGTCGGTGCCGCCCGAGATTTCCTCCCAGACCGTCTTGTTCGGATCGAGCGTGTCGCGGCTCTGGTCGACATAGCCCATTACCACCGTTTCGCCGATCTTGAGCGTGCCGCTGTCCGGCTTTTCCTGTCCGGTCAGCATACGGAACAGCGTCGTCTTGCCGGCGCCGTTCGGGCCGATCACGCCGACAATGCCGCCCGGCGGCAGCTTGAACGAGAGATCGTCGATCAGGAGACGGTCGCCGAAGCCCTTGGAAATGTGTTCGGCCTCATAGACATTGCCGCCAAGCCGCGGGCCTGCCGGAATGATGATCTGCGCCTTGCCTTCCTGCTGGCGTCCGGCCTCGGCGAGCAGTTCTTCATAGGCATTGATACGCGCCTTGGATTTCGCCTGCCGCGCCTTGGGGCTCTGCCTGATCCATTCGAGTTCGCGGGCGAGCGTGCGCTGCTTCGCCTCTTCCTGACGGCCTTCCTGTTCGAGCCGCTTTTCCTTCTGCTCGAGCCAGGAGGAATAGTTGCCCTCGTAAGGGATGCCCGAGCCGCGATCGAGTTCGAGAATCCAGCCGGTCACATTGTCGAGGAAGTAACGGTCATGGGTGACCATGACGACCGTTCCGGCATATTCCTTCAGATAGTTCTGCAACCAGGCGATCGATTCCGCATCGAGATGGTTCGTCGGCTCGTCGAGCAGCAGCAGGTCCGGCGAAGCAAGCAGCAGCCGGCACAGCGCCACGCGCCGCTTCTCGCCGCCCGAGAGCTTCGACACATCGGCATCGCCTTCCGGGCAACGAAGCGCATCCATCGCCATCTCGACTTGCGCATCGAGATCCCAGAGGTTCTGCGCGTCGATGATATCCTGGAGCTTCGCCATCTCCTCGGCCGTCTCGTCCGAATAATTCATGGCGAGTTCATTGTAGCGATCGACCAGCGCCTTCTTCTCGGCCGCGCCTTCCATCACATTGCCGAACACGTCCTTCGACGCATCGAGTTCGGGCTCCTGCGGCAGATAACCGACCTTCGCGCCGGCGGCGGCCCAGGCCTCACCCGTGAAGTCCTTGTCCACGCCCGCCATGATCCTGAGCAGCGTCGATTTACCGGCACCGTTGAGGCCCACCACGCCGATCTTCACGCCGGGGAAGAAGGACAGGCGAATATCTTTCAGGACCTGCTTGCCGCCCGGATAGGTCTTCGACAGGCGGTCCATGACATAGACATACTGATAAGCGGCCATGTGGCGCGTTCCTTGGGCATCTGGTGGCGGAATTTGGCCCCCTTCTAGCGGATCGGCCGAAAGGGGGCAATCGCGGCGAAATCCCGCTGCCCGGCGGTAAAGGCTAAATCCGCCCTATCGCTTCGGGCTTTCCTGCATGGCCGCTTCGGCGATCCCCAGCACATCGGTGAGAAGCCGGTTGGGGAACCGGCGTTTCTTCACGATCGCGTAGAAACTTTCCGTGACCTCGGGGATCCGCCAATGCTCGACGAGAATGCCCGCCGCAAGCTCATCGCGCACGACGATCGGCGGCACCAGGGTCACGCCCTCCCGCTCGCGCGCCATCAGGCGCAACATCGCCATGTCATCGACCTCCGCGAGAATGACCGGCCTCACACCCGCCAGTTCGAGAACCCGGTCGAAGGCGACACGAATATCGCTGTCGAGGCTGGGCAGCAGCAGCGGCTCGGTGCGGAGATCCTCCGGAAACCGGAATGGCCTTTTGTCAGCCCGCGGATGGCCGACCAGACTGACCGGCTGCTCGTTCAGAAGGTGATTGCGCAAGGGAGAGCGGGCATCGCGTGGCGCGGCGCTGTTGGCCAGAACGACGTCGATCGTATGCGCTTCGAGTTGCGCGAGAAGGTCGCGCATATTGCCCGACCTGACGATCAGCTCCACATCCGAACGGCCGACAAGCGGCCGCAGAAACTCGAGCTGGAAATTTCGTGAAAGCGTGGTGAGCGCCCCGACCCGCAATATCTGCCGGTTGGCGAGCGGGCGGCCTTCGAGCGTGCTCATCATCTCGTCGCCGGCCTTGAACACCGTGTCGGCATAGTCGAGCGCGATCTGACCCGCCTCGGTGAGGACGAGCTTCTTGCCCGCGCGTTCGAACAGCGGATGGCCGATCTGATGCTCGAGTTTCTGGATCTGAACCGAGAGCGCCGACTGCGACAGGTTCATGCGCCCGGCCGCCCGCGTCAGGCTGCCCTCGTGGGCGACGGCCCAGAAATAGCGCAGATGATTGAAATTCAGGTTTCTCATATCGTTCTATTTTATAGAATGATATGAAAACAACAATGAATTTTTCCAACCCATCGAATTTCAATACGACTGTCGCCCAACCGAAGCCCGCTTCGAGGGAGACATTCCGTGCCAATAGATCTTTTGCCTTTGCTGTCCCCGCTGCCGCTCCTTGTCATCGCGGCGGTCAGCTTTTCGTCCCAGGCCCCCCGCCCCAAATATCTGCCGTCCCTGTCTGAAGGTGCCGCCCTTCTGTCCTTTCTGGCCGCAGTCCTGTGCGCCGCCGGTCTCATCCTTCAGGGCGCCGCCACCAGCCCGCTGATCGGGCTCTACGGCCTCGGCTTCGCCGCGCGGCTCGATGCCGTCAGCGTTGTCATGCTCCTTCTCGTCACCTTCATCGGCTGGATCGTCATCCGCTATGCCGGCACCTATCTCGACGGCGAAGCGCGGCAGGGGCCGTTCACCGGCTGGCTCTGCCTGACGCTCGCCGCCGTCCTCTTCCTCGTCATGGCGAACAACCTGTTCCAGCTTGTGCTGGCCTGGATTGCGACGAGCCTGTTTCTGCACCGGCTGCTGCTCTTCTACCCGAACCGCCCTGCGGCTCAGCGCGCGGCCCGCAAGAAGTACATCACCGCGCGGCTGGGCGATGCCGCCGTCATCGGCGCTGCCGCCCTTCTGGTTCTCGCCTTCGGCTCGGCCGATATCGGCTCGATCCTGAAGGCGGCGGCCTCGGGAGAAACCGGCGGATATGCGATCGCCGCGGCAAGCCTCCTCGCTCTCGCCGCGATCCTCAAATCGGCGCAATTCCCGACGCATGGCTGGCTGACCGAGGTCATGGAAACGCCGACGCCCGTTTCGGCGCTCCTCCATGCAGGCGTCATCAATGCCGGCGGTTTCCTTCTCATCCGCTTCGCCGACGTCCTTCTGCTCGCCCCGGGCGTCCTTGCCGCGCTTGTCATGATCGGTGGCTTCACCGCGCTTTACGGCAGCCTGGTGATGCTGACCCAGCCGGCCGTCAAGACCTCCCTCGCCTGGTCGACGGTCGCGCAGATGGGCTTCATGATCATGCAGTGCGGCCTTGCCCTCTTCCCGCTCGCCCTGCTGCACATCGTGGCGCACTCGCTCTACAAGGCGCACTCCTTCCTCGCATCGGGCGGCGCCGTGGAGCGGGTTGCGGCGATCCGCAGGCCCGGCCCGGTGGCGATACCGGATGCCGGTGCAGTCGGACGCGCCTTCCTCGCCGCTCTCGCCATCTATGTGCTCGCCGGACTGGGCTTCGGCCTGATCCATAAATCGCCTCAGGTGATCGCACTCGGCGCCATCCTCATCTTCGGTGTCGCCTACATGCTGGCGCAGGGATTGGCCGATGCCGCTCCGAAGGCGCTCACGCGGCGCACGGCACTCTACGCCCTGGCCACCTCGGTCGGCTACTTCGCGCTGCAAAGCGCCGCCGCCTATGTCACGGCGGACATCCTGCCCGCGACCCCCGCACCGGGGCCGCTGGAATGGGTGCTCATCGTGCTGGCTGTCATCAGCTTCGGCCTCGTCGCCATCGTGCAGGCCATGTTCCCGCTCTGGGCCTACCACCCGGCAGCCGCGGGCCTGCGCGTCCACCTCTCAAACGGCTTCTACGCCAATGCCGTGTTCGACCGCATGGTCGGCGGCCGCTCGATCCGCAAACCGTCCTGATCCCCGAGGAGGAAATAAAATGTCTCATCACACTCATGTGGCACCGGCCGGTCTGCAACATTGCGAAGATGCAGCCGATCGCGCGGTGCGGTCCGTCCCTCCGGTCTGGCCGCTCGCATCGAGCGTCGCGGTCAATCCGTTCCTCGGTCAGAGCGGCGAAACCCTCGCCGCCGCCGGTGCGCGCCTTGCACGGGTCGCCGGCGCGCCGGTCACGATGCCGCGGCAGTGGTATCAGGACAAAATCGCGGCGGGCGAGATCTCCGACGAGGATCTGATGGAGGCATTGATGAATGCCCCCGCCGCCTTGAGGCCCGCCAGTCTCGAGGCCCTGAAGACTGCGGCGAAAACCGAAGCTCCCGCGCCCGTCGCGCTGCCCACCATCGCCGACCTGGCGGCGGAAGCCTCCGGCACCGACTGGCCGGACCTGATTGCCGAACGGTTCGGCGCCTGGGCGGCGGATTATTTCGACAAGGGTCAGGCGCTCTGGGCGGCACCGCGCGGCACCGGCGCCTATGCGGCCTGGCGGGCCATCGCCACCCATGACCTGACGCCGGAAATTGCGGGCCTCTCGGGCTTCGCGCTTCATGTGTCGCAGACCCCGGACAGCAGCATCGTTGCCATCTCCCGCGCGGTGAAAACGCTCGGCCTCGGCGAGGCGGCCCTGCAAAGCTACTTCCACCAGCTGCTCATGACGCTCGGTGGCTGGGCACAATATGCCCGCTACGAACTCTGGCAGGCGGAACTGGCAGGCGAGACCGACCGGACGGCGATTGACCTGCTCGCCATCCGTCTGATCTGGGAAGAAGCCCTCTACCTGCATCACCAGGAACGGATTGCAGGAAAATGGGCGAGCATCGCCGCAGCTCACGCCACACCCGCCGAAGCGGGCCCGGAGCTCATTGTCAGCACCATCCTGCAAGAGGCGGCGGAACGTGCCGCCCAGCGCGAGCTTGCCGAAACGCTGGCAAAGCCCGAACCGCTATCGCGCGCTGCCCGGCCCGAACTCCAGGCCGCATTCTGCATCGACGTGCGCTCGGAAGTGTTCCGCCGGGCGCTTGAATCGGTCAGTCCCGGCATCCAGACGCTCGGCTTTGCCGGGTTTTTCGGTCTTGGCATCTCGCATCGGCGCTTCGCATCCGATGTGGACGAGCTGCGGCTGCCGGTCCTGCTCAATTCGGGCCTTCATTCCACCTCCGGCTCGGCCGCCCTCGCGGAGCTTGACCAGTCCACACGCATCAAGGCACGGGCGGTGCGTGCCTGGGGCCGCTTCAAGCTTGCCGCCGTCTCCTCCTTCGCCTTCGTCGAGGCAACCGGCCCTGTCTATGTCGGCAAGCTGCTCGGCGATGCGCTTGGACTGACGAAGAACCCCGCGCCAAACGATCCGCTGCCGCGCATCGACCCCGAGCTCGATCTTGCAACGCGGATCGGTGCGGCGGAAACGGTGCTCAGGGCCATGTCGCTGACTTCCGACTTCGCCCGCCTCGTCGTCCTCGCGGGACACGGCGCGAACGTCGTCAACAATCCACATGCCAGCGCGCTTCATTGCGGCGCCTGTGGCGGCTATTCGGGCGAGGTGAATGCACGGCTTCTCGCCTCTCTTCTGAACGACGCCGAAGTGAGGCAGGGTCTCGCGCCGAAGGGCATCGAGATACCGGCGGAAACGCTCTTCCTCGCGGCGCTTCACGACACGACGACGGACGAGATCACGCTCTA
Organism: Parvibaculum sp.; assembly: GCA_019635965.1. GTDB lineage: Bacteria > Pseudomonadota > Alphaproteobacteria > Parvibaculales > Parvibaculaceae > Parvibaculum. The sequence continues at coordinate 5,012 of JAHBYK010000035.1, read as the reverse complement.
CACGGCGGACCATCCGTCTGCGGCGCACGAAAAGGACATCGCCCGGGCAAAGACCCGGTTCGCATCGGCAGGCCAGCTCGCCAGGAGCGAACGTGCCCTGCGCCTGCCGCGCGCCAGCCAAGGCAATTCGATCAAAAGGCGCAGCCGCGACTGGTCCGAAACGAGACCCGAATGGGCGCTCGCCGGCTGCAAGGCCTTCATCGCCGCACCGCGGCGGCGCACCACGGGCAAGAACCTTGCAGGCCGTGCCTTCCTTCACGACTACAACTGGAAGAACGACAGCAAGTTCGGGGTTCTGGAGCTGATCCTGACCGCGCCGGTCGTCGTCGCAAGCTGGATCAGCCTGCAATATTACGGCTCCGCCGTGGCGCCTGCCGTGTTCGGCGGCGGCAACAAGCTGCTCCACAACGTAACCGGCGGCATCGGCGTGGTGGAAGGCAATGGCGGCCTGCTGCGCGCGGGCCTGCCCTGGCAATCGGTGCATGACGGCGAACGCTACATGCATGAGCCGCTGCGTCTCTCGGTTTGCATCGAGGCGCCGCGCGAAGCCATGTCCGAAATCCTCAGCCGCCACGCGAATGTGCGCGCGCTGTTCGACAATGGCTGGCTGCACCTCTTCGCGCTCGACGAACAGGGCCGCATGGCCTGGCGCTATGCCGGCAATCTCGAATGGACGGCGATCGGCCGGGCAGCCGCGACGGTGGAACAAACGCACCTTCAGGTTGCCGTGTGACGACGGGGCAAGCGATGAGCCGCAATTCAGCAGAGGATCGGGTTTGCGACATGGGCAGGAAGGCCGAAGCGCAGGAAACGGAAATCATTGCCGGATGGAGCGTTGACGAAAAGATTTCCTTCGTCCTGAACCATCCGGGCATGAGCGCATGGCTGAAACATGCCTTGCGCGAGGCGCTGCCGCGCGATCCTGTTTCTGTCCTGAACGATCTGGAAATTCTCAATCTGATCTTGCGGGAGCGATCGCAGACCGCGCAACGAGCCGGGTGCATAACGCGCAAGGCCGGCTGACATAGTCCTGCATGACCCGTCAGGGATTGCAGTAGTCGCAGACGCCGGGATCGGCCCGTTCCAGTCCCGGCGTTTCGTCCCGCACTTCGTGCCCGCAGCGCCCACAGGCATAGACATCCGCTTCCGGCAGCCGGGTCGGATTCCCGCACCACCCGCATTTACGCCCCGGAACCCGCCTCACGATGCCCCAGCCCGGATAGCCGCAGCCGGGGCATCGGCTTTGCCATCGCCGCGCCGCATCGAGCGTGGCCCGTTCGATGGATTTCATCCGTGTCGGATTGTGGTGGGCGCGCATATCCGTCTCGATGAAGGCACGCCCTGCCTGCTTCAAGACAGCCTCGAGATGCAACTGGATGTCATCGAGCGACCTCAGCCCCTTGGCGATGGGCCTTGCCGGATCGGGCGCATCGCCATCGGCAAACATCACGACGATCGAATGTTCCGGCGCGCCGGTCTGCCTGGCGAATTCAAGTCCGTCGCCGGTATTGTCGACAATCCTGTGCGCATAATTCGTGTCCCGCGTCACATCGGTGCCGGCCACTTCCGCGCCGCTGTGCCGCTCGACAATCATCACAAGCTCGCGCCCGATCCCCATGAAGGGTATGACGGGGTCCGGCCCGAAACTTCCCTCGCTCGCCACCGCGAAATCTGCATTCGGGTCGAGTTCCAGCGCCGCCCGCGCCTTGGCGCGCAATGCGTCCTGCTGCCCGCCCGCCCGCGCGATCTCGCGCGTGAAGGTGCCGAACCTGTCCGTGTCGATCCCGGCCGCAACGGAAACATCGAGACCCAGCATGCCGGCAAGTATCGGCGCCATGACGCGCTCCTTTCCATGCATGGTAGCAATGACCGCGCGGCGGCCCCGGGTCGGAAAATCCTCGGCCATTTGCCGGCCGCCACCCGTCTGTCAGAGATATCCGGAAGAACGCAGGCGTTCGAACGCATCCTCGGATTCATGATCCATGGTGCGGCCCGCCCGTTCCTCGGTCTTCAGAAGACCAAGCTCCTTGATGATCTCCTCGATCGTTGATGCCGTCGAGTCGATCGGCTCCGTGATGCCGATTTCGCCGAGCGAACGGAAGCGTTTGCCATCGCGGGCGAAATAGAGCGAGACCACAGGAATTTTCTCGCGCGCGATATAGAGCCAGATATCAAGCTCCGTCCACTGAAGAAGAGGATGAACGCGCAGATGCCCGCCCGGAGGGACCATGGTGTTGAACTGGTCCCAGAATTCCGGCGGCTGATCGCGGAAATCCCAGCTTCCGTCCTCGTTGCGCGGGCTGAATGTCCGCTCCTTCGCGCGTATCGACTGCTCGTCGCGCCGGATTCCGGTAATCAGTCCATCGAATCCGTAGTCCTTGATGCACTGCTTCAGGCCTTCGCTCTTTCTGGCGGCGAAGCGGGAGGCAGGCGGCAATGTCTCGTCAACCGTGCTGATATCCGGGCAAGGGTCCGCGATCAGATTGAGCGACCATTCCTTCGCATAGCGGTCCCGGAACGCATAGGTCTCGGGAAATTCCGCGCCGGTATCGAGATGGATCACGGGAAAGGGAACATTCCCGAAGAAGGCCTTCTTCGCCAGCCAGATCATGACGTTCGAATCCTTCCCGAGCGACCAGAGCATTCCCGGCTTGTTGAGCTGGTTGAATGCCTCCCGGAAAATGTGGATCGAGTTGCTTTCGAGTTGGTCGAGGCGGTCCATGCCTTTTGTCCCTGATGAACATCGGATTGGAATGAGCTGTGGCACCGGCACGGCGCGTGTGCGGGATCAGATGTCTGCGTAAATATGTTCTTCGGCCGCGGCGCCGGGATGGGTCACGGCGCCATAACGCGCCGGACCGACATTCTGGGCATATTTCCAGATCGTCCCGGACTGGAATTCATGCTTGCGCGGCTTCCAGCGGGCACGCCGCGCCGCAAGCTCCGCTTCATCGAGTCTCACCGACAAAACGCCTGCTTCGGCGTCGATGTCGATGATGTCGCCATCTTCGATGAGCGCGATCGGTCCGCCGGTGGCGGCCTCCGGGCCGACATGTCCGATGCAGAGCCCGCGCGTCGCGCCCGAGAACCGTCCATCGGTAATCATCGCCACCTGCTCGCCCATGCCCTGGCCATAAATGGCGGAGGTCGTCGAAAGCATCTCGCGCATCCCCGGCCCGCCGCGCGGCCCTTCATAGCGGATCACGATGACCTCCCCCGCCCTGTAGCGGCGCGCCATGACCGCATCGAAGGCATCTTCCTCGCAGTCGAAGACGCGCGCCGGTCCGCTGAAGGTCAGACGCTTGAGCCCGGCAACCTTCACGATCGCGCCATCGGGCGCGAGATTGCCCTTGAGCCCCGTCAATCCGCCTGTCGGCGAAATCGCGCGCGACACCGGAAACACCACGCTCTGACCGGCGGGCACGATGGTCTCTTCGAGGTTTTCCGCAAGCGTGCGCCCTGTCACCGTCAGGCAGTCGCCATGCAGGAAGCCGCCATCGAGCAAGGCCTTCAGCACGACGGGAACGCCGCCGATATCGTAGACATCCTTTGCGAGATAGCGCCCGCCCGGCTTCAGATCGGCGATGAGGGGCGTTCTCTTGAAGACTTCGGCAACATCGAAGAGATCGAATTTGATCCCCGCCTCATGCGCCATTGCCGGCAGATGCAGCGTCGCATTCGTCGAGCCGCCCGTCGCGGCAACCACGGCGGCGGCGTTCTCCAGCGACTTGCGGGTCACGATGTCGCGCGGCCGGATACCGCTCCGCAGCAGGTCCATGACGGCGCGGCCCGCCGCTTCCGCATATCTGTCGCGCGACTCGTAAGGCGCAGGCGTCCCCGCCGAACCGGGCAGCGCGAGGCCGATCGCCTCCGACACATAGGCCATGCTGTTGGCGGTGTATTGCCCGCCGCAGGAACCGGCCGATGGACAGGCCACCATCTCGAGTTCTTCGAGATCCGCATCCGAGATCGTTCCGGCGGCATGAGCGCCGACCGCCTCGAAGACATCGAGCACCGTCACATCCTTGCCGCGAAACCGTCCGGGCAGGATCGAGCCGCCATAGAGAAAGACGGACGGCACATTGAGGCGCAGCATCGCCATCATCAGCCCCGGCAGCGTCTTGTCGCAGCCCGCAAGCCCGACAAGCGCATCATAGGCATGGCCGCGCACCGTCAGCTCGACGGAGTCGGCAATGACTTCGCGGCTGACGAGCGACGCCTTCATGCCGGCATGTCCCATGGCAATGCCGTCCGTCACGGTGATGGTCGTGAACTCCCTCGGCGTGCCGCCGCCCGCCGTCACGCCGCGCTTTGCCGCCTGCGCCTGCCGCGACAGGGTGATGTTGCAGGGTGCCGCCTCGTTCCAGGTGGAAACGACGCCGACGAAAGGCTGGTCGATTTCCTGCCGCGAAAGACCCATCGCATAGAGAAACGACCTGTGCGGCGCGCGCTCCGGCCCAACGGTCGTGTGGCGGCTCGGAAGCCGCGACTTGTCGGTCCGCTCCGCCCCTGCGGCGCCGGCCTTTCCCGGACGTTCGGCATGATCCGTCATGGACGCGGCTCCGAATGTTGCGGGGCGGGCTCCCGGTTGGCATGGGCGTTCAGAAAATCCTCGAGATCGCGCACGGCGATGCGCCATTCGCGGCCGATCCGGATCGCGCGGACCTCCCCGTCCTTGATGAGGCCACGCAATGTCGCCTCGCTCAGTTTCAGCAGATCGGCTGTCTCTTGCAGGGTCAGGAGCGGCTTGCGGAGCATGGTCGGCACTCTCGGTAGCGGCTGTGGAAGATCAGATATGAAAATCGAGCGTCGTTTAACATCATCAAGCGTTATCTGACTACAAAAAACATCATATGACGTCATTTCACAGCCTTCGGCGTGAAACCAAAGACACATGAACAGGCACAGCCCAAGCGGCACACGCGGATGCGGCATCGCTTCGCCGGAAGAGCAGGTTGAGTTTCGGAAATGAGACCGGCAGCAGAATGGCTGCGATGCCGGAAAGGGAAGTC
>JAHBYK010000034.1 GCA_019635965.1 Parvibaculum sp. | reverse complement strand
CGAAGGAAGACTTCCCGGTCATGGCCTCTTCCGAATATACCACCAATTTCTCGGCCAAGGCGCCCGACCTGCGACGGCTGTTCGACAAGGCGAAATTCGCAATTTCGACTGAAGAAACAAGGTATTACCTGAACGGCGTCTACATGCACACGGCCACCGGCGAAACCGGCGCGGTGCTGCGCTGCGTCGCCACCGACGGCCACCGACTGGCCCGGATTGATGCCGCCCTGCCCGATGGTGCCACCGGCATGCCCGGCGTGATCGTCCCGCGCAAGACGGTGGGTGAGTTGCGCAAGCTTCTGGACGATGACGAGGCGATGATCGCCGTCTCGGTTTCCGAAACGAAGGTTCGGTTTGCCACCCCGGCCATCACCCTGACCTCGAAAGTCATTGACGGCACCTTCCCCGATTACACCCGCGTCATCCCCACCCAGAACACCCGGCGGCTTGAGGTCGATGCCTCCGAATTCGCCAAGGCGGTTGACCGCGTGGCAACCGTCTCGTCCGAACGCAGCCGCGCCGTCAAGCTGACGCTGGACGAGGACCGGCTGGTCCTGTCGGTCAACGCCCCCGACAGCGGCGCGGCCGAGGAAGAGCTGGCCGTGGCCTACGGCGACGAGCATCTCGAGATCGGCTTCAACGCCAAGTATCTGCTGGAAATCGCCAGCCAGGTGGACCGCGAGAACGCCGTCTTCCTGTTCAACTCTTCGGGCGACCCGACGCTGATGCGCGAGGGCAATGACACCTCGGCAGTCTATGTCGTCATGCCGATGCGTGTCTGATCTCATCGGGAAAAGACGGTCTGACAAAGGGTTAGGGCTGTGAGCGGCCTTGCGATCACCTCTCTGGCCCTGTCGCATTTCCGCAGCCACCGGGCCACGCGGCTGGCCTTTGACGGGCGGCCGGTGGCCATTGTCGGGCCGAATGGCGCGGGCAAGACCAATATCCTTGAGGCCGTCTCGCTGCTGTCGCCGGGGCGTGGCCTGCGCCGCGCCGCATCCGGCGAACTTGCCCGCCGCCCCGAGGCTCTGGGCTGGCGCATTCAGGCCCAGCTGCGCGGGCTGCTGGCCGATCATGAGATAGAGACCGGCGCCCAGGGCGATGAGGCGCGGCAGGTCAAGATTGACGGCAAGGCCGCCCCGCAGGCCGCGCTGGGGCGGATTACGCGCGTGCTGTGGCTGGTTCCGGCGATGGACCGGCTGTGGATCGAGGCCGCCGAGGGTCGCCGCCGCTTTCTGGACCGCATGACCCTTTCGTTCTTTCCCGATCATGCCGAACACTCGCTCGGTTATGAAAAGGCGATGCGCGAGCGCAACCGGCTGCTCAAGGAAGAAGTGACCGACGCCCGCTGGTATGCCGCGCTGGAGGGCCAGATGGCCGAGGCGGCGACGGCGGTCTGCGCCAGCCGCGCGGCGACGCTGGCCCGGCTCTCTGCGGCACAGGAGGGCGCAGAAACCGCCTTTCCCCGCGCCGATCTGGCGCTGGCGGGCCCCGAGGGCAGCGAAGAGCCCGATCCGGCCGCCCTGCCCGCGCTTTGGGCCGAGGGACGCCGCCGCGACATGGCGGCGGGCCGCACCCTGACCGGCCCGCATCGCAGCGACCTGCGCGCGACCTATGCCGCGAAGGGCGTCGCCGCCGACCAATGCTCGACCGGAGAGCAGAAGGCCCTGCTGATCAGCCTCATCCTCGCCAATGCCCGCGCGCTGGCCGCCGATCTGGGGCGCGCGCCGGTGCTGCTGCTGGACGAGGTGGCGGCCCATCTTGATGCCGCGCGGCGGGCGGCCCTCTACGATGAGATCTGCGCCCTGGGCGCGCAGGCGCTGATGACCGGAACCGAAGCTAGCTTGTTCGAGGCACTGGCGGACCGCGCCCAGATGTTGCATGTTTCCGACAGCAACGGACAATCGCTGGTGCAAGCATGACCCCGCAGCGCGTGACACTGATCACCCTTGGCGTCGCCGATCTGTCGGCGGCGCGGGCGTTTTACGCCGCGCTTGGTTGGCAGGAGCATGCCAACAGCCAGCCCGGCGTCGCCTTTTACCAGATGCACGGCGCGGTTCTGGCGCTGTTCGGGCTGGCGGATCTGGCCGCCGATCAGGGCCGCCCCGGCGCCGCTCTGGGGACGGGTGCCGCGACGCTGGCGCAAAATTTCGCCACGGAAGCCGAGGTGGACGCGGCCTTTGCGCTGGCGCTCACCGCCGGGGCCACCGCGCTGAAGGCGCCCGAGAAGGTGTTCTGGGGCGGATATTCCGGCTATTGGGCCGACCCCTGGGGCCATGTCTGGGAGGTGGCGATGAACCCGTTCTGGCCGCTGGCCGCGGACGGCAGCCTGACCCTGCCGGAGCCCGCCGCGTGACCGTCACCCTGCATCAGCTGGCCTTCTATGCGCTGGGCATGGCGGGGCTGTGGATCGTTCCCGGCCCGGTCTGGGTGGCGCTGACGGCACGGGCGCTGTCGGGCGGATTTCGGGCCGCCTGGCCGCTGGCGGTGGGCGTGGCTTTGGGCGATCTGGTCTGGCCGCTGGCCGCCATTCTGGGGCTGAGCTGGATCGAAAGCGTCTATGGCGATTTCCTGTCGCTGCTGCGCTGGGTTGCGGCGCTGGTCTTTCTGGTCATGGGCATCCTGCTGATCCGCAAGCCCGCCGCCACGCTGTCCGCCGACAGCCGCCTGACCCGTCCGGGCCTCTGGGCGGGGTTTTCGGTGGGGGTCGCCGCGGTGATCGGCAACCCGAAGGCGATCCTGTTCTACATGGGCGCCCTGCCCGGCTTTTTCGATCTCGGCCGCCTGACGCGCGCTGATGTTGCGGCCATCATCGCCATCTCGGCGCTGATCCCGATGATGGGGAATCTGGGCCTTGCGCTGTTTCTGGACCGCGCGCGCAGGCTGTTGTCCAGCCCCGAAAGCGTGCATCGGCTGAACGTGATTTCGGGCTGTCTGCTGATCGGCGTGGCGGCGGTCATCCCCTTCCTGTGACCCCAAATATTGTGTCGAAGGGGTGACAATCCCGGCCCTGAACGCTATAAGTCGCGGGCAAGACAAGGGGTTCCCGACGCATGGCTGAAACCGCCCGCAAGCCCGCCGAGTATGGGGCTGATTCCATCAAGGTTCTCAAGGGGTTGGAGGCGGTTCGCAAACGCCCCGGCATGTATATCGGCGATACCGACGACGGCAGCGGCCTGCACCACATGGTTTATGAGGTGGTGGACAACGGCATCGACGAGGCGCTGGCGGGCCATGCGACCGAAGTTGTCGTGAAGATTCATGCCGATGACTCGGTTTCGGTGCGCGACAACGGGCGCGGCATTCCGGTGGACATCCACCAGGAAGAGGGCGTCTCGGCGGCCGAAGTCATCATGACCCAGCTTCATGCGGGCGGAAAGTTCAACAACACCGATGAGGGCGGCAACGCCTACAAGGTTTCGGGCGGCCTGCACGGCGTGGGCGTTTCGGTGGTGAATGCGCTGTCGGAATGGCTGGAACTGACGGTCTGGCGCGACGAGACCGAATACCGCGCGCGGTTCGAGCATGGCGAATGCACCGTGCATGTCCATGCGGTCGGCGCGGCTCCGGGCCAGCGCGGCACCGAGGTGCGCTTCCTTGCCAGCGCCAAGACCAACCGCCCCGACGGGACGTTCAGCAATCTGGATTACAGCTTCAAGGTGCTGGAAAACCGGCTTCGTGAACTGGCGTTCCTGAACTCGGGCGTCCGCATCGTGCTGGAGGATGAGCGCCACGCCGAGCCGCAGCGGGTCGAGCTGCATTACATCGGCGGCGTGCGCGAGTTCGTCAAGTTCCTTGACCGGTCGAAGCAGCCGGTGATGCCCGAACCGATCTACATGACCGGCGAGAAGAACGGCATCGGCGTTGAAGTGGCGATGTGGTGGAATGACAGCTATCACGAAACCGTATTGCCGTTCACGAACAACATTCCCCAGCGCGACGGCGGCACGCATCTCGCCGGCTTCCGCGGCGCGCTCACCCGTGTCATCAACAATTACGCAAGCGAAAGCGGCATTGCGAAAAAGGAAAAGGTGAGCCTGACGGGCGACGACGCGCGCGAAGGTCTCACCTGCGTCCTCTCCGTAAAGGTGCCCGATCCGAAATTCTCCTCGCAGACGAAGGACAAGCTCGTCTCGTCCGAAGTCCGTCCCGTCGTCGAGAGCTTCGTCAATGACGCGCTCTCGACCTGGCTCGAGGAACATCCCTCCGAAGCGCGCCAGATCGTGACCAAGGTGGTGGAAGCCGCCGCCGCGCGCGAGGCCGCCCGCAAGGCGCGCGAGCTCACCCGCCGCAAGGGCGCGCTCGATGTCTCGAGCCTGCCCGGCAAGCTCGCCGACTGCCAGGAGCGCGATCCGGCGAAATCCGAACTCTTCATCGTCGAGGGCGACAGCGCCGGCGGCTCCGCCAAGCAGGCGCGCGACCGCGCCAATCAGGCCGTGCTGCCGTTGCGCGGCAAGATCCTCAATGTCGAGCGCGCCCGCTTCGACAAGATGCTGTCATCGAATGAAATCGGCACGCTCATCACCGCCCTCGGCACGGGCATCGGCCGCGACGATTTCAACATCGACAAGCTGCGCTACCACAAGATCATCATCATGACCGACGCCGATGTCGACGGCGCTCATATTCGCACGCTGCTTCTCACCTTCTTCTATCGTCAGATGCCGGAGATCATCGAGCGCGGCCACCTCTATATCGCGCAGCCGCCGCTCTACAAGGTGCGCCGCGGCTCTTCGGAAACCTATCTGAAGAACGAGAAGGCGCTGGCCGACTTCCTCATCGCAACCGGCATCGAGGACATGGTGCTGACGCTGCATGACGGCTCGCAGCGTGCCGGCCCCGATCTTCAGGACATCGTCGCCAAGGCCCGTGCGATCCGCACCGTGCTCGATGGCATCCCCGGCAAGTATCCGCATTTCGTGGTCGAGCAGGCGGCGATCGCCGGCGCGCTCAATCCGAAGGCGCTCGCAGAGCCCGGACAGGCGGCCACGGCAGCCGCCTATATCGCGCGCCGTCTCGATCTCCTCTCGGAAGAAACCGAGCGCGGCTGGACCGGCGAGGCGACGGATGATGGCGGCCTCCGCTTCGCGCGCGAGGTGCGCGGCGTGCGCGAGGAAGTGCTGATCGACGGGCCCCTCATCGCCAGCGCCGATGCCCGCCGCCTCGATGGCTACACGGCTCATCTCCAGGAAGTCTATGTGAAGGCGGCGACCCTTCGCCGCAAGGATGAAGCCCATGCGATCCGCTCGCCCTCGCAGCTTCTCGAAGCCGTGATGGCGGCCGGCTCCAAGGGCAACACCATCCAGCGTTACAAGGGCCTTGGCGAGATGAACCCAGACCAGCTCTGGGAAACCACGCTCGACCGCGACGCCCGCTCGCTTCTTCAGGTGAAGATCCGCGAGCTGGACGAGGCCGACGACCTCTTCGTGAAGCTGATGGGCGATGTGGTGGAGCCGCGCCGCGACTTCATCCGCGAGAATGCGCTCTCGGTTGCGAATCTCGACATTTGAGGGATGCGGGCAGAACCGTTAACAGCGCATTAACCAGCCCTGTCTAGCTTCGACACAGGCTTTCCATGAGGGGATAGCCGGCGCAAGAGGCAGCCTGTCATGTCGTCCCGGAAGGCCCGGACAAATCGGTTGGACCGCGACGAAGACTGGAATGAGGCGGACTGGCAGCTTGTCCGCCGCTCCGGTCTGCGGCCGGTGCGTCTCGCTGTCGGGGCAAATTCGGATATTCTGGCGGAACAGCAGGAAGAGTTCGGCGGCAGCATGAGCCGGTGGGACGACGATGATTGGGAAGATCGCGGCTACCGCCGCATCGAGCCGACCTTCTCAAGCGAAGGGGCTCGCAAGAAATCTGCGCCCAAAAAAGCCGCGCCCCGTCCGGCTGCCCCGCCCAGGAAACCCGCCGCCAAGAAATCGCCCGCGCGCAAGCCGTCGAGCCCGCGCCTGAGCGCCGCCGACAGGCCCGGTGCGCCCGCGCGCCGCGGCTCGCGCAGCCTCGTCGGCAATATTCTTTATGGCACCGTCGTGCTCTGCCTCTGGGGCATGATCGCCTTTGGCGCCCTGCTCTTCTGGTACGGGCTCAACCTGCCGGACACGTCCGGCCTCTACAACACCAGGCACACGCCGTCGATTTCCATCATCGCGACCGATGGCGAGGTGCTCAGCCATCGCGGCGATCTCACCGGCGGCTTCACCTCCGTCGCCGAGCTGCCGCCCCATGTGCCGCAGGCCGTCCTCGCAACGGAAGACCGCCGCTTCTACTGGCATTTCGGCATCGACCCGATCGGCCTTGCCCGTGCCGTCGCCGTCAACTGGCGCGCCGGTGCTTATGTGCAGGGCGGCTCCACCATCACGCAGCAGCTTGCGAAGAACATCTTTCTGAAGCCCGAGCGCACCATCTCGCGCAAGATCGAGGAAATGGTGCTCGCCGTCTGGCTCGAGCTTCGTTTCTCGAAGGACGAGATTCTGACGCTCTATCTCAACCGCGTCTATTTCGGCGGCGGCGCCTATGGTCTCGAGGCCGCGTCCGAGCGTTACTTCCGCAAGCCCGCCCGCGCCCTCACGCTGCCCGAAGCCGCCATGCTCGCCGGTCTCCTCAAGGCGCCATCGCGTTATTCGCCCACCAACGATATCGACCTCGCGCGTGAACGCGCCCGCATCGTGCTGCAGAACATGGTGGAAGCCGGCTACATCACACCCGGCGAAATGCAGCTCGCAAGCACCGCCCCCGCCAATCTTCACGGCTATGCCGCGCGCGGCTCGATCAATTATTTCGTCGACTGGATCGCCGAGGCACTGCCCGATTATGCCGGCCGCCCCGACACCGATGTGCATGTCATGGCGACCATCGACCCCGTTCTCCAGCGCGAGGCCGAGCGCGTCATCGGCGAAATGCTGGCAAGCCAGGGTGCCGAGCTTGATGTCAGTCAGGCCGCCCTCGTCGCCATGACGCCGGATGGCGCTGTCCGCGCCATGGTCGGCGGCCGCTCCTATGCGCAAAGCCAGTTCAACCGCGCGGTGCAGGCAAGGCGCCAGCCCGGCTCCGCGTTCAAGCCCATCGTCTATCTCACGGCGATGGAGCGCGGCTACACGCCGGAATCGGTCCGCATCGACCGCCCCGTCACCTATGGCGGCTGGTCGCCCGCAAATTATTCCGGCCGCTTCGAAGGCGAGATGACGCTGCGCACCGCGCTTGCAAAATCCACCAACACGGTCGCCGTGCAGCTTGCCCATGAGGTCGGCATCCGCAATGTCGTCTCCACCGCGCGCCGCCTCGGCCTTCAGGACGATCTGCCGGCGAACCTGTCGCTCGCGCTCGGCACCGGCAGCGTCAACCTGCTGGAACTCACCGCCGCCTATGCCGCCTTCGCCAATGGCGGCTATGGCGTCATTCCGCATGGCATCGAGGAGGTGCGCGCGGAAAATGGCGAGGAGCTTTACCGCCGTCAGGGCTCGGGCATCGGCCGCATCGCCGATCCGCGCTCCATCGCCTATATGAACGACATGCTGAAAGCCGTGATGATCTACGGCACCGGCCGCAATTCCACGCTGCCGGACCGTCCCGTCGCGGGCAAGACCGGCACCAGCCAGGATTTCCGCGATGCCTGGTTCGTCGGCTACTCGGCCGATCTCGTGGTCGGCGTCTGGGTCGGCAATGATGACGGCAAGCCGATGAAGCAGGTCACCGGCGGCACATTGCCCGCAAAGATCTGGAACGTTTTCATGACCCGCACCCAGGCCGGTGTGCCGGTGGCCCAGCTGCCCGATACGGTGCCCGTCGAGGTCGCCGCGCGCGACGCGCTCGGTCCCGTCGCGTCGGACACGGCGCCCGCCGCGCCCGACAGCTATGAGTGGGAACAGCCCGGCTTTTTCGAGCGCCTTTTCGGCATCGGCGGCAGCGGCAGCGGCGCGGAGCGTCCGCTTCTCCAGCCGGGCGGCCGGCGCTAGCGTCTCAGCCGCGCCGCCGTCCGATCTGCGTCACGGCAAAGGCCGTCACGCCCATCGCCGCAATCGTCCCCACCATCGGCATCGCGCCTTCATCGACGCCATGTCCGACATAGACGCCCGCCAGCGCGCCCGCGATCGATTGCAGGAAGCCGAGCAGCGATGAGGCCGTGCCCGCCATTTCGGGAAAGGGCGTCAGCGCCCCGGCCATCGCCTGCGGCATGGAAAGCCCGACCGCGAAACCATAGATCACGACCGGCATGACGATGGCGAGCGCCGAAGGTGCAACCGGCAGCGCGGTCAGCATCAGCAATCCGCCAAGCGCCGCGCAGAAGCCGCCAACGCGCAGCGTCGCGTCGATGCCGAGCCGCCTGACAAGCCGCGCGCCCGTCAGCGAGCCCGCCACATAGCCGCAGGCCATCGCGCCGAAGCACAGTCCATAGACCACCGGCGACAGGCCGAACTCGCCCTGCAACACGAAGGACGAACCGGATATGAAGGCGAAGAGCCCGCAAAAGGCCGCGCTCGCAATGGCAAGATATTTCAGATAGCGCCTGTCCGTGAGGAGGCGCCGGTAATTGGCGAGAATGGCGGCGGGCGATGCGCTTTGCCGCCGCGCCGCGGGCAGCGTCTCGTCGATGCTCGTCGCCACGATCATGGCGAGCACCGCGCCGAACGCGCCCATGGCGATGAAGTTCGCCTTCCAGCCATAGAGATCCTCGATGACGCCGCCAAGCATCGGCGCGGCCGCCGGCACGAGGCCCATGATCGCCGCCATCTTGGCGAGCATCTGTCCCGCTTCCGGCCCTTCATAGAGATCGCGCACGATCGCGCGTGCCAGCACCACCGTCGCGCCGCCGCCCACCGCCTGCAGCAGCCGCGCCGCGATCAGCTGTTCGATCGAGCCGACAAAGAGCGACACGAAACAGCCGGTCATGTAGAGCGCGAAGCCGCCAAGCAGCACCGGGCGGCGGCCATACCGGTCGGCAAGCGGCCCGTAGAAAAGCTGCGAGCCGGCAAAGCCGATCAGATGCACACTGAGCGTGAGCTGCGTTGCGCCGGTCGAGGCGGCGAATGTATCGGCAATCGCCGGCAGCGAGGGCAGATACATGTCGGTCGACAGCGGCCCCACCGCCGTCAGCCCCGCCAGAAACACGGTGAAAGCCGCCGTGCCGGGAGAGAGCCTCATCGGGCCGGATGGTGATTTCCGCGGGCGCCGCCTGCGAAAATTCCGGCAGGGTCCGCGCCGAAGCGGTGCAGTCCCGGCCCGTTGAGTTCGAGCCAGCGTTTCGCCGGTTCGTAATTCGGGATCGCCTCCTCGACCAGCGCCCAGAAGCGCGGCCCGTGGTTCATGTGGCGCAGATGGGCAACCTCATGCGCCGCCACATAGTCGAGCACATGGGATGGCGCAAGAATGAGCCGCCAGGAAAAGGATAGCGCCCGCGATGGCGAGCAGGAGCCCCAGCGCGTCGTCGTGTCCCGCACCGTGATGCGCGAGGGCCGTACATCGAACTGCGCCGCATAGAACAGCGCCCGCTCGTTGAGCTCGTCCCGTGCCTTGCCCTTCAGCCAGTCGGTCACGCGCCGCTGCACGAAATCGGGGTGTCCCGTCACGCGGATTTCCGGCAGGCCGCCCGTGTCGATGCTGCGCACCCGCCAGACCGGCCCGCGCTCCAGCGCATCTTCCCGCCTTGCGCCGACATAGCGGATCACATGCTCCTTGCCGCGATAGGGAATATGGGCCCCGTTGCGGAAGGGGACCGGCGGCGGCACCCGGTCGAGCCGTTCGGCGATCCAGTCGCGCTGCTCGCGCGCAAAGAGGAGCGCCTTGTCGACGCTGCGCCGCGAAGGCGCCGTGACCTGAACGGAACCCGCCGCAAGGTCCACGCGCACGATCATGCGCTTTGCCCTTGGGTTGTGGCGCACCGTCACGGGCACGGCCCGGCCGTCGATCTGGATATAGTCGAGATGGAGCGAAGCTGGCTTCACTGGTTTGTTCATAATGCGGTCGAGCCCAAAACCCGCCACAGGGCGGGTGATGACAACGGTCTGGTCTTTCCTGTCCGAAGGCAAAAGAGATAGGGTCGAATCATGACAAGGATGCCACGTTTCCATTTCGCTTTCGCGGTCCACGATCTGTCAAGCGCCAGAGAATTCTATGGCGGCCTGCTCGGCTGCCCGGAAGGCCGCTCGGACGAGCACTGGGTGGACTTCGATCTCTACGGACATCAGATCGTCGCCCATCTTGATCCCGCCGGCCGGCCCGGCCGCGCGGACCGGGGCGCGGGCGAGGGGCGGGACGCCGTGAAGAACGAGGTCGATGGCGACCATGTCCCCGTGCCCCATTTCGGTCTCATCCTCGGCTGGGAGGAATGGCACGCGCTGGCGGAAAGGCTCCGCGCGGCGGGCGTCGCCTTCGAGATCGAGCCTCATATCCGCTTCAAGGGGCTCCCCGGCGAACAGGCGACCATGTTCTTCCGCGACCCCTCGGGCAATGCGCTCGAGTTCAAGTCGTTTCAGGACGAGGCGCAGATTTTCGCGAAGTAGGGGCGGGGCTCTGGCGCTTCGCGTGTCTGGCGATGAAGTCGCGCACGCGCGGCGCGATCTCGTTCTTCCAGCGCGAACCGTTGAACACGCCGTAATGGCCGACGCCCGGCTGCTCCCAATGGGTCTTCATTGCGTCGGGCAGGTTCATGCAGAGCTTGTGCGCCGCCTTGGTCTGGCCGACGCCGGAAATGTCGTCCTTCTCGCCCTCGACGGTCATCAGCGCCGTTCGCGTGATGGCGGCCGGCCGCACCGGCTTGCCGCGATGCAAGAACTCGCCCTTGGGCAGCGAGTGCTTCACGAAAACCTCGTCCACCGTCTGCAAATAGAATTCCTGCGTCATGTCCATGACGGAAAGATATTCGTCATAGAACTCGCGGTGCTTTTCCGCCGAGTCGCCGTCGCCCTGCACCATGTGTTCGAAGTAATTCCAGTGCGCGTCCATGTGGCGGTCGATATTCATCGCCATGAAGCCCGAAAGCTGCACGAAGCCGGGATAGACGCGGCGCATCACGCCCGGATGCGGCCAGGGGACGGTGGTGATGACATTGCGCTCGTACCATTCGGTGCCGCGCTCGGTGGCGAGCCGGTTCACTTCCGTCGGGCTTTCGCGCGTGTCGATCGGCCCGCCCATCAGCGTCATGGAGAGCGGTACATCGGGGTCGTTGTTGTCGTGCATCACCGCGACGGCGGCAAAGACCGGCACCGAAGGCTGGCAGACCGCAAGCAGATGCACGTCCGGCCCGATCAGGTGGCACATCTCGATCACATAGTCGATGTAATCGTCGAGATCGAAGAAACCTTCCGTAAGCGGAACTTTCCGGGCGTCCTCCCAGTCGGTGATATAGACCTCGTGGTAGGGCAGCATGGCTTCCACCGTGCCGCGCAGGAGCGTCGCATAGTGGCCCGAAAGCGGCGCCACGATCAGGAGCTTCTGCTGCGGCGCCACGCCCTTCATTGCGGAAGGCTCGCGCTCGAAATGAATGAGTTTGCAGAAGGGCTTTTGCCAGACGATCCGCTCGGTCACGGGCACGGGCTTGCCGTTCACTTCCGTTTCATGCAGACCGAATTCCGGCTTGCCGTAGCGCCGGGTCGTCGTTTCGAACACGTCGATCGCCGCGGCCAGCGTCTTGTGCAGATAGGTTTCCGAAAAGGGGTTGAGCGGATGGCGCAGCGCCCAGAGGCTCACTTCCGCAGCGGCGCGGAACGGCGCCACGGCCGCATGGTTCAGTTCATAAAGATGATACAGCACGCTCTACCTCGATTCGGATGGGCGTCCGGCGTCCCCCGCCGCGGCCCGATCCTCCCCCGCGCTTCGATGTTGCAGCGCAACAATTAATGTAGGCTTGCAGCAGGGTCTCTCCAAGAGGATTTTTTGTGCCTGCATTACGGAAAGAAAAGACCCCGCCCGTTGCCGGGCAGGGTCTTTCTTCAGGCGGGCTGCGGCCCTCATGACAAAATAATGACATTCCGGTGACAGAAGCCCCGTTTCCGGGGATTACTGCCCGCCGCCGCAGAGCCTCGTCCACTCCGCTTTCGGCCGCCGTGCCGCCGCGCGGTTCGCCGCCGAGATCATCGCCTTGTAGGAGGCGGTGATGATATTCGCGTCGATTCCGACGCCGAAAAGATCGCCCGCATGTTCGGGGTCGGCCACTTCCATGAAGGCGACTGCCTTCGCATCCGTGCCCGAGCCGATCGAATGTTCCTCGTAGTGGCGCAGCTCGATACCGAGCTTCAGCGCCGCCATCGCTGCGTCGATCGGTCCGTTGCCGAAGCCTTCGAGCTGCTCTTCCTTGCCGAAGCGCCGTACACGGATTTTCACGCCCTGCTTGCCGCCCTCGTCGAACAGCGTATGCGAAATGTATTCGACCGGCTCCGCGCGCGTCAGATACTCGCGCTCGAAGATCGCCCAGATGTCGGCGGCACGCACTTCCTTGCCGCTGTCATCCGTCACCTTCTGGACGGCCTGGCTGAACTCGACCTGCAATCGCCGCGGGAGGCGAAGGTCATACTCCGTTTCGAGAAGATATGACACACCGCCCTTGCCCGACTGGCTGTTCACGCGAATGATCGATTCATAGGTGCGGCCGAGATCCTTCGGATCGAGCGGCAGGTAAGGCACCTGCCAGATATCGCCCGTCTTGTAGGCCGCAAAGCCCTTCTTGATCGCATCCTGATGCGAGCCCGAAAACGCCGTGAAGACGAGATCGCCCACATAAGGATGGCGCGGGTGGATCGGCAGCTGCGTGCAATATTCAGCCGTGCGCGCGATCTCGTTGATCTGCGAGAAATCAAGCCCCGGGTGAATGCCCTGGCTGTAGAGATTGAGCGCCAGCGTCACGAGATCGACATTGCCCGTGCGCTCGCCATTGCCGAAAAGACAGCCTTCCACGCGGTCGGCGCCCGCCATGACGGCAAGCTCGGCGGCAGCGACCGCCGTGCCCCGGTCATTATGCGGGTGTACGGACAGAATGATGCCGTCGCGCCGCTCGAGATTGCGGTGCATCCATTCGATCTGGTCGGCATAGACGTTCGGCGTCGCCATTTCCACCGTCGCCGGCAGGTTGATGATGACCTTGCGTTCGGGGCTCGCTTCCCAGACCTGCGTTACCGCATCCACGACTTCCTTGGCGAAGTCGAGTTCGGTGCCGGAGAAGACTTCGGGGCTGTACTGGAAGGTCCAGTTCGTCTCCGGCATCTTCGACGCGATTTCCTTGATCTGGTGCGCGCTTTCGGTGGCGATCGCCTTCACGCCCTGCTTGCCCTGCTGGAACACGACCTCGCGGAAATTCGGCGCTGTCGCGTTGTAGACATGGACGATGGCGTTCTTTGCGCCCTGGAGCGACTCCATCGTGCGCGTGATGAGTTCGGGCCGCGCCTGCGTCAGCACCTCGATCGTCACATCGTCCGGCGTGTGGCCGCCCTCGACGAGCTTGCGGATGAAGCCGAAATCGGTATCGGAGGCGGAAGGGAAGCCCGCCTCGATTTCCTTGAAGCCGATCTTCACCAGCATCTCGAACATGCGCAGCTTCCGCTCCGCATTCATCGGTTCGAAAAGCGCCTGATTGCCGTCCCTGAGATCGGTGCTCATCCAGATCGGCGGCTTGGTGATGGTCCGGTTCGGCCATTGCCGGTCTGTCAGGGGCACCGGCGGGAAGGGCCGGTATTTTTCGGACGGGTTCTTCAACATGGGCTTTCTCGCTTCTTGGACGGCGCGGCGCGCATCGCGGCTCTGTGGCGCTGACGCGGCGCAAGGATTAGTCGGAAAATGTCGGAAGGGGAATGTTTTCTGCGCTCAGGCGCAGAGAAGCGCGCCCCGAAGAAGCGCGAGATCAAGGCCGAAGGCCGCAGCGATATGCCGGTTGCATTCCATGGCGGGGACCATAATCCGGGTCCGGAGGGCCGTCAAGGCGCGTAAAATCGCAGTAATCCTGACCTTCCGGCCTCAATCGAGATATTTGGCGATCTCCCGCGCCATCTCGTCCGGCGGTGTCTGGGGGCGGAAGAGCTTGAGATACTCGCCATCCGGGCCCATCAGGAAAACGATGGAGGAGTGGTCCATCGTATAGGCCTCGCTGACGCTCTCGTCCTCGACCTTGGCATAGTAAACATGCCAGGCCTTGGCCGCGGCATCGACCTGTTCGGGCGTCCCGGTCAGCCCCACCAGCCGGGGATGGAACAGCGCCACATACCGCGCCAGCACCTCGGGCGTATCGCGTTCGGGATCGATCGAAATGAGCACGGGCGTCACCCGCTCGCCCTTCTCGCCCAGCGCCTTCACCGCGGCCGCCATCACGCCAAGTTCCGTCGGGCAGACATCAGGGCAGAAGGTGAAGCCGAAATAGACAAGCATGAAGCGGCCCCTGAAATCCTGCTCGGTCACAGTCTCGCCATGATGGTTGACGAGGGTGAAGGGCCCGCCAACGCTTGGCGCGCTCGCCGAAGAGCCGCCGGGATTGCGGTTCTCCGCTGTGCCGACCAGAAGCTCGGAAAGCGCCAGGCCCAGAACGATGGCGACGATGATGCCTGCTGCAAGGGCGAGCTTGCCGTTTCGCGTCATCCGTCTCTCCTCTGCTGCTCTGCGCCTCGAATTGCGTGTGCGGGCGGCGCGATAGTCTATACTGGTTCATGGGCCGCTGAGGCCCCGTATCATGCCTCTCCGGCTTTCTGTCTAGCGTCAAACGAGCGTTGTGAACAATGTTTCGGCACCCGAGAACCCGCTCCGGCGGCAAAATGACACGTTCTGCGGCCGCAGCGGTTGCGGCTGTCATCCTGTCATTGCCGTTCTGCGCACCGGCCTCCGCCTTTCAGCCCGGCGGACCGTCAAGCTATGTCATCGACAATGAAACCGTTTATGCCGCGCGGACCGGCAATGACGAGGCGCTGAAAGTCGAGCTCATCAAGGGCGTATCGCCCAATGAAACCGGCCGCGACCGGATCCCGATGCTGCTGCTCGCCGCCGCAAACGGCCACCGTTCCACGGTCGCGCTGCTGCTCGAATATGGGGCCGACCCGAACCGCCGCGCGCCCGATGGCTCGACGCCGCTGACCGTCGTTTCCCTCTCCGGCCGTGCCGACATTGCCGAATTGCTGCTGCAGGCGGGGGCTGACCCGAACCGGCCGGGCGCAAACCGCGATTTGCCGATCTTCATCGCCACGCGCGCGCGTCAGCTTTCGGTTGTCGATGCGCTGATCCGCCATGGGGTTGATATCCATGTCACCGATATGACCGGCCGCTCGGCGCTGGAGCTTGCGGAAGAAGCCCATTTCAACGAGATCGCCGCCTTGCTGCGTGCCGCCGGCGGTTGAGACGGGCGCATCTTGCCCCAGCGTTTCAAGACCCTATCTTTATGACTTGGACATTCTGATTGACGGTACAATGACAGAGCGCGGCGTTTCCCAAAAACGAACGGCAGAGCCGGAAGGCGAAACGCGGGAACTCGAAGCCGCGCCGGGCAAGCCTTGGCACCACTTGGCAGACGGCACGTTTCGCAACCCGAAAGGGTGCCCAAGCCGCGGTCAGGGCCGCATGCGTCATGCCGGCCCCTTCTTTCTCGAAATGCTCAAGATGGGTGCGCGCAAGGTCGAAGTGCCCGAAGGCCATGTCGTGCCGCGCGCAGCCGCCGTGCGCGACCTTGAGGTTCACGTCACCGGCGGCGAGGATTATCTGACCTGGCTCGGCCACGCGTCCTTTCTCATGCGTGTCGGCGGTCTAACCGTGCTGACGGACCCCTATCTCACGACCTTTGCGGGGCCTGCCGGGCTTGGGCCCCGCCGCTATGTGAAGTCCGGTGTTCCCATTTCCGCCCTGCCGCAGATCGACATTCTGGCAGTCAGCCACAATCATTATGACCATCTCGACGAGCGCGCGCTTGCACGGCTTCCCGGCAAGAACCGCATGACGGTGGTTGTGCCCCTCCGGCTTGGCCGTTTCTTCCGCGAACGCGGTTTTCCCAATGTGGTCGAACTCGACTGGCATCAAAGCCACGAAATGCGCGGCGTCTCCATTACCGCCCTGCCGGTCGTCCATTGGTCGCGCCGCTCCGGCTTCGACACCAATCGCACGTTATGGGCGGGCTTCGCGCTGAAAAGCGACAGCCATCACCTCTTCTTCGGCGGCGATTCTGGTTATGGCCCCGTTTTCCGGGAAATCGGCGAGGCCTATGGCCCCTTCGATACGGCACTCCTCGGCATCGGCGCATATGAGCCCCGCGAGATGATGAAAGCCTCGCATGCGACGCCGGAAGAGGCGGTGCAGATGGGGCTCGACCTCAAGGCGCGCCGCATCGTTGGCATGCATTGGGGCACTGTGCTGCTCACCATTGAGCCCCCTTTCGAGCCGCCGGTACGCTTCATGAAGGCGGCCGATGAAATGGGCTATCCGAGCGAGGATGCCTGGATCATGCGGATCGGCGAAACGCGGCCGCTCGTTGGTGCCTGGCCGTCAAACGCCTGACGCGGCGGTCTGCCTTATTCCATTTCTGCCACATGACGCATCGCATCGGGCGCACTAAACTCCGCACCGTGAAAACGGACGGAGCGGCCGATGAGCACGATAGATGACCGCGTGGCCATGCGCTGGCTGAGGCAGAATTTTCTCGCCGGGCGCGTCATGCCGGGCGACCCGAGCGGTCAGGTGCGTCTGCAGACGCTGGTGATCCTGCGCTGGCTCGCGATCGCCGGTCAGCTCTCCGCCGTGCTGATCGTTCACTTCGCACTGGGCTTCCCGCTGCCGCTCGGCGCCTGCCTCGCCGTGATCGCGGCGTCCGCCTGGCTCAATGTCTTTCTCACGCTGCGCTATCGCTCCTCCATGCGTCTGCCGGACTGGCAGGCGGCGATCTATCTGGCGATCGACCTTGCCCAGCTCGCCGTGCTGATCTTTCTGACCGGCGGTATGCAGAATCCTTTTGCGCTTCTCTTCATGGCGCCGGTTGCGATCTCGGCATCGACACTCTCTCTGCTCTCGACCGGCCTCCTGCTCGCTCAGGCTTTCACCTATGTGACCTTGCTTGCCTGGTTTCACATGCCGCTGCCGTGGCGCCCCGGCGAAACGGCCGACCTGCCACCTCTTTATGTGACCGGTCACTGGATTGCGCTCCTGCTTGGCCTCGGCTTCATGGCGGCCTATGCCTGGCGCGTTTCGCAGGAATCGCGCCGCATGTCGGCAGCCCTCGCCGCGACACAACTTGTGCTTGCCCGCGCGCAGCGTCTCTCCGCCCTCGACGGGCTTGCGGCCGCGGCCGCCCATGAGCTTGGCACGCCGCTCGGCACCATCTCTCTCGTTTCCAAGGAGCTGATGCGCGGCAATATGAGCCAGGAAGAAATGCAGGAAGATCTGGCGCTGCTCAACAGTCAGGCCGAGCGCTGCAAGGACATCCTTTCGCGCCTGTCGCGCAAGCCCGACGATGCCGACGCGATCTATCTGCGCTTGCCGCTCCACGGCTTGCTCGATGAAGTCGTCGCTCCCCATCGGGATATGGATGTATTCTTCCGCATAGAAACGATCGCCGACGACGAGGAAGCGTCCGAGCCGGAAATCCTGCGGCGACCCGAGATGCTCTATGGTCTTGGCAATTTCATCGAGAATGCGGCTGATTTTGCGCGCAACGAGGTTTCCGTCATCGCCCGCTACGGCAAGAACCATGTCAGCGTGACCATCACCGATGACGGCCCTGGCTTCACGCCGGATGTTCTCGAAAAGCTGGGCGAACCCTATGTGACGACGCGCCCCCGGGACAAGCGTCAGCGGACGCCGGGCGATGGCGACCATGAAGGGATGGGGCTTGGCTTCTTCATCGGCAAGACGCTGCTCGAGCGGACGGGAGCCATCGTCGAGATCGGCAACAGGCCGGATGGCCAGCCGGGTGCGGAAATTTCGGTGCGCTGGCCGCGCCGCATCGTGGAGGCCGAACCTGCATTCCCGCAGCCAGGCGCGGCCTGAGGCACGCTTGGCTTTGCGGCGCGCTTTGGCCTAAAATCCCGAAACTCCGGCGAAGATTGGATCGAACGTGACAAAGACTGCTCAAGCACCCGAAGGCGAAGCCCCCGTAATCCCGGAAGACCGCACATTGCTGCTGGTGGATGATGACGTCCCCTTCCTGACGAGGCTTGCCCGCGCCATGGAAGGCCGCGGCTTCGAGGTGATGACGGCGAATACGGTGAAGGAAGGCAAGGAGCTTGCCCGCGCGAAGAAGCCCGGTTTCGCGGTTGTCGACATGCGCCTTGAGGATGGCAATGGTCTCGACGTGGTTGCAACGCTCGAGGAGGTCAGGCCCGAAGCGCGGATCGTCGTGCTGACAGGCTATGGCAATATCGCGACCGCGGTGACGGCGGTGAAGCTCGGCGCGGTCGACTATCTCGCAAAGCCGTCGGATGCCGACCAGATCGAGGCCGCGCTTCTTGCAACGGGCGGCGACAAGGCGGATCCGCCCGAGAACCCGATGTCGGCCGATCGCGTGCGCTGGGAACATATCCAGCGCGTTTACGAGCTTTGCGATCGCAATGTCTCGGAAACGGCGCGCCGGCTCAACATGCATCGCCGCACTCTGCAGCGCATCCTCGCCAAGCGCGCACCGAAGTAGGTTCTCCTACGCGGCCTGAATTGCCTTGATTGACAATAGTTCCTTCTTGTCGATCTGGTAGCGCGCCGTTTCGAGGTCGTAGCGCGCCTGCAGGCTGAGCCAGAATTCGGCAGATGACCCAAAGGCACGTTCCAGACGCAGCGCGGTGTCAGGAGAAATGTCGCGCCGTCCACCGACAATGGCGCTGATCCGGTTCGCAGGTACACCGAGCTTTTGAGCAAGTGCATTCGCGCTCAGGCCCAGCGGCTTCATGAAATCTTCCGCCAGCACTTCGCCGGGGTGAATTGGGGCTATCTTTGCCATATCCAGCTTCCTTGCCTCGTCAGTGATAATCCACAATCTCAACGTTCTCGGGTCTGCCGTCTTTCCCCGAAAAGCAGATTCGCCATTGATCGTTGATACGAAGAGACATCTGCCCCTTTCGGTCGCCCTTCAATGTTTCAAGCCTGTTACCTGGTGGAAACTTGAGGTCATCGAGTGATTGGGCGGCATCCAGCTGTGCCAGTTTGCGAAGGGCGATGCGTTCAAAGGCGCGAAATCGTGCAACCGGCTGCCGATTCCACAGGCGTTCGGTGTCCTTGGATGCGAAGCTGCCTATCATGGCATGAGAAATAGTACGTTATACGTATAACGTCAAGAGCGCGTTACTCCGGCTCCAGAAATCTGTGCACCCGCCGCGCCGAGATGCGGGCGGCATGGAGCGTCAGTTTCTTGCGGCGGGCTGCCGGCAGTGGTGTCACCGGCCCTTCGCGGAGAATTTCGGCGCCATAGCGGTCGGCAACCACAAGCCCCACATCTTCGGGAATGATCTCGCGGGGAAATTCCGGCGGCACGGCGAAATAGAAGCGGTCGCAGAAGTCGAGATACTCTTCCCACTTCGCATCCGTCCGGTAGTCGGTAAGGCTCGACTTTATCTCGATGACGGCAATCTCGTTCTTCGGACCGAGCGCGAGAATGTCGACGCGCCGCCCCGTCGCCAGCGTGAGTTCCGTGACAGGTGCATAGCCCATCTGCGCAAGCAGCCGGCAGACACCGCGTTGCACGGAGGCTGCGATGGGCGATTGCCGCCCGTCAAAGAGCCGGAACTCGTCCATCTCCATGCCGGGCAGATCTGGAGGATCATCCTTTGCCATGAGCGAGGCTAGTCCTCGATGCCGGCGCGCCGCAAGGCGTCATCGAGAAAGCTGACGCGGCGCATGCCCTCGCGCGGATGACCCGCGTTGCTGCCAAGCGCAAGCGAAACCGCTGCATTGACGGCGATGCCCATGCGGAAGCGCATCTCGTCGATCGGATGGCCCGACACGGCTGCATAGGACCGGAATATCGCATCGCGCAGCGGGCCCGGATTGTCGAAATGGCGGAAATCCTCCTCCGCGAAGCCCACGCCCGCTTCCGCAAAATCGACCAGCGCCGGGCGCTGGCCACGCGCGGCCAGCAAGTTCGAGAAGTTCACATCGCCATGCAGAAAAACGCGCGGCGCATTCTCCGCCGCAATCATTTCCTTCAACCTGTCGAGCCGGGCGCGAAGCGCGGGATCGTTGATCCGCATCATCGCTTCCCCAATGCTCCGAAGCGCGGGGCTGCCTAGCTTGGCCGCACCGCCGGCGGCCGCCGCACCGGCGCGGTGGAAATGCGCGAGTGCCGCGCCGATTTCCTCACCGAGCCTTTCGCGTTCTTCGCCGCGCAGCGCGTAGATACCGCCCTCATCGACAGGCCGCCCGTCGAGCTTTTCGAGGCGCAGCCAGCCCGCCAGCGGCGGTCCCGAAAAACCGTAGGGATTGGAAAAGCGGCCCGCCCCCAAAAGCCGCGGCAAGCGCACATTCTCGATACCGGCGAGCAGGCCAAGCGCGGTTGCTTCGCGGTAATGCTTGCTCTCGCCTGTTCCAAGACCGCCATTGCGCCGCACGAGCTTCAGCACTGTACCGTCGCCGAGGTCATGGACAGCGCCCCACACACCCTCGCCGAGTAGGGCCCAGGGGCCGGCCGGCAGATCGGGAATGTCGGCGGAAATTGCGTCGTGAATGTCGTTCATACCGCGGCACTTTATCAGCAGCGCGGGCAAGGCGGGCGCAAAAAAGGAGGGCGGCTCCGGTGGAAGCCGCCCCAAGTCATTCCCTCTGGAGAGGACCCGTCGGGAAATTTATTCGGCCGCCGCGCTCTGCATCGGATTGCCGCGCTTGGCGAAATTGACCGTCTTGAGGAATTCGATGCCCTGCTCGGCAATGTCGTCGCCGACCATGCGGTCATCCTCGTTCTTCAGTTCTTCCATATCGACATAGGTCGCGTAGAAGGCCTTGGTGCGGTCGGTGATGATGCCGGCCTTCAGGAGCGTCTTGACGAGCACGCGGAACACGTTGGCCGCATCCTTCATGCCTTCGCGCCGGTCTTCATCCGTCACCGCTTCGAGCATTTCGGCCTGCACCTCACGCCAGTCGAGACCGAAATCGGCATAGATGAGCTTCTTCTGCTCCGGATTGACCAGATTGAAGAGCAGCGTCTGGAAAACATTGGCTGCCCAGTCCTCGATGATGTCGCGCTCTTCCGGCGCGAGTTTCGGAATCGTGCGGTCCGCCCAGATCTTGCCGAACTTGTGATGGAAAGCCTCGTCCGTCATCGCAAGCTGGCACAGCTTCACGAGCAGCGGATCGCGCGCCGTGTTGAAGAAGGTGGCGAAAGTGCCCATGGCAAGCCCTTCGACGAGAAGCTGCATGCCCACGATCTTCTTGTAGACTTCCTTGGCATTGACCATCTCGGAAAGAAGGTTCGCCAGCGTTTCGCCGCAAGGCAGCGGTTTGCCGAAACGCGACTGCACATATTTCGCAAAGGCCGTCACATGGCGCGCTTCTTCGCGCGCCTGGTTCGCGGCATATTCCTGTGCGCCCGGATCGAGCAGGATGTGGCAAAGCGAGGCCGACAGGTTCAGCGCGCCCTGCTCGCCATGCAGGATCGCCGACATCATCCAGCGTGCCGTCTCGTTGACGAAGCGCACCTTTTCCTTTTCGGACAGTTTTTCGAAGCAGGGCAGCTTCAGTTCCGGCACGAGCTGCGGGTCGATCGCCATCTCATGTTCGAGGTCGAAGGGCTCGGAGAAGTCGATATACTTCTTGTCGAGCGGATCCCAGAAATGGTCATGCGTCGCCGAGATGATCTTGTCGAAGGCGGAGGAACGGCGGTTATAGCGCTCCGTATTCATCATCGCCTGAAAGTCGTCCGGCGAGACGGCATCATAGGCATTGTCCTTGGTGATCTGGCGGGTCTGCGTCATCTCAATCTCCATATCGCTGGACGGCGCCGGTCTGGCTTCGTCCGGATTAGGCCGCTCGGCCAATTTCCTTATTTGAATTGTGGGTATTTGTGCGCTGCACAAGCAACGTGAAAATGACGCCTGCGTCATTTTGCGCAGGCGGGTTGCCGCAAGGGGCAATTGGGATTTTCGGTGAAAATGACGCCATCGTCATTTTCAGGGGCGGAACAGGGTGCTAGGCTATCAGCATGAGACGTGACGGACCCGTCATTTTGCGTATGACAGGTCCGTAAATTTCGCTATGATTGACGCAACGGAATAAAAGAGAACAAGGCACGCCCGCTGCCCAAAACCGGAGGAACCCCATGAGTGACGCAGCCGTCAAATACGAGATCGACGAGGCGCGCGAGAAGGCATACACGACGCCGCTTGATCAATACGATCCCGCCGATCCGATTCTCTTCAAGACCAATACGATGTGGCCCTATTTCGAGCGCCTGCGCGCCGAGGCGCCCGTTCACTACAGCACCGTGAACGAGGAAGTCGGTCCTTATTGGTCGGTGACGCGCTACAAGGACATCATGGCGGTCGACACCAACCACCAGGTGTTTTCGTCCGAAGGCAGCATCGTGCTGCGCGACCCGGATGAAGACTTCAAGCTCCCCATGTTCATCGCGATGGATCCGCCCAAGCATGACGAGCAGCGCAAGGTCGTGAGCCCGATCGTTGCGCCGGCAAACCTGGCGAAACTCGAGAGCACCATCCGCGAGCGCCTCTCCCGCATTCTTGACGAATTGCCGGAGAACGAGCCCTTCAACTGGGTGGACCGGGTCTCGATCGAGCTGACGACGCAGATGCTTGCAACGCTGTTCGACTTCCCCTTCGAGGAACGCCGCAAGCTGACCCGCTGGTCCGACGTCGCCACCGCGACGCCGATGGAAGGCGGCATTGTCGAGACGGAAGATCAGCGCCGTGCCGAGCTTCTCGAATGCGCTGAATATTTCATCGGTCTCTGGAACGAGCGCGTGAATGCGCGTGAACCCGGCAACGATCTCATCTCCATGCTCGCGCATGGCGAGTCGACCCGCAACATGGACAAGATGGAGTATCTCGGAAACCTGATTCTCCTCATCGTCGGCGGCAATGACACGACGCGCAATTCGCTCACGGGCGGTCTTTATGCGCTCAATCAGTTCCCGGAACAGTATCGCAAGCTGCAGGAAAATCCCGGCGTCATTCCGAACATGGTGGCCGAGATCATCCGCTGGCAGACGCCGCTTGCCTATATGCGCCGCACCGCGCTTCAGGATGTCGAGCTTGGCGGGAAGAAGATCCGCAAGGGCGACAAGGTCGCCATGTGGTATGTCTCTGGCAATCGCGATGACAGCGTGATCGAGAACCCGAATGAACTGATCATTGACCGCGACCGGGCGCGTCAGCATCTCTCCTTCGGCTTCGGCATCCATCGCTGCGTCGGCAACCGGCTCGCAGAAATGCAGCTCCGCATCACCTGGGAAGAGATCATGAAGCGCTGGCCGAACCAGCGTCTCGAAGTCTTGAAGGAGCCCGTCCGCGTTCACTCGAGCTTCGTCAAGGGCTATGAGGAAATGATGGTCGTGGTGCCGAAGCGCAAGCACTAACCGGACAGAAGACAAGTCAGGAGCCGGGCTGGAGCAGATCCAGCCCGGCTTTGTTTTTGCCGGATAAGACAACAAAAAGGGCGGCCTCCAGAAAGGCCGCCCAGTTTGATCGAGAGGGAACGAGCGTGAGGGAACAGCACTCGTCTATGCTTGCGCCAATTACTCGGCGGCCGACACCGTGACGTTCTTCAGCGCGTCGACATTGGTACCGAAATTGATCTTCTGCAGATAGCGGATACCGTCCTCGGCAATATCGTCGCCGACCATGCGGTCGCCTTCGCCCTTCAGTTCTTCCATGTCGACATAGGTCGCATAGAAGGCCTTGGTGCGATCGGTGATGATGCCGGCCTTGAGCAGCGTCTTGATGAGCACACGGAAGATGTTGGTACCTTCCTTCATCGCTTCGCGGCGGTCTTCGTCGCCGAAGGCTTCAAGCATCTCAAGCTGGACCTGCTGCCAGTTGAGGCCGAACTCGCCATAGATGATCTGCTTCTGCTCGGGATTCACGAGATTGAACAGCAGCGTCTGGAAGCACTCGGCCGCCCAGTCTTCGATGATGTTCTGCTCTTCTTCCGAAAGATTCGGGATCGTGCGGTCGGCCCAGATCTTGCCGAACTTGTGGTGGAAGGCTTCGTCCGTCATCACGAGCTGCGTGAGCTTCACGAGGAGCGGGTCGTTCGACTTCGCATAAAGCGTCGCAAAGGCGCCCATGGCGAGGCCTTCGACCAGCATCTGCATGCCGACGATCTTCTTGTAGACCTCAGGCGCGCCGACGATGTTGGTCAGCAGGCCACCCAGCGTCGTGCCGACCGGCAGCGGCTTGCCCCAGCGCGCCTGCACATATTTCGCAAAGGCCGTCACATGGCGGGCCTCTTCGCGCGTCTGGTTCGCCGCATATTCCTGGGCGCCCGGATCGCGGAGGATATGGCAGAGCGAAGCCGAGAGGTTCAGCGCGCCCTGCTCGCCATGCAGGATCGAGGAAAGGGCCCAGCGGGCGCTCTCATTGGCAAGCTTGATCTGCGACTTGCGGTCCAGCGCCTGCACGCAGGGCAGGCGAAGTTCCGGCACCATCTCTTCCGGCATCACCATCTGGTTCTCGAGATCGAAGGGCTCGGAGAAGTCGATGTACTTCGTATCGAGCGGATCCCAGAAATGGTCGTGGGTCGCGGAAATGATCTTGTCGAAGGCGGTCGACCGCGCGTTGTAGCGGTCGACTTCCATCATCGCGGGAAAATCATCCGGCGCGACGGCGTCATAGGCATTGTCCTTGGTGATCTGCCGAATTTCGGTCATCGGGTCCTCCAGAAAGGGAACGGCCCGCGAAGGGCCGGAAACATGCGATGCCGGTCTTGCGGGTGCCGCTGGCCCCTGCGCCGGTCTGTTCTTTGAGAAGAGAGAATAGGGTGCCCCTCCGCAGCGTCAAGATAAAAATGACGCTTACGTCAACTTTGTCCTAACGAACGATTTTTGGCGCCACTTCGCGGATTACAGCTACGCAACTGTTACAAATTGGCCCCGGATGTGGTACTTGAATAAAGTTGAAGATGACCGGTCCGGTCCGGCGGCGCGGGGAAGCGTCGCTTGCCGGGAAATAGAGACCGGCATCTTGGGAGGGGGCTAAATCCCCGAACGAATGAAGCAGCGGCGTCCTGCCGGGAATGGCAGGCGGCGCAGGAAAATCGGGGAGATGCGGCCGTTGCGGGCCGCCCTGCCGCAAGTGCAGGCAATCCTCCGCGAAGTCAAAAGGCCGGCCGGGGCCGCTGGCGAAGAACGCTGAACCGCGTTCCGTCGGCGACACGGCGGAATTGTGATTTGCAACGGGCCTCGCTCCTGCTTCGGAGGGCGGCCAGGGGAATGATGGGTACTGTCGATGATTAAAATTCTCGAGAATGTCGTATTTGGCCTCCGCTCGCTCATCCTTCTTGGCCTTTTCGTCTTCACGGTCCTGACGGGTTTTTATGCGCTTCAGCTGCGCATGGATGCGGGCTTCGACAAGCAGCTGCCCATCGGACACGAATACATCGAGACATTTACCGAATACCGCGAACAGCTTTTCGGGTCGAACCGGATCATCGTCGTGCTCGAGCCCAATGAGGGCGACATCTGGAACAAGGAATTCTTCAAGGTCTACAAGAACCTTACCGACGACATCTTCTTTCTTCCCGGTGTTTCCCGTCACACGGTGACATCGCTCTGGACGCCCAATACCCGCTACATCGAAATTACCGAGGACGGCATCAGTGCCGACGACGTCATCTCCGGCAAGGTCACTGCCGATACGATGACGGACCAGAACCTCATGAAAATTCAGAGCAATGTCATTCGCGGCGGCTTTGTCGGCCGTCTCGTTGCTGACAATTTCGGCTCTGCCCTCGTCGTGGCCGAACTTCAGGACTACGACCCGTCGACCGGCAAGCGCCTCGATTATTTCGATCTGGCCGCAAAGCTCGAAAACCAGATCCGCGCCAAGTACGAAAACGAGCAGTACACGGTGCGCATCATCGGCTTTGCCAAGCTCATCGGCGATATTGCGGATGGCGCGAAGACAGTGGTCCAGTTCTTTGCCTATGCCTTTGCGCTCACCGCGCTCGCGCTCTATCTCTTCGCGCGCTCGATCATGCTCACGGCGGCCACGCTCTTTGCCTCGCTCACCTCGGTGGTCTGGCAGTTCGGCCTGCTCACCTTCCTCGGATATGGTCTCGATCCGCTGGCCGTGCTGGTGCCGTTCCTCATCTTTGCCATCGGCGTCAGTCACGGCGTGCAGCAGATCAACGTCGTCACAGCCGAACTTGAAGCCGGCGCCGACGGCATGACGGCCGCGCGCTCCGCCTTCTCGCGGCTCTTCGTGCCCGGCTCCATGGCGCTCGTGACGACATTGGTGAGCTTCGGTACGCTCTACATGATCCCGGTTACGATGATCCGCGAGCTCGCGATCACCGCCTCGATCGGCGTGATCCTGAAGGTGCTCACGAACCTCATCATGCTGCCGCTGCTGGTCAGCTACATGAAGTTTGACGACAATTTCCGTGCGCGGGTGCACCGCTCGCGTGAAGTTCGCCTCAAGATCATGCGTTCGCTCGGCTTCGTTGCGAATCCGAAGATTGCGCCCTTCGTCCTGATCGGCGCGACGATACTTTTCGGTATCGCCGTCCATCAGGCGACGAACCGCCATGTCGGCGCGCTTCACGCCGGCGCACCCGAGCTTCGGCCCGACGCCCGCTACAACATCGACTCGAACAAGATCGCGGCGGATTATGCGCTCGGTCTGAACGTGCTTATCGTTGTCGTGGAAACGCCGCCGGACAGCTGCGTGCAG